>CAIQQO010000140.1 GCA_903873965.1 uncultured bacterium
AAATCCTTATTGTTATAGCTTACGCGCCAGAGAGTCACAGCGTCGAGGTTTGTGACTTAATAGTACTCACTATGTAACTCATTGTCAATCACTGATTGGTAAGGGCACAACCCAACACCGCGCTTCGACTTATGTGACGAGAGACAATTCGTGTCGGCGTCATATAATGACGTCTGTCAGGTCGCCTCTGCTGGAATGCCTTGGGGTTTGTCGCATTTCCTGCAACATTGAATCGTTATTGTTGAGGACAACATGACGCGTACAACGAAACGTTCGACTCGTTTGAATGAATTAGAGGAGCTGCTGGTCGCCAGCAAGCGGATGACGATCCAGGGGATCATTGCGCATTTCGCGAATAGCTCGGATGGCAAGCTGAATCGCAGCACGATCTACCGCATGCTGGATGACCTTGAGAATGAACAGGGCGTGCCGATCACACGTGAACGTGGCGTGGTGGTGGTCGATACGCATCAGTATCTGATGTCGTTGAAGTTGAGCATCCACGAGGCCATGGCGGTGTACCTGGCTGCGCGGCTGCTGGCGCACTATTCGGACAAGCCGAATCCGCACGCTGTGGCGGCGTTGAACAAGATCAGCCTGGCGCTGAAGAAGATCGCGCCGCGGATTGCCGAGCATATTGCTACGACTTCGCACAAGCTGGATCGGCCGTCGAATGACCGCAGCATCGAATATCAGCGCGCGCTGGAAGCCCTGACACACGCGTGGCTGGATGGTGTGCGGGTACGGTTGGTGCAACGCACCGCGCCGAACGTCGAGCGGTTGTTCGAGCCGTACTTTATCGAACCCAGCGCGGTGGGCTATTCGAGTTACGTGATCGGGTATGACCATTTGCGCAACAACCTGCGCACGTTCAAGATCGAGGGGTTGCAGAGCGTTACCTTAACAACCGACACATACACCATTCCCGCGACTTTCGATCCGCTGGCCTTGCTGGCGGGAGCGTGGGGCGTGAACTGGGGTAACGGTGAGTCGGTTGAGGTGGTGCTGCGATATCGCGCCGGGACTGCAGCCAACCGCGTGCGTGACACCAACTGGCACGAGTCACAGGTGATCGAGGATATGCCCGACGGCGGCTGTCTGATGCGCATCCGCGTGGGCAGCACGATAGAGATGAAACCGTGGATCAGGCAGTGGGGCGCGGAGGTGGAGGTGCTGGCGCCGGAGGCGTTGCGGAAAGAGATTGGGGACGAGATGCGAAAGGCGGGAGAGTTGTATAACCAATAGTTAAGCATTCAGAAAATTCGGGATAACAAAAACCGGATATTCTGATAGTAATCAGCATTCGACAAGGAGAATCAAAATGATGACAGCGATAACTCTAGGTGTTCTTAAATCCGCAGTAGCAGGGAACGCCGCTGCGTTTCGGCGTGTTGTGGAATTGCAACCGGCTGGCGGAAACGGCGACAAGATATTCCCTCCAACCTATATGAGTGGTGATGTCGCAGGCGTTTATGCCAATGAAAAACGGCGCGTGGGGGACGAGATCGTTGACTGCGTGTTACTCGATTCAGTGCAATCACAGGCTAATCGTATGGAGCTTGCACTACTGGACGCGTGGCGTAATCGACAGAAACCAGAAGATTTCCCTTTGCCAATCATCATTGTAGACTTCAAGGAAAGCATCGTTCCTGATGTCGGGCAAATCACCAGTCTTGAACTACCGCATCGGATAGCAGATGCCATTCTGCGCGATAGTTTGTTCGAAAATACGCCATTTCGTGAAACTCAGATCGGTCTGCAATTGAACCAAATCAGCCCTCGCAATGCCACACCACTGTTTGCCTATTGCCCTACTGCTCTATTGTTCGGGATGTGGGATTCTGCCGGCCCGCGCGGAGGAATGGGCGCTAAATTCGCTCGCGCCATCGTGTCAGAGATTACAGGGGTTGGCGTCGTACAAGGCGTTAGGACAAGCAGTCGCATTGACCCGCTTCAAATTTACAAGGAATCCGGACCGGTGTATCGGATGCCAAATGGCGACTGGACGCTTGATGCAGACAAAGCGGCTGTCGTTGCTAAGAAGAAGAAGGAACTCAGACCCTCGGAAGTCAATCATGGCAATATCCCACCCACAGTCACAAGTGGCGGCGTCACAATTGAGAAAGCTATTCAGACCACAGTGCTTTCTCTTCCAGCATTGCGCCGCCAGTATTTTCCAGTTGAGAACGACAAAAGCATCAAAGAAACTGACGATTGTGCGCGCACTGTTCTTGCTGCGCTTGCGCTCTGCGCTGCAACATTGGCAACAGAACAAGGATACGATTTGCGTTCTCGGTGTCAGTTGATTCCCATCACCAGCACCACGTGGGAACTCCTGGGTGGGCATGGTGAGGCAAGTACAACATACTCACTGTCAGCGCGTGAATCCATTGAACTATTCAAAGAAGCCGTTGAAGAAATCAAGACAACGAAATTGCCATGGAGTCTGGATGAAATTACATTGCAACCGCGGCAGGAACTAGCCAAACTGGTCAAAAACAGTCACGAATTGGCGGCAAAAACAGTGAGTGTTGAAGGGGGCAATTAATGTTTTCTATCGGTATATGCTACCTTACCGGTAGGGCAGTGGCAACCAACCCAGCTGATCGCGGAAGCCCGGAATGGCCGCCACATCCAGACCGCGTATTTATGGCGCTTGTTGCTGCTTACTATCTGGGTGGTGAAATGCCTGATGAGCGGGCTGCACTCGAATGGCTTGAGTGCCAGCATGCCCCTGCACTAAATCTGTCAAATGCGTGGTATCGGACACCTGTAACGATGTTTGTTCCTGTTAACGATGATTCTAGTCCGATAAAAGATAAGAAACCTCATATGGTTATGGGCACGCTGCCTATTGGACGAGGCAGACAACCTCGTCAGTTCCAGACAGTCATTCCTGAGAATGACACGTTTTACCTGATCTGGCGCGAAGCAGAAAGCGATAATAAGTTATTACCTGCTCTTCAATCTTTGTGCAGTAAAGTAACGTACCTGGGACACTCTTCTTCGCTTGTGCAGATGTGGCTGGAACCCAATCCTCCGCTGCCAAACCTGGTACCAGTAACTGAAAACGCGATGCATCAGTTGCGGATTACGGGGCGTGGACGGTTGAATGCTTTGTCGATCAGCTACGCAGCAGGGCGGCGGCCATCACCGTCACTTTGGAATGGCTATGCAACACCGCATGAAGTGGAATTGCATCCAGCCATACCGCAAACACGCCTTAATGATTCGCTGCTCATATTCACAAAGACAGGTGGGAGGACGATTCCGCTAGAGTCCTCTCTTGCGCTTACGGATGCGATGCGCGGCATGGTGATGAATGGTTGTTCACAACAACCACCGCCCGAATGGATCAGCGGACACCGCCCTGATGGCACACGTAGCGAACAAGCCCACCTTGCATTCGCGCCGCTTGCTCACGTTGGTGATGCGCGGGCTGATGGTCACTTGCTCGGTATTGCGATGGCGCTCCCACGATCCGTGTCAGCCAGTGAAGTTGCGCGGTGCTTCAACAGGTTCCTTGTAGATGATGAATCTGGCGAAGCGCAGCAAATAAAACTTGTCATGGGAAATATCGGCGAGTGGGAAATTGTGCTTGAAGAGCGTGAGCAACCGCCCCTTGCATTACGCAGCGAAACGTGGACGCGCCCGGCTCGCCGATGGGCATCTGTCACTCCGATTGTCCTGGATCGATATCCGAAAGCCAAGGATAGCGCGGAAGCCGAGATTGAAGCGCAGAATACCGTTGCCACTGCATGTGAGTACATTGGGCTACCCAGACCCACTGACATTGTTTTGACGCCCATATCTCTTTTTATCGGCGCTCCGGCTGCAAGTGCGTTCCCACCACTACCGACTAAGTTCGGAAGAACCAGCCATCTACAAACGCATGCGTTACTTACATTTGCTCAACCTGTACGCGGCCCGGTGCTTTTGGGCGCGGGACGATATCGCGGTTACGGGCTATGTCGTCCTTACACGGGATGGCAGGGAGAAGAGGCATGAAACCACTCACCGCGGATGACTTTGGCTCTTTTTTCAGCGAACTATATGGAGGGCGTAGCCCTTTTCCGTGGCAATCCAGGCTTGCCAGTGCTGCCTTGCCAGGCTCATGGCCAAAGGTAATTGCTCTGCCAACAGCAAGTGGTAAAACCGCCTGCATTGATATTGCGATTTTTGCGCTGGCGTGTCAGGCCGAATGGCCAGCCGAAGACCGGTGTGCTCCTCGCCGCATATTCTTTGTTGTTGATCGCCGTGTGATCGTCGATGAAGCCTTCCAGCGCGCGCAACATCTGGCGCGGCAACTACGCGAGGCCAAGACTGGCATTCTATATAACGTGGCCGAACGATTACGTTTACTCGCAGGTGGTGATGAGCCATTGGCGTGTTTTCAATTGCGCGGCGGGATATATCGTGACGATAACTGGGCGCGCACGCCTATACAACCGACGGTTATTGCCAGTACTGTGGATCAAATTGGTTCGAGACTGTTATTCAGAGGATATGGACTGCGTGGTGGTTCAATGCGGCCTGTTCACGCTGGACTGGCTGCGAATGATAGTCTGATCATTCTGGATGAAGCCCATTGCGCCGTGCCATTTGGAGAAACGGTTGCTGCGATAGAACGTTATAGACACTGGGCTGAAAAAAGCGTTTCACGCCCCTTTGTTTTTGTAACTATGACAGCGACACCCTCAAAATCGGCGCGAGATGATGAGATTCTGCGTGATACGAGTGAAGACCGTAACCATCCGGTTCTCGGCCCTCGCCTCAATGCCACGAAATCCATCTCACTCATCACGGCAGAAAAAGCCAAGGGAGATCAGGCGCTATTAGCCCTGGCGGAGGAATTAGCCCATCAAGCCGTTTTGTCTGCGGACTCGACAGGTTTCAAGGCGATCTGTATTATCGCAAACAGAGTAGCAACTGCTCGGTCGGTCTACCAGTTGCTTGCCAGCCAGCCTAACTGTGATGCTGTCCTGCTAACAGGACGCATGCGATCACTCGACCGCGACCATGTCGTCGCAGAATGGCTACATAAACTCAGCGCCGATAGCAGCGGAGAGCGCAACCTGGATCGCCGCGTGTATGTTGTTGCAACGCAATGCCTTGAGGTTGGCGCTAATCTTGATTTTGATGTGATGGTCAGTGAGTGCGCAAGTCTGGATGCTTTGCGACAGCGCTTTGGAAGATTGAACCGTATGGGGAGGGGAATCGCGGCGACAGGCGCTATTGTCATTCGTGCTGACCAGGTTGCGCCAAAATTCACCGACCCCATTTATGGCGAAGCACTGCCCATGACATGGGCGTGGCTAAATGAGGTGGCACACCAGAGTGGGACTAATCCATCTTACATTGATATGGGCATCACGGGATTAAATAGCGTCCTGCAGGCTTCACTGGCAAACGATGATGAGTTAATGGGACGCTTGAACGCGCAGTCGACAAGCGCGCCAATTTTGCTGCCTGCTCATCTGGACTGCCTGGCGCAAACATCCCCAGAGCCATTCCTTTTACCAGACGAAGCGCTATTCCTGCATGGTCCGGATCGTGGCGCTCCCGATGTCCAGGTTATATGGCGATCTGACATTGATTCCAAGTCTACCAATGTTGATGACTGGGTACAGACAATTTCGCTTTGCCCTCCTACTTCCTCCGAGCACATGTCTGTTCCCCTGCACATTTTTCGACGCTGGATGCGCGATCACGCAACTGATGAGGATCTTAGCGACATTGTCGGCGGACTCACAGATGATTATGATCCTGAGGAAACGAAGCAGACTCGCACTGTCATGCGGTGGGTTGGGCCGGAAGAAAGCGATTTAGTGACAGCGCCGGAACAGATTCACCCCGGCGACACACTCATTATTCCATCGAGTCTCGGTGGATGGGATGTTTTCGGCCACATTCCTGATCCGGACAACAATATTGATCTGGGAGATCAAGCATATCAACTCAGTCGTGGACAATACATTCTGCGGCTGCATCCCGGCCTGGTGCAAATGGTTGCTGATAATACGACATATCGGCGCGCGATTGCATTGGCACAAAATGGTGTTCCTGAGAACTTAAGCGAGCTTCGCCAAGCACTACTTGATCTCGCAGAAGAACCAGCAGCTCCTGCGTGGCTTGCAGCAACCGCCTTTGGTTTGGCGCGGGATAAACGGCTAAAAGTGCTGCTGCATCCCTTTGGCGGACTTGTATTACAGGGTGCGCAGCAAAGGCGCGATGCCAGTTCACTTGATCACTTTACAGGTGAAGATGACACGTCATCTGCAACAGTGGCGGTTACGCTTGACGACCACCTGGGCGGCGTGAGTCAATTTGCGCGGAGCTTTGCAGAAAACAGCGGACTGAACAAGGACCTCGTAGCAGACATAGCACTGGCCGGGAAATTGCACGATGTAGGCAAAGCAGACAGCCGATTTCAGCTTCTGTTGCATGGGGGGAATCGCTGGAAAGCCGCAGCGGCAACGGCACTGCTGGCAAAATCCGAGCGTATGCCACAAAGTAGTGCGGAAGCAAACGCATTGCGCGAAAAGAGTGGTTTTCCCAAAGGCATACGTCACGAGTTACTTTCCGTGCGCCTGGTTGAAAGTGCTTCAGAACTACTGGCTCAGGCGAATGACCCTGATCTTCTGTTGCACCTCATCGCATGCCATCATGGACATGGTCGCCCATTTGCGCCGGTGATAGTGGACCCAGAACCGATCCAGGTCGAAATCAATCTGTATGGCGCGCATATGCAAACCAGCAGCCTGACAGGTCTCGAAATGCTGGATAGTGGCATTGCTGAGCGTTATTGGAGGTTGACACGGCGGTATGGTTGGTGGGGACTGGCGTATCTCGAAACGATCATACGCTTGGCAGATCATCGTGAAAGCGCGGAAGAACAGCATCGGAAGGAGGCACAAGCATGACTTTCCTGCTTGAACTATCAGGCTTGAACGGGTCAAATCCGTTAGCCTATCTGGCAGCTCTGGGCACCCTGCGTGCGCTATCGCATACATGGAAAAACCGCTCTGTAAAGATGGCATGGCGACAGGAAAACACATGGATTCCCCTCTTGTACATTGAGGGTGACGCGCTATCTCATAGCGAGTTGATATCAGCCCTGCATCACTACTTGACCAACCAACAAGATAGATCTCACTTTACTCTCAAACCACCCGCGCCTGAAGTAGTAAGTAGCTTGAAAAAGATCCCCCAGCAGCAATATCGGCAATTCCTGCAACAGGCGTGTCTGGCTCCCGCCAACATAGAATTAACCGAGTTTGCGGCTACGTGGGCAGGTGAATTCAACCCGAGGCGCAAAGACGAAAATACGGCATTTGCCACAGATTTTGACTTTACCGCAGGGCAGCAAGCGTTACTGGGGATGATGCGTCAAACAATTGAAGTGACGGAAGAAAAGCATATCGAGGAATGCCTGTTTGGTCCCTGGCAATATCGTGATATGGGGCTTTCGCTGCGCTGGGATTTACTCGATGAAACACGTCGGTATGCCCTGCAAGCGGTTGATCCGACCAACACACGTCAAAACCCGATAGTAACTGTGCGCGGCGCTAACCGAATGGCTATCGAGGCGCTACCGCTCTTTCCTATCATGCCATCTGCACATGGCTCACGGACGACCGGATTCACACGGATCGACAACGTCCAGGTATGGACATGGCCAATCTGGTCACGGCCAATTGACATGAATGTAGTGCGCTCGTTGGTTGCACACCCATTATTGTTTGCGCTGCATCCCGACCGGAAGCATCTTAATCAACTTGGCGTCACAGAAGTGTATCGAAGTAGCGTCGTTTCTGCGGCAGGCTATTACTTTACCTTTGCGCCACCACAACCGGCATGAGAAACAAATAGTGACCATCGATGACTCCTTTCTCAACGTTCCCGACTGCGTCCCGGCGCGCATGGTGAACGAGTATTGCTATTGCCCGCGCCTCGCTTTTCTGGAATGGGTACAGGGTGAGTTCATGGAAAGCGCCGATACCGCCGAGGGGCGCTTTAATCACCGCGTGGTGGATCAGGAAAAAGGCAGCCTGCCCATGCCGACGCCGGATGCCGATCCTGCCGCTGAACCTGGCGCCGTCATCCACGCCCGTTCGGTATGGCTGTCTGCCGTAGAAGAGAACATCACGGCGCGCATTGACCTGCTCGAAGGCGCGGCAGGCGTGGTAACGCCTGTTGATTACAAGCACGGCGCTGCGCCAGATCTGCCCGAAGGCGCATGGGAAACCGATCGGGTGCAACTATGCGCGCAGGGACTGGTGCTGCGCGCCAATGGTTACACGGCCCACGGCGGTGTTCTGTATTATGTAGAGTCCAAAACCCGCGTTGATATTGCTTTCGATGAGGCGCTAGTGAAACGCACGCGCGAGTTGACGCAGGCCGCGCGCCTGATGGCGGTCGGCGGACGTATCCCGCCGCCGTTGGCCGATAGCCCCAAATGCGTGCGTTGTTCACTCGCGCCAATCTGCCTGCCGGATGAAGTGAACTTGCTGGCTGGCGGCGACACGCCCGCAACCGACAGTGATGAGCGTGTGCGCCGATTGATGCCCGCGCGCGATGATGCGTTGCCTCTCTATGTCCAGGAACAAGGCGCACGCGTGGGCAAGAGCGGTGAGGTGTTTGAAGCGTGGTTGAAGGATAAAAAGCTGGGCGAAACGCGCATGTTTGAAACATCGCACATCGCACTGATGGGCAATGTGCAGATCACCACGCAGGCCATCAGTGAGGCGCTGGATCGCGGCATTACCGTAGCCTACTTTTCGATGGGCGGCTGGTTTAAGGGCATGACGCAGGGAACGGCGCACCGCAATGTGATGCTGCGCATGGCGCAGTACCGCACTGCCTTCGACCCGGCGCAAAGCCTGGCGCTGGCGCGTGGTTTCGTGACGGCAAAAATACGCAATACGCGCACCCTGCTGATGCGCAATCACACCGCACTGAGTGACGATACTTCAGTCACACTGGCAAAACTGGCGCAGGAGTCGCTCGTGGCAGATAGCGAGATTGCGCTGCTCAGCATCGAGGCGCAAGCTGCCAGGGTCTACTTCGGCGCCTTCAGCGGCATGCTCAAAGTGCGCGGTGCTGAAGCCGACTGGCCGTTTGACTTCAATGGCCGCAACCGCCGGCCCCCACGCGATGCCGTGAACGCGTTGCTGTCGTTTGCCTATTCGATGCTGGCCAAAGATTGTGCTGTGCTGGCACAGGTGATCGGATTTGACCCTTATCTGGGTTTTTACCACCACCCGCGATACGGGCGACCCTCTCTGGCACTTGATATGATGGAGGAGTTTCGCCCATTGGTAGCCGACTCTGTAGTGATCACGGTGATCAATACCGGCGTGCTGGATGCCAAAGACTTCATCAAACGCGGCACGGCGATCATGTTGACGCCTGCCGGGCGCAAGAAATTCATCCAGGCCTATGAAGGTCGTCTGGACACACTGATAACGCATCCCGTGTTTGGTTATCGCATCAGCTATCGCCGCGTGCTGGAAGTGCAGTTGCGGCTGCTGGGGCGCGTTCTGAGTGGCGAGTTGGGGGAATACCCCGGCTTTGTGACACGGTGAACTCGATGCCAAAGGTGCTTTCGGTGCGATTACTCTACATTGTGTCGTATGATGTGACGGATGATAAGCGCTTGCGTAAAGTGTTCAAGCTAATGTTGGGGTATGGCGATCATTTGCAATATTCAGTGTTCCGCTGTGAGTTATCGGATCGTGAACGGATTGAGCTGGTTGAGAAGCTGACTAAAGTGATCAAGAATGACGAAGATCAGGTTCTGTTCTTTCCGCTGGGACCGGCAGGGGGGATGAACGATCAACGTGTTTATGCCGTGGGACTGGCTTATGCGCCCAGTGTGCGCACGGTGACGGTGATCTGACCACGCAGGCCGCACTTTACCAAATGAATAGCAGAAATGAGCCGATCTAGCCGCGAGCGGCGAGGTGACGCATGAAAACCCCGTTGCCGCTCGCGGCATGACGTCTATAGTTAGGCGTCATGCCGTCATACAGGCACGGCATGTTGCCTCCCGGCAGCGCAGGACTGCGGGTATGCGCTCGCGGCGCAGGGCAGACACGCCACCAGCGCTCCCTATATCGGCAAAATGGCCTTGATTTACTCGCTGTTGGGTTGATAATGGTGTCC
>CAIQQO010000141.1 GCA_903873965.1 uncultured bacterium
ACCTGTGCTGGCGTCAGATAGCCTAACGATTGATGTGGACGCTCATGGTTGTAGAAGATCATATAGGTTGCAATGCTGTGTTGGGTTTGACGTGGCGAATCGTATTCGTTGAGAAAGACCTCCTCGTACTTAACTGTGCCATCAAAATACCTCTGTATGAATAGACGTTTCACGTGTGTAAGATTTGGCGAAGCGAGTCAAGCAGCTCAGGATAATCATCAATCAGATAAACACCGGAAACTTCATGTCGGTGTACGTGCTCAGGCGGGATCAAATGACGATAGATGCGCTTGAGTACGGAGCGGACCTCGATCCCTAACTCGACAGCCAAGCCATGTGAGGTCCAATAACCGTCGACTTTGGATGCAACGCGGTGCACTTCTACCAGGTTGAGCCAGCGGTTCTGGAGACGGACTTTGTAGACTTTAGAGGGCGATACATAAGGCTTGCGTGCTGAATGATAGCCTTCCTGCGTGAGTATTTGTGCCATTTGCTCATCAGTTATGCCTTGCTCGAACAACATGTGTATACGATCAGTCATGTCATTTGCGCTGGTGATATTGGCATCACGCGCTACTGGCAATAGCGCATGCAAGATCGAATAGTGTCCGGATATCCACACGATTTTGATCTCTGCCTGGTCAGGTGCTACCCGTCGCAGAATAACACTCCCAATTAGAGATCGCAGCAACGCCTTCTTCTGCGGATAAGAAACCTGATTGCTTTGCCACAGGAGTGGCAGATCCGCAGAGATGTGCCGGAACTGCTCACATAGTTCAGGCGAGAGTGCTGGCTGAGCGATGTCGCGTTCAAATCGTTGCTGAGCCTCTTCTGTCTTACGAAGCTGTTCCAGTTTTTCTTCCCATCGCCGCTCCAATGTCCCAGCAACCAAGCGATTGTCGGGATCAACCGCGTTGTATTGTCGCTCGGCCAGGCGCACCTCGTAATTGGCGCGCCGAATCTGGTCTTGCCAATTACGTGTCATGCGTTCATGGTCAGCCTGTTGCGTTGCCAGAACCTGCTCCAGTGCATCCAATTCGGCAGGCCGAATCGCCTGGAAAAAGGCTTGAACCACGGCTTGGTCCGCGGCGATCCCGTTAATAACGCAACACGTGCTGTGTTCCTCATGAAGCTGCTGGGCACACGAATAGGTGGGGCGCAGCTTGTAATTTGTGTACATACGCCGACCACAGTGGCCGCAAACAACCAATCCCTGTAGCAGACCGTTGCCTTCCCGCACAGCCCCTGCTGCTTGTTTACGGAGTTCCATAAAGCGTGTCCCGTTAGCATGGATACGCTCTTGATTTGCCAGGTACTGTTCCCAGGAGATGTAGGCTGGATATGCATCCCGTCGCACATATAACCATTCGTCCATAGGTCTCTCAGTGCGAGGCATCGCAGAATGCTCCGGTTTCTTACGGGTGGGATCGACCCGCTGACGTCCGTAGACAAACGCACCCGCGTAGGCCGGATTGGTAAGAATATCAGTCACAGCCGTGATCGAGGCCATCTTCCAGCTAATCGGAGCCTTGTCGATGCTTGCTGGGCGTCGCGGCAACAATATCTGTTCGCAGCGCAGATAGCGGAAGACGCCATGGCAACTGCCGAGTTCTTCGAACTTGGCAAAGATTAATTCCAACACGTGACGCACCTGTTCGTCGGGATCCTGAACGACCGTCTCCTCGTCGACCCAATAGAACCCGGTAGGCAGACACTGTCGATATTTGCCGCTTTTGACCTTGCTTAAGCGCCCCGCACTCAGTCGTAGGCGCAGAATATGTAACTCAGCTTCGCTCATAGTACCCTTGAGACCGAGTAACAGACGGTCGTTGTACTGCCGTGGGTCGTACAGGCCATCGCTATCAGCGATGAGTGTACCAAAGACGGCCGCCAGATCCAACAAGCGATACCAGTCGCTGTTGTTGCGTGCCAGGCGTGACACTTCATAGCCGAAGATAATACCCACATGATTGAGCGACACCTCGGCAAGCAACTCGTTGAACCCTTCACGATTGCTGCTGTCTTTACCCGATTTGCCCTGATCGCTGTCAATGACACGGATGCATGCCGGACTCCAACCTAACGCGCGAGCACGGTCCGCAAGACGGTATTGATTAGCTTGACTCTCTCGATTATGCTCCACTTGCTGCATAGTGGATTGGCGCACATAAACGTAGGCCAGTCGGCGAGTATGCTCTGGGGTGATTTTGGATGAACCCTGGTTCAACTCAGAATTGTTCATCTCTCACCTCCTCTGTGCTTGGCGTGGTGCCTTTCTGGATTGTCTTCTGGTTTGGTTTTTGTTGTGCGCTTGCGATTTGACAACACACCATGATCACAGCGCGTAGCGCTCGTTCTCGTTGTCCTCCGTCCAGCGTATCCCAAGCCGTCTCGATGGGTATCTGACGGCATGCTTCGATCCGTTGAATCCGTGGTTGATTGTCCACTGTCATCTCCAGCCACCTCCGCCGATAGATTACTCCTGTCGTCAAGCGTGCCGAAGACACGGACCAGTCGCTGTATTACTGCGACATTCAGAATGGCTGGATAGATGGTAATTGGCTGCGGCGATAGATCGGTTACAGCCAAAGGGATGATGCGTTCAATCCCCTCACGCTGTAACCATATGACACAACAGACCTCGGATCGTCGCCAGGATGTGGTCCTGATTAATCGAAATGTTTGCCCAAATAGGGGATGCCGGGGATCAGTGACTGTGACCGTGTCCACCTCTCCGGAACTGGCTAAACTGATATGGGTAGTGTTTGGGGACTGTTTTCACGCTACGCCATAGTCGCTCAGTGAAAATGTTGTCTATTGCCCGACCTTTGCCGTCCATGCTGATTTCCACTTGGGCAGCCTGCAACCGCTCAATGTATTGCGGACTCGTGAAATGGCTGCCTTGATCGGAGTTCCAG
>CAIQQO010000142.1 GCA_903873965.1 uncultured bacterium
ACGCCAGACTTCTGTTCCGACTTCTGCTTGACAACCACTGTTCCAGTCGGTAGTTGAATCGCCTCAAGCTCGCCGCGCTTCCACATCCGCCATGCGGTTTTGTAGCTGATCGAGTTTTCCTTCGCAAACTGGCTTAACTTCGTGGGTATGTTATACCATATTTGTCTACATTTGTCCCTGTTTCGGCTTATTAAATATTACCCTCGACATCGAGATTCGTCTGTCCTGAAATTAAATTGTCTTGTTCGTCTCTTACTGCCATGAAATTGGTACTTGCTGCACTATGGTCCGCAACCGCGTAACAATAACGGCATCCATGCAGGCAGGTATTGTAGGCACCTATATCCCGGCTCTCGTAGCAGTGGCAACCCGGCCGCTTAGGTTTCACAGCCATCATCCGGGTTTTGTCTGGAAATAGCTCGTCCAGCAGATTCTTGTCGATACAAGCGCCTTGCTTGATGGTGCCGCCGACCAGAAAGTCTTCCGCGCAGCTATACACTTGAATGCCATAGCGTACTGCCACCTTTGCCAATCGCTCGGCGACATCAAGCATTTGGGCTGCGCTCGGTTGGTAGATTTTCAGCGACCGCGCCGCGTCCGCCATATTGCGCTGCGTCTTGGCGTAGAAGTCCAGGAACGAGATGTAACATCGCTCGACCTTGCCTTCGAGTTGCCGCGCGATCTCCATAAACCTGGACTCGTGCCAGTCCGGGGTGGTTAACTCGGACATTACGATCGGGTCGTAACGCCAAATCACCCGCTTATTGCCCAGGATGTCAACCATCCGATCAACCGTTTCCACAACAAATGAAAGCGGCGGCGTTCTAACTTCAAGCTCGCGCGGTAACCCGGTTATAGTTAGATGACAGTAATAATTGTAACCTTTTTCGATTAAGTGGCGTAAGTTGCCTATCATCGGTGCATAGTTGCGAGACCAGAAGACTATTGCGTGGACGTTCTCAGGCCGCAGCGACACGGTACAAATCTGCGTCGTGTTCAATGGGTTGTTGTACCGCGCATAGCCTTCCCTTACTCGTTGCATAAACCATTCCGCATAAAACGCTGGAATATCCGTCCGACAACTCGCGCTGATAATGCTTTTCATTGCTTTTGCTTCCTTTAATGTGCGCAGTATTGCAGCGCGTTGGTCCCACACGCCGGTAGATTCAACCTTGCAAACGCAAAACAGGTCATGCGGGGGGAGACGCACAACCTGTCTGCGGGACGCCTATGGAACGCGGCGTTAAGACTTAAACACCGGCCCCATTTGTTCAATCCACTGCTGTACTGAATAGCTATCCCATCGCGTGGATTGACCACCCTGAAATAGTACACTGCTTTCTTTAACCAGTGGCTGATTGTGCCCGAAGTCGTCCTTGATCGGGCGATTCCAGATCACCTTGACCCGCTGCGCATAGCGAATCACGTCTTGAATGGTTTGCCCGCCGCCAATGAAACCACCCTTGCCGCCCCAGTCCAACCCGGTCTCGGAGCTTACGAATTTGCCGGCAGTAATGTCGAAATGGCATAGCAGCGGCAGGAATGCTACGCGCGTTTCATGCCAGTCAGTCTCGAACATATGAATCACCTTGCCACCGGCAGAAGGTCCGCCTCCTCCGTCCGGCAATGCGCCGTCTAGCACGATCCGGTTTACCGGCGTCCCTTTGCGCCCTACTTGATCCGTGACGATACGCTGCGAATGACGCGGCCCGGCTTGACTGGTTAGAGCAAGCGCCGTCGTCGAGTCGTCAGCAAACCAGATGTCGCCCTCCCAATCGTTGTAAATATGCGACGGGTTCGGCATGTACTCATGTTGATCCCAAACCGGCCAGATGTCGTGTCCTTTTGCCAGATTCATCGCATGGAATGTATTCCACCACGGCGCGTAGTTATCACGCACAGCCTTGACCACCAACGGATTGGTGAAGTCAGGGTTACCGACCGGGAACGTTCCGACGCTAACCGTACAATTGCGCTCCGCCGCATATTGCGCCACTTTGATGTCCAGTTCGGCGTGATCCTTGATCGCTTTGATCGGATCGGCGCCAGCTCCTTCACACTCATTGGTAATCACCACAGTGATGCGCGGGTCTTCGCCAACGTGACCCTTTTCAATAACCTCTGCATAAGACGGCCAGTGGTTCCAGTAATACCGGAACATCACCACGCTGTCCTTGTCGAACGCACTTTTCTTGCCCAGCTTGTCGGCATAACGCTGTGCGGAGGCCCAGTCATCCAGATACAGAACGTCCCGGCAGCCCAGATTGAACGCAGTATCCGACTTGCCCCAGCCGAACATCAAATGCAAGCCCATGCCACGCCGGTAGGTTTGCCCAGCAGGCGGTAGTGGCGGCGTTACCGGCGCCGCAATCTCGATCGACGAGAAACGACAACTCGACTGTCCACCCTGCTCGTAATACTCGACCGTCTCGGTGTATATGCCTGCCGGTATCTCGCGCTGGATCATCCACGGCGTTGCCGGCTGCTCGCGCCACTGATCAATCACCAACTCGCCATTCAGCCACACCCGCACACCGTCGTCGGCGTTCACTGCCCACCGACGCCAGCCAGCCGGGTAAGCAATCTGCCGCTCGAAGCGTGCTGAGAACAGGTCGATCTTCACGGCCGGATTCGGAGATCCCAGTTTCCAGTCGTAGCTGATTGAAAGAGATTTCTGAGTAAACACGGGCGGGCCTGACATCGTCGTATTGTTCCAATAGGATTCAGTCCATTCGCCACTCGGAGTGACCGGCGGCGGATTCGCCGCCGCGTAGGACGTGCCATCAGCGAGGATCAACTCGGAGGCATACATCCATCCATACAACGGGGTCATTTCAGTATCGCCGATCAACATTGCCGCCCCACCGGCCTCCATCTCAACCTTCGCCCATCCGTTTTTGCATTCGATTGCATTCACATAATCGCCAGTCTTGACCTGCCCTGCTTTCTGACCTGACAAGTCCGGCGCCGCGCGTACATTTAGCCATTGCTGGCCGCGTACTAGACATTTCGTCATTGGAGTTCTCCTTGCCGGAGATACTAAATCCCGAAATCGGGCTTTTGTCATACAAACGCGAACCGTGGTTCGTGCAGCGGGTTGTGTTCAACTAACTGGTGGAGAATCGCAGAACCACCAGCCAATTGCTAGTGACACTCCGCTCGCCCTGAAGGGACGGCGGCTTCTTCCTGCGAAACAGCCAACTCAACACCAGCCGTGCCGCCTTAGTTGTTGATGAGGCAAATGTAATACTTGCACTCACCCACCTGCAACCCGTCGGCGCAGATCAGCAACATCTGTTCTTCCGGCAGCGGTTTGGACTCGACGATCATTTCAGCCAACCCAACAGACGACTTCACCGTGTACGGGGCCTCTCTCGAAGAGATTTAGTGACAGTGTTTTGGTCTTTTTCACGCGACTAACTCAGCGAAGAAATCCGCCAGTATCCGCACGACGGCGGAATCCAGCGTCACGTTTACTTTTGCGAAGTCCAACTTGCTGCGTCCTTTCCATTTCTTCAATAAGCCGATCGAGCACCATTTGTCCGTTTCGAGGTTTAGCGCTAGGATTTCTTCGGGTGATTCGCGCAATACGAACATGAGCGGCGCGCTGGAAGAGACGTGATTCCATTCCTGCAGGTTTTCTTTGAGTAGCTGCTTTGCGTCTTCCGGCACCAGCGAGACTGGGTACGGATGGCGCATTTCCTCCCGCCAGCGGCACAGCCTGATCTCCAACCACGCATTGTCGATCGTCTCGATGTACAACTGTCCTTCTTTTCTGAACACTGTCTGCTGCATTCGCCATTTCTCCAACCAGGAATAATGTGTCCTGAGCGATTCGGCGCGCTTTAAGCCAGTTCGCAACCTCTAGTTCGGTCGCCTCCGGCTCCATTGCGTCGTCTGAATTCAAGAATTCGTCGATTGCCATCTGAAAAGCGGTCGTAAATAACATTTCCTCTTCGGTCCCAGCCTCGGATGGGTCGAAGCTGAATCCAACCGGCCAGCCAGCCTCGTCCCAACGCGAATCCCACTCTTTCCATAGCAGGTCCTCGTCTGTGCTGGCAAATATCTCGTCCGCTCGCGCCGTGATTTCCGAGTGACGGCTGAAGACGTAGGCTTCCAGCAGCCCATCTACAAGATCGCGAACTTCCACACCGAAGTCGGCCGGCGGTTTACCACTTGATGACTCGTAGGCTTCCAACATCTCGATCGCCGAATTGTTCACAAATACGCGCCTTGCTAGTATCTTCGATCAACACTGGCACTTCTTGACAATCGAAAAGTTCGCCCCGCATGGAACGAACCTCGACCTCTTATCCGGTCGCCGCGCATGTTATTGCGTTGCCACCGCAGGATTCTCGACGCAATGCCGCATCTTTACCCACCGTGGCCAGTCGCCATGCCCGATGATCTCGGCGGTGACACTCCGCTCGCCCTGAAGGGACGGCGGCTTCTTCCCGAAGGGAAGCTACTTGCATGGTGTCCGCATGGCTACGCTTTCCCGCCGAAACGGGTGACGATACTTTGGCTGATTCTGAATGAGGACTCTGCCGCATTCA
>CAIQQO010000143.1 GCA_903873965.1 uncultured bacterium
CGTCGCCCGATCGCGTCTCGTCCTATTTCTGCCCATGTCGGTGACCTCGGAGTCTCTGCCGTGGTCATGGTCGGGTGAGCGGAACGTCCGTCGTCGGCCATGTCCCGGCCCAACAGCCGCCTGTAGCCGACGCCGCCACCGTCGGTTTGCGAACATGTATTCTTTTACATGGCCGTGGCGTTCAATTGTGGCGCGTTCGGCGGCGCGGTTAAGGCGAGGCGTTGGGCCGCGCTCTGCGCAAGTCAGAGTCAAGAGCCTCCTTTGGTTGCGAATATACTCCTAAAACTATGTTGACAAAATCCGATTCATCCTTTACATTTCTGGTAGGCAGTCTCAATTAATAACACCACCATAATATCACAACGATGCTGAACTTTAAGTCCCTGACCAAAGAGATCACAAACCACTTCCGTAGGCTCGCTATACTTTTTCTGAATGTAGCTTTTAATCGGCCTATCGTTTTTCGTCTTGTAGGCCATTTGAATAGAAGGCGACTCTTCCTAAGTTCCGTCTTCGTCGCGTATCCGGCTTCAGAGGAGTATGCTCTAGCTTATGTTTATCCGCAACACCGACATCTCATGCGTTGGAGACCATGGCCCGTCGGTATTTTTAAGCAGAATGGAAAATGGGGGGTAACTTTTGTTATTTCGAGTACGGAAAGTGACTTTACAAAACCTGATAATATTGACAATCTAAATCAACTGGTTTTATACACTGAAAAAATACGCGAATTATTAGCTGCTGACCAGAAAACATTTGCAGGTATATTACCTAGCGTTCTCTTAGGGAAAGAGATACTCCGTGATGCAATAGAGGCAGAAGTAACTGTTGCAGCCGTGATGAAAGCCGAAGAAAAGGTAAGAATAGCAGAAAAATTGGAGGAAAGTACACCATTAATCATCCTCGGGAGTAAGGGATTTATCGGAAAACGTCTAATCTCAAAATTAATCGATAGAGAGATTTACGAAATAGACATAGCCGATGACAATACAAAAGAATGGCCCTGTCATTTACAGGGAAGAAAGACAATTCTTATCAACCTGACACGTAAAATGGCCCTTAATAACTACCTTGATTATTTTTGGCCGGATCTGATATTATTAAACGAAGTATACCCCGAACCAACGGTGACGGAATTGAGTAGGATAATCACTCAAGGTTGCAAGGCGTATCATGTGGTCGGCATAATTGCTAAAACGTACCCATCGTTCCCAAAGGCATATAAAGGAGGAATTCCATGCTGTGCAGCAAGATTAACAGATGAAATGAATGTTATTATTCGTAAAATAACACCTTAGAAAGTTGTACTGTCTGTAATTTCGCACGGCCCAACATGGCCTGCAAGCGACGCCGCTGGCGCGGCCCCAAACCCGCCGCGTTTTTCATGCGAGTTCTATGCCGCCAGTCGTGCCGATCTACAAATCTGCCAGCGGCGCGCTTGAGGCCCAGCGTTGGGCCGCCCTCACGTCATGGCTTATGTCGAACAGGCGAGCCCATCACACCTCTGCGACTCACGGTACCGAACAGTTCGGACATCACCGGACATCACCGAGCAGCCAGACATATGTGGACAAAAGATGATTGTCGCGTGCCGTATGGCCTGTTACCGGATCGCCTCCCGTATGGCCCGTCGCCTGCGGGATGACCTCGCACCGAACCAACGTCAGCCCCCTACAGACGTTCCCATCCCCGTCCATTACTCTGGCTCTGTCCAGTGCGGTTCATTGCCAAAGTCGCTGCATATCACTCGTTGATTCCCTGCTATACCACCTTACTGCACTTGAAATATGGTATAATACGCACCAATAAGCTATTACCCAGTAGTCATTATGTTCCAAAGTAACCACCTCAACCTGCACCATAAACATCTCTATGGAGCCATGAATAACGGAGAAACCATGCTCACTCTGGTCCGTGGTCAAAAAACCAAACTTGCCGCGCTTACACCCGCAACGTCGCTGAAGGTAGGTCTGACCATTCATGGGCCGACGGGGATCACTGTGGACATTTCCTGTTTTGGACTGGATTCACAGGACAAACTTTCTGATGATCGCTATTTTATTTTCTACAACCAAAAAGAATCACCCTGCGGATCACTCCGGAGTCTGGGCGCAGGAGATGGCGATCACGAGCAATTTCATCTTGATCTCTCCCGTCTGCCCGCCTTCATTCGCAAGGTAGTCTTTGTTGTTACCATCGATGGCGATAATGTCATGTCACAGATTGATGACGGCTATCTGCGCATCCTTGATCCGGTCAGCGACGTCGGACGGTTCGCGTTCTCAGGCTCTGATTTCGGCAATGAACGGGCGCTGATTGTCGGAGAGGTGTATTTCAAAGATGTCTGGCGATTTGCATCTGTTGGGCAGGGTTTTGACGGTGGCCTGAGTGCGTTGTTAAAATATTTCGGAGGGGAGGAAGAGACTGCGCCCCAACTGCCCGTCTCGCCACCCGCAGCAGCACCCCAGCCTCCTGTCTCGCCACCAGCGACGGTACCGCAACTCCCCGTCCCACCACCATTGGAACCTTCCCCGCATAGACCGAGTCCAAAGTTCGCATGTCGGCGCTGTGGGAAAGAATTGAACCTTTTAAGCCACTTAGGGATCGGTTATAACAAACAGACGGGCCGCTGCCGCAAATGTGAGTCAGAAAACGAAAACGCCTTGAAGTGCTTCCGCAATGGTTTTCTCCATTATTGTAAGGACGGGGTGTTGACCGATGCGGAATGGGACTCGTTGCGGCGGGGCGCACAAAAAGAAGGGATTGAGTGGGCCGAGGCACTCGCATTTGTGCGTGGTGATGCGCTCTACTTTCTCGAACAAACTCTCGCTAACGCAGCCAGTGATGGACTCATTTCGGAGGCGGAAGCGACCACTATTCGACAACTGCGCCTCGCCTTGGAGATACCGCAGCTCCAGGCCCAACCGATCCTTGATCGGCTCAGTCACCTCGAAAAGATTACGGTTATTCGCAGATTGAATCGCTTCCGCAACGACTTTCTCCAATATTGTGAGGACGGGGTGCTGACCGATGCGGAATGGGATTCGTTGCGGCGGGGCGCACAAAAAGAAGGGATTGAGTGGGCCGAGGCACTCGCATTTGTGCGTGGTGATGCGCTCTACTTTCTCGAACAAACTCTCGCCACCGCAGCCAGTGATGGGCTCATTTCGGAGGCGGAAGGGGCTAATATTCGCCACCTGCGCCTCGCCTTGGAGATACCGCAGCTCCAGGCCCAACCGATCCTTGATCGGCTCAGTTACCTCGAAAAGATTACGGTTATTCGCAGGGGAAATTTGCCCACCATCCAAACACGGGTGCAGATCGACTCCGATGAGCTCTGTCATCTTGAATGTGACGCAACGTATCACAAGGTTGGCGCGAGATCCACAACAGCGATTCCCGGTCGAATCATCGCAACCAATAAGCGCCTGCATTTCCTCTCGTCAGATGGAGGAACGGAGATAGCCTGGAAAAATATCATGCGTATCGATTGTCAGAGTACAGGTATCTACCTGGAGCTTTCAAAGAAAGCAGGGAATGGATATTATAGTGTGGCAGACCCCTTATACACGGAAGCCATTCTGGATACCCTGGTTCGACTGGCAAAGCGCCAATTGCTGCTGCCCCAGAGTACGGACACGACGCGACACATCCCCCACGAGATAAAACAGGCCGTATGGCAACGTGATCAGGGGAAATGCGTCCAGTGTGGTGCCACATCATACCTTGAATTCGATCATATTATTCCCTATAGCAAAGGTGGTGCAAATACCGTAGGGAACGTGCAATTACTCTGCCGGAGATGTAATCTTCAGAAGAGCGACAGAATCTAAGGGAAGCGAAAGATAAAAAGGAACGGGTCGCTCATATTCCTTTACATATATCCAATGGAAAGGGCACCATAATAAATCATATCCATCCTTCGTGTCAATCGAGCGGCCCAACAGCCGCGTGCAGGTGACGCCGCTGGCGCGGCCTGTGAATCGTGGCGTTTTCCGTATTCGTCCTGTGCCGTTAGCCGTACCACTCTCCATGCCTGCCAGCGGCGCACCTGACGCGGATCGTTGGGCCGCCCTCACCCCGAAATGCGGATGCCGGACGGTCGCGCACCGATCC
>CAIQQO010000144.1 GCA_903873965.1 uncultured bacterium
ACACTGAACACACGGAAGCAGACGGAAATATTTTGTTCAGTTCTGTTGTGATTCCGTGTTATCCGTGTATTCTGTGGTTTTACATCCGGATTCAGAACATCACCACGGAAAACACTGAACACACGGAAGCAGACGGAAATATTTTGTTCAGTTCTGTCGTGATTCCGTGTAGTCCGTGTATTCCGTGGTTTTACATCCGGATTCAGAGCATCGCCACGGAACACACTGAATACACGGAAGCAGACGGAAATATTTTGTTCAGTTCTGTTGTGATTCCGTGTTATCCGCGTATTCCGTGGTGGTTCTTTATCTTAGGCCGCGAACTGGTTCAAAGGCACATAGTCCTTGATGTACTCCGGGATGACCTTGCGATAGGTCGGCGGCACAGCCCTGAAGTCGCGCGTCGAGAACGTTGGGTTGGTCGCCAGGTCGGTCAGTTGGCCGCTCTCAATGATGTGGCGAATCTGGTCGCTTGTGGCATAAGCCTTGAAGTAGTTGCGCAACGCCGGGATCGCGGCGGCATCCTGCGGCTTGTAGTCGGCCACAAACTTCGCAAACTCTTCATCCAGCAATTCATCCTTCGATTTGAATCCGGGGATGAAGCCGAATATCTTCTCCAGAATTTCGCGCAGCGACAAACGACGATCCACACCGGCGGCTTTGCGCAGCTTTTCAAGCGTATAAAACTCGCTGGGCTGATTCAGGATTTCACGATGCACATACTCCATCACATGCTCCCACTGCCCATCCTTCACACCAGCGGCGATAGTCGGGTTCTCGCGCACCGTTTCCTCGAACTTCGCGTAAAACATGCGGTCAATCTTCATGCCCTCATAACCGACGCGGCGTTCGCCCATCGTATGAATCTCATCCGCGCCGCTGTGCACATATTCCCCGATTCCGTCGCTCATTCCATTGTCGTCGCCGGTGGCAGGGCGCGTGCTATCGATTCTGGGCAGTTTGATGACCTGATCGTAGTTGTACTTGTCCTCGAAATACTCGCAGTTGGCGAAGAAATCAAACAGCTTGAACGTCCGCTTGCGCACATCGATCACGCCGCCATCGATGATCTCGGCCTTCAAATGCGCATCGGTCAGTTGTTCAAGAAAATGATGCGTGCGAGTGCCGCGCCCTTTGATCTGGATGAAATCCGTTGGCGAGAAGATCGGGCGGAACAGGCCCAGGTTGAGGATGTCCGTACAGTCGTAGCCGGTCGTCATCATGCCAACCGTGACGCACACACGCGCCTTGCTGGTCTTGTAACCCGGCACAAAGTTGGCGCTCCCCAGCAGGTTGTTGTTGCTGAAGTTGATCGAGAATTGCTGCGCATCCGCAATCTGTGACGTGACCTGCACCGCAAAGTCCGACTGGTACTTGCCCGGAAACATGCGGTCGGCCATCTGATTGAGTATCTGCGTCAGCTTGGCCGCGTGATGCTGGCTTACGGCAAACACAATCGACTTGCCAACCTCGCCGCTGATCGGGTCGCGCAGCGCGTGTTCCAGAAACGTCCTGCACAACAGCGCGTTCGTGGCATCAGAGAAAAACCGCTTCTCGAAGTCGCGCAGCCGGAAAGCTTCGCTCTGGTCTTCGCCCTCTTCATCCTTGATCTCGACCACAAACCCCTTCTCCGACAGCAACTGCGTGGTGACATCGCTGCGCGCATCGACGACGGTTGGGTTTACCAGAAACCCCTCTTTCACGCCATCAAGCAGCGAATAACGAAAGGTCGGCTGACCGTCATCGCACCCAAACGTGCGGTACGTGTCGAGCAACATGCGACGCTCGTACTCGCGCGGGTCATTCTGTGCGATCGCCTTATCCAGCTTTTTCAGGTAGTCCCTCGGCGTGGCCGTGAGTCCCAGTTTGTAACCGATGAAGTAATCAAACACGGCGCGCGCATTGCCGCCGATGGAGCGATGCGCCTCATCCGAGATGACAAGATCGAAGTCGGTTGGCGAGAACAACCGCTGATACTTGTTGTTGAACAGCAGCGATTGCACTGTGGTGACGACGATCTCGGCCTTGCGCCACTCATCGCGCTTCTCCTTATAGACAACAGTCTGGTAATCGTTCGCCAGATAGCGCACAAACGCCTTTCTGGCCTGATCTTCCAATTCCAGCCGGTCTACCAGAAACAGCACGCGGCTGGCGTTGCTGGTGCGCAGGAACAGTTTGATCACAGCCGCAGCGGTGAGTGTCTTGCCGGTGCCGGTTGCCATCTCAAACAAGAACCGGTCGCGTCCCTGTTTCACGGCATTCTGTAACGCCGTAATCGCCCTGATCTGATAGCCGCGCAGAAAACGCAAGCCGTTGCGCTCAATATAGTCTGGGCGCTCGGCAGCGTTCTTCCATGCGGCCTCGGCTGCATAGCCGGGGCGCTGCGTCAGCACAATATAGTCATCGCGCAACACTTCGGTGATGAGACGCGCAGGGTCAGGCACGACCTTCAAGTAACCGGCGACGGAATCCGGGCGTGGAAAGGCTGTGACCAGATACGGATTGCCGCGTTCAAGGTCCCAAAAGTAATGCAGGTTGCCATTCGACAGCAGGACAAACCGGCAATTCTGCGAGCGCGCATACTTACGCGCCTGCTCCTTGCCCACCAGCGGGTCTTTATCTTCTGACTTGGCTTCGAGGACGATGAACGGGAAACCCTTCTCATTCAACAGCAGAAAGTCGACAAAACCCTTCGACGTCTTGTCAAAATCAGCGCCCAGCGCATCGAGTCCCTTCGAAGTCAGCGTGACGCCGGTTTCCAGCTTGATATTGGCTGCGCCATTGTTATCCGCGAAAAACCGCCAGCCCGCAGCTTCGAGCAGCTTATTGATCTTGATACGCGCAGCCGCTTCTTTTTGTGCCATACAACAATGTTCCTGAATCACCTGGGCGACTATGTAAGGATTGGGACGGTCATCCATGGCTGTTCATCCCAGTCCCGCCCACAGGTAATATACTACAGTCGCGCCGCAGTAATCGACATGGGCATCCTCCTCCCCGCGCATCAACGCTAAAGAAAAAGCCTTTTCTGGACTTCCAATAAGAAGTGTAGCATCTGACGCATAACAATCATTCCGCGCTTGTCACAATGACACAACAAAGATACAATTATCTGTAGCCACTGGGTCGAGTGGATAGTTTAGGGGTGCCTGAATGAGTTTTGACGCGCGTACTCTGGCATTTGTCATCGGGTGTGTTTCAGCCGTGGTTATGGCGATCATGGTCTACATCCGTTTGACCCACAAAGTCTATGCCGGGTTCACA
>CAIQQO010000145.1 GCA_903873965.1 uncultured bacterium
ATGTATGCGCCGCGACACTTCGTGACACGTCGGACAGCGCGCCGCCAAGGCCGTCGTCATAGCCACGATCTCGATATCGTCTGTCCAACGCCGAATACACAAAACTCGAATCGGTAAGCTGAGTGGGATCATCCACGTCGGATCGAGTTCAACCATTCAGTAAAGATGTGCACCTTTCAGCAGTATTGCATTTGATTGGCATTTGACTTGCATCAGAAGCCAAAATGCCATTCTAGTTATGGTTCATCAAATCCCTGCCAGAGCCATAAAAGGGAGCCAGTAGAGAGAAAAAAATTAATTGAAAAGGGAGCCACTTAGGGCAGCAGACTTCGTTATGGTTAGGGCAAGGAAGTCCAGCGGTAACGGAGAAGAAGGATGCTCGAAGTGGAAGATTATGAGCGGATACGACGGATGTATTACATCGAAGGAAAGAGTCAGCGCGACATTGCAAAAGAAACGGGGCATGGTCGTCGAACGGTGAAACAAGTCATCAATGACGTACAACCACCGGGATACAGACTAAAAGTGGCGCGTGGGGCGCCGATGCTGGGAGCGTACCTGACAGCATTGAATGGGTTGCTGGAAGAAAACAAGCAATTGCCGCGCAAGCAACGGCGCACGGTGCACAAAATGTGGGAGGTGATACGAAGCCAGGGATACCAGGGGTCAGAATCGACGGTAAATAGCTACGCGTGGAAGTGGAAGCGCGACGGGAGCCGCATCGAGGTGTTTCTGCCACTGGAATTTGACCCAGGGACAGATGCACAGGTGGACTGGGGGGAGGCAGAAGTAGAGCTGCTGAGCGACGGTCAGCACTATGAGCGAGTCACGGTACAAATGTTCGTGCTGCGGATGTGTTACTCACGAAGAATGTACGTATGTGCCTACCCGAATCAACGCCAGGAAGCCTTCTTCGAGGGGCATGTGCGCGCATTCGAACTCTTGGGCGGGGTGCCACGGCGGATCACGTATGACAACCTGACCACGGCAGTGCAACGCGTTCTGGAGGGACGCAACCGCACGCAACAACGAGCATTCATCGCGATGCGCAGTCATTACCTGTTCGAGGCGCGATTCTGTACACCCGGGGAAGGGCATGAGAAAGGCGGCGTCGAACATGCCGTTGGGTATGCCCGGCGCAACTTTCTGGCGGGTGTGCCACGTGTGAGTTCGTATGAGGAGTTGAATACGCTTCTGATGAATGAGTGCATGCGAGATATGGAGCGGCAGGTGCATGGTCAGCCCGTGACGATCGGGGCAGCCTGGCTGAAGGAGAAAGACTGTCTGCTGCCATTGCCGGCACATGCTTTTGAGTGCTGCGCAAGCGCCGAAGCGACCATTAACGGCTATAGCCAAGTGACTTACGACACCAATCGCTACTCGGTGCCAGTGGCGCAGGCCACGCGACTCGTCGTAGTAAAAGCGTACCCGTTCCGCGTGGATGTCCTGAAGGGAAGTGCGGTCATCGCCAGCCATGCGCGTTGTCATGGTCACGATGAGGACGTGATGGATCCGTTGCACTACTTGCCCCTGCTGGAACAACGCCCAGGCGCGTTTGAGCACGCCAAGCCGATGCGGCAGATGCGGGCACACTGGCCGGCCGTTTATGACGAGTTATTGCTGCGCTTGCAAACCAGCCTGCCAGGCAGTGGGGGTGTGCGTGAGTTCGTGCGCGTGCTGGCGTTGCATGACACCTACCCGGCCAAAGCCATCGAACAGGCCATTACGGCCGCGCTGCGCTTCGGCTGTGCGCATCTGGACGGGATTAAGTTGTGTCTGCATCAGGCACAGATTCCCCTCATCATGGCGCGCCCGCTGGACCTGTCCAATCAACCACAGTTAACCCGTGTAGCTCAGCAGTCTGTGCAGTTACAGGCTTACGATCAACTCTTGGCGGTGCGACATGACTAACGTCAGCCCGAATCTCACCACATCCGCCCAATCCATGTTGTTGGAGGATTACCTGCGCCAGTTGCGGTTGCCTACATTCGTTAAGAGCCATGCCAGGTTGGCCGAGGATGCCGCCCAGACTAATCAGCCTTACACCCAATTCCTGTTCGCGCTGGCCGAACAGGAGATTGCCCAACGTGAACGCAACCGGCAGTCCCAACGCATCAAGTCGGCGCGCTTCCCGATTCTCAAGGAACTCGCCGACTTCGACTTCTCAGCGGTTCCAAATCTGAATAAGGCGCTGGTTCTACAACTTGCCCATGGCGATTACCTGAGCAACCGCGAGAGCGTTATTCTGATTGGCAACCCTGGACTGGGCAAAACTCACATCGGCATTGGACTTGCATTATCGGCCTGCCGTCAGGCCCACAAGGTGCGTTTCTACAACGTCGCCACCCTGGTTAACGAATTGATCGCTGCGCAGGACAAACATCAAACCGAACGTTACATCGCTGCTGCGCTCAAATATCGCTTGATCGTGCTTGACGAACTGGGCTTCGTGCCATTGACATCTGGCGCTGCCCAACTCATGTTTCAATTTTGCTCTGCGCTCTATGAACGCGTGTCGTTCATCATCACCACGAATCTGCGCTTTGCCGACTGGACGCAAGTGTTCCTCAACGAACAGTTAACCGCGGCTCTGCTGGACCGGCTTACCCACCGCTCACACATCGTCGAATTCACAGGTGAGTCGTTCCGCTTCAAGCAACGCCTTAAGCGCCAAACCAAGCAAACTCACGACAAGGAGGTGACCAGTTAAGAGACCGCTACACCGGCGGTGGTACCATTTTCGATCAATAAGTGGCGCCATTTTCGATTAATGTTATTTCTACCCATCACCCAAAGTGGCATCATTTTCGATTAATAACTGGTACCTTTTTCGCTTGACAAAAACACGGGTCAACATCTCTCTAACGCTGCGGCACAAAAGCCGGTTGCGAAAGGTAAGCCGGTAATCGCAGCCCAAGCAGATCGTTGGGCATCAGCTGGAAGGACGAAGGCGGCTCCGTTGGCTACCAAGCCAGCTCCTGTGGCTACCAAGCCAGCTGCGAA
>CAIQQO010000146.1 GCA_903873965.1 uncultured bacterium
CCTGTTCCACGGCATCGTGGCCGACCAGTGGAGCTATCAGGACATGGACGGCTGGTGCAACGGCGCATCGCCGCTGGCAGTCCTGCCTGCCATACAGACGAAACAGAAATGACCAGGGCCAATCTCTTGAGATCGGCATCGCATCGACCTATGATCCTGACAGGCTCGGCAATCGCCGCAGCATAGTGCAGGGTGTCGGAACTATCAGCAATTGCTTTAGCAAAGGAGAGTGAATCAAATGTATCAATCCATGACAGTCATCGGGCGGCTGGGCCGCGATCCCGAAATGCGTTACATGCCGAGCGGCGATCCTGTGACCACGTTCAGCGTTGCCACAGACCGCCAGTGGAACGACAAGAGTGGCGCAAAGCAGAAGGAAACCACCTGGTTCCGCATATCCACGTTCGGCAAACAGGCTGAGAACTGCAACGAGTACCTGAAGAAAGGCGGCATGGTGCTGGTGGAAGGACGCCTGAGCATTGACGCCAAGACCGGCGGCCCGCGCCTCTACACAAGCAAGGACGGAGCCGCCGCCGCGTCATTCGAAATCGTCGCCAACACGGTGCGCTTCCTCTCGTCCAAGGGCGAAGGCGAACAGCGCAGCGAGAGCACCGTCAAGCAGGAAGAAGTGCCGGAAGCCGACAGCGTGCCATTCTAGGGAGCAACAACATGCGAACGATAGCAATACCGGCGATGGTATTCCTGCCGGTGACAGCAGAGACCGAAAGCGAAGGGTTGGCGGAAGCCCGTCGCTTGCTGAACAGTTACACCGATGGAACCTCATCCGTGATGATCCACATTCCCGGACAAGCCATGCAGAGCAACCTGTCGCTGGCAACTGATCCGGCGAATACATTCATGAGCCGCGAGATGTTCGATCTCGATTCAGTGGGCGTAGAGACATGCTGAGCCACCTCGCGGTTGCCCAGTTCGCCCGACCAAACAAGGCCATTGACATTGACTATCTCGCGCTCGTGGACAAAACCATCCCCGGCCTTGCGGCCACATTCAACGGTCGATTCAGTCGCGGCGTTCCCTGTCCCAAATGTGGCGGCAGCGATCGGTTCAACTTCAGCCGTTCGCCCAAGTGGGGCGACAAGACATTCTGCCGCCACTGTGCGCCCAAGGGCATGCACCCTCTGGAATACGTGATGTGGCTGTACGGCTTTGAGTCCAGGGAAGCAATCGATTTTCTCAAGGGCATGGCGACCAAGGTCGGCCCAGCCAGGACTGAAATCAAGGTCATCGAACTGCGTCCGCTGGACAGCGCCATGGCCGAAAAGCACCACGCCACACCCGACAACGGGTGGCGCAACTACTTTCACGGCAGGGGCATCACCAACCAGTTGATCGACCTGTACCAGCTTGGCTTCAATACCAAGTGGAGTCGTTACAGCATCCCGAACTGGCTGGTCAACCCGACCACCGGTGTGCGAGAGTGTTGGGGCATCCAGTACCGCATCAGGCCGATCCTTGAGGAACGGATGAAACAAGCCGGCAAGAAAGTCTCCAAGTACCTGTCCGAGACCGGCTCGCACAACCAGATGCTCTTCAACGGCGACTACGTCAATCGCAAGATCAACGTCTGTCTTGTCGTGGAAGGCGTGCTGGATTGCATTACATTGCGGCGTTACGGTATTCCCGCCTGTGCTGCCTTTCAGGGCAACAACCCGCACAAGGCATGGCGCACTGAATGGAACAAATACCTGCGTAACATCGGCACCATCCTGATCATCCCCGACAACGACGCCAGCGGCATGGGTGAGTTAATCGCCCTGTCCAAGCTCAACGACATCCCGCGCAGCCGCATCCACCGCTTGCCTGACAACTTCAAGGACGTGGGCAAGCTCATCGAAAGCTGGCTCCCCACCTGCGACGAAAAAGAGCTTCGCAAGCGACTGGTCAACTGGCTCGATCCCAATGGCCTGGGGATGCTAAAGCCGTCTTTTGAACAGACGGCTAATTCAGCTACTACTTAAGGCTACGGAGCAAGGTTGGTAACCACGACCCGAAAACCGTAGAAATCGAGACGATTGTACGGGTTGTAGCGGCCCGCCACACGTAATCCATTGGAACTGAAGTTCCACCCTCCGCCGCGCACTACGTGAATCTGACCTGTTGTTGGCCCCTGCGGGTTACTCGCGGGCGAACTGGCATAGTAAGTATCACTGTACCAATCAGCCACCCACTCCCACACATTACCTGCCATATCCAATAATCCGTAGGGACTGATGCCTTTCGGGTACGTTCCAACCGGCGTTGTTCCTCCATTATTGAAATTCGCTCGTGTGTTGTCTGGCGCTTCGTTGCCCCACGGGTAAATCCGTCCATCCGTGCCACGCGCCGCTTTCTCCCATTGCGCCTCGGTCGGCAGCATTACGTTGTGTCCTATGACCTGGCTGACCCATACGCAATACGCCACGGCGTCATCCCAACTCACATTCACCACGGGATGGTTTTCTTCTCCTTTTGGTATCAGCCAGTTCAGCCCCTTGGCCTTTGCATACGGCGCATATTGTGCGTTCGTCACCTCGTACTTGCCGATCAAGTACTCATCCAGTGTCACCTTGTGTTGCGGCTTCTCATCACCGGACGCCTGTGAATCGCCATCCGTACTGCCCATTAGAAACTCGCCTGCCGAGATTTTTACTAATGCAATCTCCACACCAGGAGAGACAGGCAGGTAATAATGGCCACCCGAGTCTTTTGGTAGTGGTATTAAGGTACTTATCGAAATAGGTGTGACAGTTGGCGCAGGCCGTACCGTTGGAGCTACAGTGATGGTCGGCAGTTCGGTCGGCACTGTCGTTGCGCTAGGTAGAACCGTTCTGGTAGCTGCTGGCGTCACAGATGGTCTTGGCAATGGCGTATCAATCACCGCAGCCACAGAATGCGTTGGGTCAGTGGTTGATTTTACGGATGGCGTGACAGGTTGTGCGGCCAGTGCGGCTATTACGACAACAGCAACAAGAATAATGGCGACGATTGACGCTATCCCTGCGACTGCCTGCCTCGTTAATGGAAATGCCGTTTTCTGCTTCTGTTGTGCCGGATGTGCTGGTTGGTCCACGGATACGGGTGGAGTCGTGACTAAAATTGGCTTCTTTTCCGGCAATGGTTTGGGCGTCGCCTTAACGGGTGGTGCGTTTTTCACCGTTACGTTTTTCAATGCTTCACGCATATCTACCGCATTCTGATATCGCTTCGCGCGGTCGAGTTGCAATCCTTTCTCGATCACCTTTACGGTGCCGGTGCTGACATCAGGTCGCAGTTGGCGTAATGCCATGAGCGGCTGCCCCGCAAACTGATCGGCGGCGCTGGTTGGCAGTTGGACACCCATCGCCTGATACAGGGTTGCCGCCAGTGAGTACAGGTCGCTACGTGCATCGGTGCCGCCAGTGTACTGCTCAGGCGGCGCATAGTGTGGCGTCATCGCGCGCATGCTGAAACTCGACACATTGCCATCCACCACTTTGACCAACCCGAAATCAACCAGTATGGCGCGTCCGTCAGGCTGAATGATGATATTGGCTGGCTTGATATCCCGGTGCAGCACTCCCTGCGCATGCACATAGCCCAGCACATCCAATAGTTGGTCTGCGTATTGCAATACCGTCGCTTCGGGAAGTCCCTGAAAGCCAATCAACTTGTCGAGGCTCTGACCCCGTATCAGGTCCATGACCAGATAAAAGTTGCCGTTTTCCGTGAAGTAGTCCCACACACGCGGCAGGTTGGGATGCTGCAGACCAGCTAGTGTTTTTCCTTCGCGTTTGAACTGCTTAGCCTGTGCCTCGACCAGCCCGGCGTCTTCAGGTGACAGCATTTCCTTGACGACGCAGACCATGTCAAGTTCGACATGCCGTGCTTCGTAAACGGCGCCCATGCCGCCGCGTCCCAGTGTATTCACGATCCGATAACGGCCCTGCAGAATCTGGTCAGTTTGAAGCATTGCCCTCTTCCCTTGCGCCGGATTATCACACACACAGAAATAATGACGTGCCAATTTGCCAATGGATCGCTATGTTCGTTGGTTGCATGCTCGCTCTGTTAAGCTAAAGGCTGTCGCTACGAAAAGTAGGACCATTCCCACCGCGGTAAGCCGCGCGCACGCTGCTGGAATAGCTGTTCCACCCGCCACCGCGCAGCACGCGATACTGGCCCGTAGTTGGACCTTGCGGATTGCTTGAAGGTGATTTTGCATAATAATTCTCGTCGAGCCAATCCGTCACCCACTCCCACACATTACCTGCCGTATCGGCCAAACCATAAGGGCTATCTCCTGCCGGGCTGTACTTGCCCACCTCTGTCGTGTCCTTCACGTTCATGTTGAAATTGGCCAAGTTGGCGTTCGGCGCTCCATTGCCCCACGGATATATTCGTCCGTCCGTCCCACGCGCCGCCTTCTCCCATTGCGCTTCGATCGGCAATGTCACCTTGCACCCCGTAACTTGGCTCGCCCATACGCAAAACGCCACGGCATCATCCCAACTCACACTCACCACAGGATGATTTTCTTTCCCTTGCGGCATCGACCAGCTTAAGCTTTTTGCCTTCGCATACACTGCATACTGCGCGTTAGTCACTTCGGTTTTGCCAATCAGGTATTCATCCAGGTTAACTGTATGCTGTTTTTTACTCCCACTATCACCTGAAATTCCCATCAGAAAAGCGCCAGCCGGTACGCACACCAGATCGAGCGTCACATTGGGCGCGAGCGCCAGTACAAGTAAGTTGCTATTGGGCCGTTGTTGAGGGGGCGGTGATGGTCTACTTGTGGGTGGTGGCGGAGTATATGTTTTACGTCCTGTTGACTTGTCGTACTCTGCACGATTGGCGGGATTCGACAGTACTCCATACGCTTCGTTGATCTCTTTTGCCTTAGCTTCGGCTTTGGCCTTTTGCAATGGGCTGCTACCAGTGAACTTATCTGGATGAAATGCCTGCATCAAAAAGCGGTACTGCGCCTTGATGTCGTCCGCTGTGGCGTTGGATTCTATGTCCAGTATGGCGTAATAGTCTTTCATGCAATAGTCCCCATGCGGCAATAGTATATCCGCAGATTGCACAGATTCGGAAAGGTCCGCAGATTACACAGATTGTACAGATTTACAAGTAGTGCAGGAAACCGCGCTCCACCAATGTGATTGGCTCTCACATCTGCGTGAATCCGCGAAATCTGTGGATTCTCTGAAATCTGTGGGCGAGAAAGGCCTCAGAAAGATTCTTGATAAGGTCTTTCGGGCGGGTTGTGACTCCTGCAATGGCAGATATAATCGAGCTAGCGTATCGGTTGAGTGCAAGTGAACAAAAAGAGATTGCGGTATTGTCTGTGATTTCTGATCGGTTGTAATTGTGAGTCTATTTTACGGAGTAAATGCTATGTCTTCCTCTACATTCAAACTGACTGACCAGCAGATCAATTTCTTCAATACGTTCGGCTATCTGGGGTTCCCCGGGTTGATGGCCGACACCGTCGATGAGATCACGCGCGAATTTGAGATGGTGTGGAGCGCGCGCGGCGGTGGGCATTACGGCAAACCGCATGATGGCAAGGCGCGTTCGTGCATCGTGCCCTTTATCGATCAACGCGACTTCCTGGCGGGGCTCATCGACGACCCGCGCATTCTGGCCATTGCCAATGCGCTGCTTGGCGAGGATTTCAACTACATGGGCAGTGACGGCAATTACTATGTCGGCGATACCGGCTGGCATTCGGATGGCTGGCATCCCGAAATTCGTCACATCAAGATTGCGTTCTATCTTGATAAGTTGACGCGCGATACCGGCTGCCTGCGCGTGATCCCCGGCAGCCACATGATTCAGGATAGCTTTGCGCTGGATTTGCAGAAAAACATCCGCAAGAGCGAGGAAGTATGGGGCGTGCATGGCCGCGATGTCCCGGCGATCCCGCTTGAGGTGACCCCCGGTGATTTGCTGGTGTTTAATCACAATACCAAGCACGCTGCTTTCGGCGGTAACGCCAATCGCCGCATGTTCACGATTAACCTGTGCCAGCGCTACCCCGAAGTCAAGATCGGCGAGTTGCGCCAGTACATTTCGGGCGCGGCGCGCTTCTGGATCGAAGAAGCCTATGGCCCGGCCATGTTGCGCACAGCCCATCCGAGTCGCCTGCGCCACATGGAGCAGGTCATGGCCAACGACGATGAACTGCCTGAACTGTCGCGCAAGGCGCGCGAGACGATGGCCGAACCGTCGCGTGGATAAAAAGGACACAATAATATGACGACGCGCGTTTATCTCATCCGTCACGGCTCGACCCAACTCAGCACTGAAGACCGGTTTTCGGGCGGCACCGACGTTGATTTGTCTGATCAGGGACGCTGGCAGGCGAAGTTGCTGGCCGAACGGCTGGCAGATGACAAGATCACGGCAGTGTATTGCAGCCAGATGCGCCGCGCTGTCGAGACGGCTACGATTATCGGCGAACCGCACAGGATGACGCCGATCGTGCGGGAGGGTATTCGCGAGATTCATCATGGGCATTGGGAGACGTTGAGTCGGTCTGTAGTCGAGTCACAGTTTCCCGAAGAGTATGCCGAATGGCAGATGGATCCGTTCACCTTTGCGCCCGAGGGTGGCGAGTCGGGACTATTGGTGATGGCGCGCGCCTTGCCGGTGCTGCGTGAAATTATCGTTGACCACGTTGGTGAAACCGTCGCCGTTGTGTCGCACAAGGCGACGATTCGCCTGCTGCTGAGCAGTATGCTGGGCTTTGACGCGCGTGGTTATCGCGACCGGCTGGAACAGTCGCCGTGCTGCCTGAATATTCTCGACTTCAAAGACCCGGTGCGCGCGCGCCTGATGTTATTCAATGACGTATCGCACTATGTCGATCAACCGCCTTATTCAGAGCGACGACTATCGAAGTGGTGGGATTCGTCTACCAACGCAGCGCAAACGCAGCCGTGAAACGGGCGCGCGGGTCGTTGCATTTGACCCGCGTGTTATCCCTCCGAGTGTCTTAGCGTGGTGATTTCATGCCAATTCAAGAACCGTCTGCCAGGGCGCCCGGCGCTGCGGTGCTTCGTCGATCGACTCGTCCAGTAGACCAGACAGGACTATGGCGCTGGCTGCCCGGCCTGTATGTATTGCGGCATTACAGGCCGCGGTGGGTGTTGAACGATCTGCTGGCCGGATTGGTGCTCACAGCAATACTCGTGCCTGTGGGTATGGGGTATGCCGAGGCGTCGGGATTGCCTGCGATCAACGGCTTGTACGCCACCATTGTCCCGCTGCTATGCTATGCCCTGTTCGGCCCCAGCCGCATCCTTGTGCTTGGCCCGGATTCCGGCCTTGCGGCCGTCATCCTGGCGGTGACGTTGCCGCTGGCCAATGGCGATCCGGCGCGCATCGTGCCACTGGCCGGAATGTTGGCCATCTTCAGCGGGATCATGTGTGTGGCTGCGGGCGTGGCGCGCCTGGGCTTTATTACGGAACTACTCTCCAAGCCGATTCGCTACGGATATTTGAATGGCATCGCCCTCACCGTGCTGGTCAGCCAGTTGCCGAAACTGTGCGGATTCTCGGCCAGTTCGAGCGGCGTGATTGAGGGGGGCGCGCGTTTCGCACAAGGCGTGCTGGACGGCAAGGCCAATGTAATCGCGGTCATCGTGGGAGGCGTGACGCTGATCGTGATTCTTGTCCTGAAGCGTTTCAAGCGGATACCGTATATGCTCATTGCCGTCGTGGGCGCGACAGCGATCACCGCTATTTTCAACCTGTCGGCATGGGCAGGGCTGGCGGTCGTCGGCGTTCTTCCGCAAGGCTTGCCCGCGTTTGCCTTCCCGTCGCTGCAGCCGGAGGACTTTGCTCCCTTGTTGACAGGCGCCATCGCCATCGCGGTGGTCGCCTTTGCGGATACCAGCGTGCTATCGCGCACCTACGCTGAAAAAACCGGCGCGTATGTCGATCCGAATCAGGAGAGTATCGGATTGGGGCTTGCCAATGTAGCAGCCGGCCTGTTTCAAGGCTTTTCGATCAGCAGCAGCGCCTCGCGCACACCGGTGGCGGAATCGGCCGGCGCCAAATCGCAACTGACCGGTGTTTTCGGCGCGTTGGCGATTGCGCTGTTGTTGCTGTTTGTGCCGGGCCTGCTGCAGAATTTGCCCAGCACGGCATTAGGCGCGATTGTGATTGCTTCGGCGCTGGGCATGTTTGAATGGCGCGATTTGCGCCGGTTGTATCGCATTCAGCGCTGGGAGTTCTGGCTATCCGTCGTCTGCTTTATCGGCGTGGCGGTGTTTGGCCCCATTCCCGGCATCCTGTTCTCCATCGGCGTGGCCTTGCTGGAATATGTCTGGGATGGGTGGCGGCCGCATTATGCCGTGCTTGGGCGCGCCGACGGGGTCAAGGGATATCACGATATCACGCGCTATCCCAAGGCGGCGCGCGTTCCCGGGCTGGTGTTGTTCCGCTGGGATGCCCAGATTTTCTTCGCCAATGCCGAGATGTTTCACGGCAGTGTGCTCGATGCCATTGCCGCAGCGCCTACACCGGTTCGCCGGGTGGTTGTGGCTTCCGAGCCGGTCACCAGCGTTGATATCACCGGCGCCGACATGCTGGCCGAGTTTGATGATGACCTGCGCAAAGCCGGGATTGAGTTGATGTTCGCGGAGATGAAAGACCCGGTTAAAGACAAACTGAAGCGGTTCGGGCTGTACACCCGATTTGGCGAGGATCGCTTTTTTGCTACACTCGGTGAAGCGGTCAACACTTATCTGAAGACAACCGGCGTCGAATGGGTTGACTGGGAAGACAGAATTTAAGTGGATATGGAGATTGATGAATGATTGTACTCAAGGATTATGCGATTACACATGGCGGGATTAAGCCCGTTGTGCATCCCCGGCTGGGTGTTGAGGTCAATGGTCAGACCGTTCTGCGCACGCTGCGTTTCGGGCAGCCTGTGTGCGTGGATCACCTTGAACTGGCGCGGGTGGTTTATGGCCGCTGGGTGCCGGATGTGCCGACGCATCCAGCGCACCTGTTGATATCGGTGCTCGATGAGGCGACTTCGGTTTGGAAGATAGTGCGTGAAGTCGATCTGCCTTTCGATCCGCGCATTGCGGGCGAGGGATTGACGCAGGATATGTCGATCGCGCAGATGAATGAGCACTTTGCCGCCGTCATGCAGTCGCCTCCGCAGAAGATCGACCTGGGCGGCCTGTTGACGGATCATTTGCGCGTCGAGTGTGACCGGGAGCATCCGGTGTGGCCGAACCACGGTGAATGCAACGGGGGCGAATATAACGTGCCTTTTGGCATTCTCAATGGGCTGAGCGCACACGGTACGCTGTCGTCCCGCCAGCCGCTTGAGCCTGTCTATTTGCCGCCTCTGACCGTGGGCGAGGTGAAGCCTGTTGCGCCGCATGGCATGCGCCTGACCCAGCGTCCCGATATGCTGTTGTTCGAAAGCGAGCAGTTGTCCGTCGGTTTTTCACTCGCGCGGCCGATGTTGATGCACCTTGGCTGGGACGCGCATAAGCAGGGCAGTGGCGGCGATCAACGCTTGCTGGCTGCCCGACGCGGCGGGATGATGAACACGCTCGGCGGCGGCAGCGGGCCATTGCTGCGCACACTGCAGGGCGACTGGGGCGCGCACGCGTGGACTGGCGATGTGGCGGTGGTTGGCAACTGCGTGGCTTACCGCAACCTGCGGTGTATCGACGGTTTGTCCATCGATGCGGTCTTTACCGTTGAGGCAGACCGGTTGATGCTTGAACTGACGCAGCGTTGTGACCGCGTGCTGCCGTTGGTTGAAGTTGAAGCATGGCGGCTGGCGTGGGATTTGACGAAGGGCATTACGGGCGCGATGGCCATGCCTACCTTGAAACCCGGGCGCAACGGCGATGTCGAGTTGCCGATGTTGTGGGCGACCGATGCGGTGGGTTGTCTCGGGATGCGGGCTGTGTCGGCGGATCAGCCGGTTGCTTTACAGGTTGAGGGATATCGCGTGCACAACGCCGTCACGGGCGGTATCGTGCTTGCGCCGCGCCCCGACCCAGAGGCGGCTTTGCGCCTGCTTCCCGGAGTGCGCCACGCGGTCATGGAGTGGACTGTGGATCGGCTGCAACCCGACGAGGGTCCGAATGCGGCCGCAGGTGTCGGTACTATACCGCCCGGTGTGGCGAGCCGCTGGGCAACGGTCTTTGCCTGTTTCCGCCCTGAATATGGCGGATTCTCGAACAACTCCTCGTCGGTCAACTGCCACGTGTCGCATAGCGCGCCGATTGAAATTGTGGCGCGAACGAAGCGACCGGAGCATGGCCCAGACCCGCTCGATCTGGCGCGTTTCACCATCGAGCGCGCGCTGCTGGATGGCGGCGGTTACGGCTACTGGCGCAATTTGTACATGGACTCTGACCCGGTGCTGATCAGCACTGCCGGTCGGCTGCATCAGGTTAGCCCCAACATGACGTGGCTGCGCCGCATCGAGCCGGGTTTGATTGAGACGGCGCGGCGCATGCTGGCCACGCTGGGCGAAAATGAACTGGTCGTGTGCCATGACCTGTCGGGCAATAGCGGTTCCTACCGTTGGAGTTCCAACAGCATCGACGTGGTTGGTTTTGGTCATATCGACGGCTATGTGAACGCATGGTCGTATCGCGCCTTTCGCAACGCGACGGCCTTGCTAACCGACCTTGGTCAAGGCGAGCTGGCGGCGCGCACGCATGAGGCGGCGAATACCATCAAGGCCAATTATGCGCGCGTGTTGCTCAACCCCGCTACGGGATGGGTGGCCGGCTGGCGCAGCCGCGACGGGGAATTGCACGACTACGCTTTTCTGTATGTGAACGGGATGGCGATGGCGTACGGATTGGTTGAACCCGCGGCCGCCCGGAATGCCTTGCTCAAGCTCGAAGCGTTGCGCGCGCAAGTGTGCAAGGTAACAGCGCAGCTTGGTTTGCCGCTTAACCTGCTGCCGATTCGGCGCGACGATCACATGTTGCCCGAAATCATGGGCGACTTCACGCCGACCTTTGAAACCTACACCGACGGTAGCCTGTCGGGCTGGCCGGCCACGTACTACCTGCGCGCGCTATCGATTTACGGGTTGAGAGAGCAGGCGCAGGCGCTGACGCGTGAGATGGACGCGGGCTACGCGGCCGGGGTGTTCAATGGCGGCATTGGAACCGGGCACGAATTCCGCTCGTGGGATGGCCTGCCGACAGGCTATGAAGGCACCTTGATCGGCTGCTTTGCGCCGTTATATGCCATCGCGATTGAGCATGGCGTCATCGCGCCGTCGACGCCGGAATGGTGGCCGCTGGGCGCAGGGTAGACACCAGCAGCACGGATTTCACGGATGCAGAGACGCTGAGGCGCGTTCTGTTCCGTGAAATCCATGTAAACGGCGACTCAGACTGTGGCTTCTGCCAGTGTTGGGCGCACTTCCTTTAACTGCGTCATGATCGGGATGTTCAATGGGCAGCGTGGTTCACATTCACCGCAGTCGTTGCATGCGGCGGCGCTTTTGCCGTCGATTTTGCCCCACGGCTCCCAATTCGTTTTGCCGGTGAGTTTGGCGTAGGCGGCTTTGGCCGGGGCGTCCAGCGCCCACAACCGTTGCCAGTTCATATAGCGGAAGTTCTCGGCGATGTCGACTTGTTGCGGGCAGGGCAAACACTGGTGGCAGTAGGTGCAGTAGTGGTCGGCGGCGGCCTGCTGGCGGGCATAGAACTCGCGCCAGTGGGCGGACGCGGCTGCGCCCATCGTGCCATACTGTTCGACCACGGCCACATTCTGGTCGACCTGCTCGATCGAACTCATCCCCGATAGTGCCACGGAGATCGCGGTGTTATTCAGCACGAAGTTGAGCGCCAATTCCGGGCGGGAAGGCAATGTCTCGCCAGTCCAGTGGGGTAACTCAACCGGGTCGGCCTTTACAAACATCCCGGCTGCCAGCGGCCCCATGATCGCCACGCCCATCTGCTTGTCATGCGCGCGTTGGATGGCTTCGCGGTTGGCGATATCGAGGCAGTTGTATTGCATCAGCACGCCGGCAAATTCGCCGGTATTGATTAACTGGATGATGTTGGCGGGGGTGTCGTGGCTGGAGAAGCACACGTGCCGGATCAACCCTTCCTGCTGCGCCTTGCGCATCTCGCTCAGCGCGCGCCCGGGGCGGGAGGCTTGCTCGATAAAGGCTTTCCACGTCAACCCGTGCATGAACACGAAATCGATGTAGGGCGTATCGAACCGGCGAAGGCTGATATCGAGGCGGCTGCGCCAGCGTGACGCGCGCGACTGCAACATGGAGTCGACAGGAATCTTGGTTGTTAGAAACAGCTTCGAGCGGTCATAACCTTTGATCGCTTTGCCATAGACGACTTCGCTGGTTCCCGCGCCATAGGCCTGCGCGGAGTCGAGGTAGTTGACGCCGAGATCAATGGCGCGCCGCACGACAGGCACGCTTTTCTCGTAGTCAAATCGCCCGCGGCCTGTGGGGGTTTCGGGCAGGCGCGCCCCGCCGAATCCAAGGACGGCCACGCGCACACCAGTTGCGCCGTATGTTCGCTCGATCATGATGTCATCTCCGATAAGTGATTAATGTGATATTTGGGACATTCTAGCGTAAAACGTAAAACGTAAAACGTAAAAAGAGCAGGATGGAGGGTGGGGGTTGGGGTCTTTGGTCGGGCAACGGTTTACGTTTTACACCTTACGTGGCCCCAATCGCCGACCAGGCTGAAGCCTGCCCAGTATTGTGGATGGGCGTAGGCTTCGTTGGTAGATGGTGTGCGCACAAAGCTTAGTTGGGCCTGTCGTAAGGCGTGGCCTTTTGGCTGTCCTTCGGCCAGCCCGCAATAGAAGCGATCCATCAGGGCGGCGGTGAAAACGTCGTTGACTTTCCAACCGCTCAGAACGAGTGTGGCCGCGCCTGCGTAGAGGAAGGCGCGCGTCAGCCCATGCAGTTCGTCGCCGCCGCCCACGGCGCTCTCGCCGGTCTGGCACGCGCTTAAGGTGACGAGGGAGGCGTTCAGGCGCAGGTTGAAGATGTCCAGCGCGGTCAGGCTGCCATCGTCCAGCGCCAGATATGAGAACAGCGGGTTGTCGGCGCTGAACTCGGCGTGGGTGGCCAGATGCAGGATGCTGCTGTCCGTGGCTTGTGCGCGCCATTGCGCCAGTGTGGCCTCGCGCTCCACATACAAGCGCCCGTTCATGCGCGCGGCGACCTGTTGCGCTTCTTGTACCGCGCCGCCCAGGCGACCAGCATGCGAGCAGCCAAAAACCGCCGTTCCGTGCGCCGCGTGGCGCGGTTCGCGGCAGTAACGCAACACCGCCGCGCTGGGCAGGTATGACAGTTCGTGCTGCTCAAGCAGATAGGCTGTGCCATCGAAGAGCGCATGCATGGGCAAGCCGTGCAGGCGGCCATGCGGCACCATGATGATGCGTTCATACGGCTGCACGGCATCGTACAAAGGTGCGATCAACACTTGGTGCAGTTGTTGCAGGATGCGGCGCCCGTTGATCGTGAGCGACGCGGCCTTGTGCGGCATGGCGCTGACGGCCTTGAAATTCAACCCCAGCTTGTGGCGTCCACTATCGATGTCGGCGTCGGTGGCGGGCAGTGCGCGCACAGCAACGCCGTGCGTCGTGGTGATAAAGGCGTGATACCGCCCGCCGATGCTGAAGTATTCAATCAGCGCCGTGCGATCATCCAGCCACGGTTGCACTGACTCGGTTTGCGGTTGCCACAGCGCCCCATCGCGCGCATAGTCGGCGTTATGTATCAGCAAATCGTGCCAACGGTCAGTGATCTGGCGCTCAAGCTGCGCGATGGTGCGCTGCACATCAGGAGCGTCATGTACCGGCATAGGCGCACTGTCGGCAGAATCGCCGGCCTCGCGCAGCGCCTGCCGTTCAGCCTCCTGGCGGCGATAAAGCTGGTCGCGTTCCTCGCGCAAGGCATTGATCTCGCGCACACGTTCGCCGTCATCCGGCGCACGCGGGTGAATCGTCAGATCGAGCCGGTCGCTCAGCAGATCGATCAACGCGCGCGACTTACAACGCTCCACCGTCTGCAAGGCGCGCGGCGCATCGCCCAGCGCCAGCGCGGCGCGCACGGCGCTCTCGTACACGTCCTGCTTGTCGGCCACAAACGACGCGCGAAACTCCACCATCACATGCCCGCGCAGTTGCTCAATCCCGGTCATGGCGCGGTCATATTGCAAGAGCGCCTCATCGAGCTGCCCGGCGGTTTCGGCCTGACATCCGCGCAGGTAGTGCGCCTGCCATGCCAGCGCCGCGACGTCGGGTGCGGCTGCCAGCGCTGCGTCGATATGGCGCGCAGCTACATCATGCTGGTGCAGCGCCAGCGCAGAACGCGCGGCGATCAGGCAGGCGCGCGCCACTTCGACGGGCATGGCATAGTGTTCGAAAACCTGCATGCAGTTCAGCGCCAGTTGCAAGCTGGTTTCCTCCTCGGCCTGCAGGTGCAAAACGGCGGCAGCTTCAAGCCGCGTCACGGCCACGTTGACGGGGCTGTTGCCCAGCGTGAAATGCTGCGCGGCTTCGCCCAGCGTTTCCAGCGCGTCTGCATAGCGCCCCAGGCGTACCAGTGCGACACTTTCGTACAGGATGACAAAGGCGATGTCGATGTGGGCTTCGAGCCGCGCAAACAGGGGGCGCGCCTGACGGCAGATTTCGATGACGCGGTCGTAGCGTCCCAGGTGCAGCCAGCACTCGTTCATTTCGCAATCCACCAGCAACGCATCACGCGTGCGACCGTCGTCGGACAGGCTTTGGCGCGCGCGCGCAAAGAGTTGCAGCGCCTGGTTGTAATTGCCAAGCGATGTCCATAGCGAGGCCTGGTTATGCTCGATGCGCGCCATCTCGGCGTTGTAGCCCAGTTGCTCCGCCAGCGCGTGCGCCTTATCGCCGGCCTGCAGCGCTTCCTGGTAGCGCCCCAGGTTGCGCAAGTGAATGGCGCGGTTGTTCTCGATCATCAGCCGGGTGGCCGCACCTTCACCTGCCAGGCGTTGATTGGCCTCGCGCGCCTGATCAAATACGCGCAACGCGGCCACATCATCGCGCAGGCGTCCGTAGATGAGGCCCACGTTCATCATCAAGGTGACATATTGCGGCCAGCGCTCGTGCGCCTGCAGAACAGGCCCGATTCGTTCGGCGGTGGCGAAGGCGTCATCATATTGCCCGACGATCGCCAGCGCGCCCACTTTGCCCACCAGCGCCTCGGCTGCCAGTGTGTCACGGCCAAGATTGCGATAAATGGCAGCGGCCTGGTCGTACAGGCTGACGGCGGCGGCATATTCGCGCCTGCCGATGTTGGCGATGTTGCCCAGCGCGCGCAGCGCGAGCGCCTGCCACATGCCATCCGCGGTGACTTCGGCCAGGCGGCACAGGAGTTGAGCGTAGTAGTCGGAGCGAGACAGGTCGGCGCGCAATGAGGCGTCGGCGGCGGCCTTGAGTTCCGGCGCGAGCGCCTGCGCATAACCAGGGCCATAGAGCGCCTGCCGTTCGCGCATCCACCCGACGGCTGTTTCTGCATCAGGCGCGGCCAACACGGCGTCAATCCATGCGGATTCAGAGGTGACAGCGGGCACGTGGTCGGGATCAGTCGGCGATGGTAGGGGGTTCATGCGGGATTACAGGCGTGTCAGGAGGCGACATCCAATGCCGGGATGCGAACGGCGGGTGTGTTATCCGAGGGCAGCACGAGCAGGTCATATATACCAGGGCCGATATCGCTGAGGGCAAAGTTGCCGGCATCATCGAGTGGTACCGTATTGAGCACCTCCATCTGACCGGGCAGCGCCAATCCGACGGTAATCGCCGTATCGACCGCGCCAAGGATCAAACCCGTGATCTGGTGACGACCGGCGTGCGCGGCGTCGGCCGCCACTTCGAGGCTGATGTCATATTCGCCGGCATGATATGAACGCATGGTTTCCTCTGCGCCGCGCATGGCAAAAGCGAAGCCTGGTGTTGGCGGCGGCAGCAGGTCGGCAATCAACCATTGCAGCCTTTCCAACAGCCCCGGTTGCGGTGACTGACGTTCGGCTGGGCGAGGGTTCTCAACCGTATCGGGTTGAGCCATAAAGGCGCGCAATCCGGCCAACTCGGTTTTGCACAAGGGACAGGTCGCGAGATGATTTACCAGCCAGCCACGGCGCGGTTCTCCCACCATGCCCAGGTGATATTCGCCAAGCTCCATACTATCGGGACAGTCGAAACGAAACAAACGGGCTGCGGCTCTGGCGGAAACATCATCACTCTGGGTGGACCTGTTGGCTTTTGTCATAGCATGTTACTCTGAATCTATAGACGCGACATGGCGGAGTTTTTCCACATTCAGGCGGCATCACGTGGCGGGGCATCCTCATCTGATCCGAAGTAGGCGCGCATGGCGCGGTCGCGGCGCAGGCGGTTCATCACGTTCTCACGGATGCTGTACACTTCCTTGACATCACGAAAGACCGTGTCATATTTCGTACACAGCTCGTTTGGCTTATAGCCCCACACAAACAGACCGCGCACCACCAGCCACTCCTTATCGTTCTGCACCAGGCCGGCTACCATCTGCCACAGTTGAGCGCGATCGAGGTTTTCGGCGGCGCTGGTGTCTTCGGGGCCGGGCATCGTCTCCTGCAGTTCTTCGGTCGGCTCGTTCTGGCGGCGCATAAAGTCGACGATGGCGCTGTTGACGCACATTTTAAGGTAAGCCAGCAGCGAACGCAGCTCGCTCAGGTTATCGAACTTGTCCGGGGTAAGGTGACGCCACATGCGCAGAAAGGCGTCCTGCGCGAAGTCCTCGACCGACTCGCCAGTCAGATAGTACGATGGGTTGCGACTGACCCAACTGAACACGATGCGACTGTACTGCGCCATGATGAAATTCCAAGCCTCCTCGTCGCGCTCCTTGATGGCGCGCCGAAAGAGCTCCAGGCAGGCTTCCGACTCATGGCCGACGGGCGACGACTGCGCAGGGGCGCGCAGGGCGCCTCGCGGTTGCCCTTCTTGTGCTTGTGCTTGCTTTACTCGCGGCTGGCCCCGATTCTCTGCACAGGCTTCAGCAACCGCCTTTACACTCATCTGGCGCAGGCTTGTTTCGTTATCCAAGGGTGTCGCAGGCTCCGATTTCGAATCAAGTAAGAATAGTGGCATTGTAACATCGGGATGCCGGCTTATTGCAACCGCGCCACGCCTCAAGCGCGAGTAGAATCAATATGGCGCGGGATCAGAGATTGGAGACAATGTCCGAGAAGCTGGAGGTACACGATGAAGATGGTGATGGCGGTTGTTCAGGCGGATGATGCAAGCAGGACTTTGGATGCGCTGGTGCGCGCCGGTCACCGCGTGACGCGACTGGCTACGACGGGCGGATGGCTGCGCCGTGAAAACAGCACGCTCCTGCTGGGTGTGGAAGATGATCAGGTTGACGCGGTGCTCGCGATCCTGAAAGAACAGGGACAGCGCCGCGCCGCCTATCGCAGCATGCCGCTGGATGTGGCCGGCAGCATTGAGGCGGAAGTCTTTCAGGTTGAAGTGGGCGGCGCTACGATTTTCGTGCTCGATGTCGCCGACGCGCAGCGCTATTAGGTCAGCTCTTTCTCTAACCATGCCACGTCCCAGTACTGGCCGAACTTGCGCCCGACCTCATGGTAAACGCCGAGGTCTTTGAACCCGAACTTGTGATGCAGGGCGATGGACGCCTCGTTGGGCAGCGTGATTCCGGCATAGGCGCGGTGCAGGTCTTCGTGCGCCAGCGATTCGAACAGAGCGGTGTAGAGCAGGCTGCCTATGCCCAGCCCGCGATGATCGGCATGCACATAGACGGTGGTCTCCACGGTGGTATCGTACGCGGGGCGCGGGCGCAGCTTGCTGCTGCCGACATAGCCCAGCAACACGCCGGCGCGCTCTGCGACCAGCATGCGATAGCGCCCTGTTGCGCTGTAATGGCTCAGCCACTCGCGGCGGCTTTCCAGCGACACTTCGGCGATGTCGAACGTGATGGGCGTGGTGCGTACATAGAAGTTGTACAAGTCGGTCATGGCGACGAGATCACTTTCTCGCACCGGTCGAATCAAGATGTCGGTCATAGAATCGTGTCCACCTTCCGTGTGAGTTTCCAGAGTATGACGCATGTCAAGGTTGTGCCGTAACAGCGCTATCTGATTGTAAACTGGCTGCCGGACGACCGGTGTGATGAAAACACCCGACTAAAGCACTCGGCCTCTAATGTGTTGCGAGTGGAGGGCGAGCCTTTCAGGTGGCTACAATATCCCTATCATGCAAACCATTCGCGCCATCAAGAATCCGATCATTCCGCAACTGGGCGTGTGTGACCCACACATCCACATTTTCAATCACAAGGCCTACCTGTACGCCTCGCACGATTTCTCGCCCAACGCCACCGACTATGTCATGAAGGACTGGCACATCTGGTCGTCGCCCGACCTGGTGACGTGGTCGCTGGAATCCGTCTTCCGCCCCGAGGATACGTATATCGGCCCTTCGTCGAGCTGTTGGGCGACGGATGCGGCGGAGCGGCATGGTCGGTATTATTTTTATTTCTCCAACGCAACTACGGATACGGGCGTGGCTGTCTCAGCGCAACCGGGTGGACCATTTCGCGATGCGCTGGGCGGGCCGCTGTTGCGTGAAGGGTTGACGCCCACGCGGCAGTATGACCCGGCAGTGTTTATCGATGATGATGAGGCGCGCACGCCCTATATCATCTTCGGCACGCCGATGTGGGCTAACGGCGATAGCTATTACATCGCGCGTCTTAACGACGACATGGTGTCGCTGGCCGAAGCGCCGCGCAAGGTGATCGTCGATGATGGCGCTGATGACAAGCCCGCCCTGCACAAGCACAACGGCAGGTACTATCTCAGCTGGGCATCGTTCTACGCTGTGTCCGATTCGGTGTATGGGCCGTACAAGCTGATCGGCAATGTGGGCGCATCACCCGACCACGGCAATTTTTTTGAGTGGAACAACCAGTGGTTTCAGGCGTTCACCGTGCTTGATCCCACGCTGAACCATCGCGCCAGCGGTATCTGCTATGTGCACTATCACGCCGATGGCCAGATGGCTGTCGATCCACTCATCGTCGAATGTGGCGTGGGGCATTACGATGCGCGTTGGAACAAGATCGAGGCCGAATGGTATATGGCTGCCGACGGCATTGTGAAATCCGATAACCCGCGACGCGGCTTCGATGTCGTCGCGCAACGCGAGGGAAGCTGGATGCTGTATCCCAACGTGGAGCACATGCCGGCCAACGCGCGCCTGTGCTTCTATGCGGCATCAAACCGGGCGCAGGGCTGCACGATCACGGTACACGCCGACGCGCCGGATGGCGTGCTGCTCGGCACGTGCGTGATCGACAACACCCGAAGCTGGGACTGGTTCGGCTACCGCACGTTCGTGTGCGATCTGGCTGCG
>CAIQQO010000147.1 GCA_903873965.1 uncultured bacterium
GCTTTCCTGCCCTATCCCATCGCTGTAGGGTTTTTACGGATACACCGGCCCGAACTGCAAACTCAGAGATGTTATATGTGGCCATAACGCACATTATTTCACACTTTTGGACACCTATCTACTATCTAGGCTGCCCTCCTGCTCCTCTGTCGGATTGATGCGAGTCTTATGCGCTTTGATCACCTGAAGGCGTCCTCCTGGTCATAAAACGTACTCGAATGAACACTTCTGCTCACATTAAGCACTTTATTAAGGCTCAATTGATAGCTCCTAAATGAATGACAAAAACGGGCGATCAACTATCGTCCCCAATGTGGCCGAGCCAACCCGGCCGAACTGATCAACAATGTTTTCCCACTCGATGATGCGGATAATCTGCCTCGTCGAGCCTGTAACTCCGTCAAACCACACATCCGCAACCATCACTCCGCACCGCCAGTGATGTTCAATCGGAGGCGGAGGAGGAGGTGGCGGTGGTGGTGGCGGAAACGGCGGCGGTAGTGGCTCAGGAATTCCCAGCACCCGGTGATATAACGCCCGACGCAGTGGATTCGTGAGTAACTCGTATGCCTTCGCCACCCGGTCAAACTCTTCAGCCGCATTAGGCGCATGGTTGACGTCTGGATGTGTCGCGCGAACTGCCTTGCGATAGGCGCGTTTCAAATCCACATCCGTGAACCGTTCGAACAGGGCAATGCCGCGGCTGTTCAGGTCTCGCAACATTTTGACGTCGTCTTTGTCGAAGCGACTGCCCTTGCCTTTCTCGGTCAATTCCTCAGCCGCAATCTCCGCTACCCGCAAAATGGCGTACTGCGTCCGCCGGTCAACCGGCTTGGGAGCGGGCGGCGGCGGTGGTGGTTTCGGCTTCGGCGGCGGCTTTGGCATCGGATGCTGCGCCAGCCAAACGTCCATCACCGGCGCTGGAATGCTTAGATTCCATGCGTGCGTGTCGCCGTCGAATACCCGATAGGCGCTGTTTTTCAGATCATCAACGAATTCGACGATCAGCGACTTGCGCGTTGTCGTCGGCGTTGGGACCGGCGCTACTTTCTTCCTGGGCGTCACCGAGCCGATCACTTTTGGCGGCATGGTCGTCGATATGGTATAGCCGTTGCGTACAAACCAGTCGATCAGCCACTGCTGATGCTCCTGACTGATTACCCAGCAACCGAGATCGCCATCCCATTGCCGTGTCGTCCACGGCTGCAGGCTGGATTTCATCTCTTCCTTCATCGTCAAGTTGTAGGGGAGAAAGAGAACGTGCAATTTGCCATATTGCCCCTGGTGAATGTAGGCTATTTTTGTGGTGCTCATGATTTCGTCTCGTTCCTGCTAAGTAACAGTGCAGTGCATCCGATTATAATGTCATCTGTTACCTTATGGCCTCTTATTACTTAATACTATATATTGTTTCATAAGAATTGTCAAACAATTTTATATACACAAGCGAGAAATACTGGAAATGCCGGAAAAACAGCGATGCCCCTGCATAGAGGGGCATCTGTTTTCCTGGTCGTCGCTAATGAATAGCCTTTGTTGGTGTACTACTTTTATGCTACTTTCGCTGAACTATTCAGTTCGGGTATCTCGACCGCGTACCCAACCGCATACAAGGCGGCCATACACTCGATGGTTATCAAATCCGAAGCTGGCTGGGCTGAATTCATAGCAAGTAAATACCGCGCGCTGGCAGCATCGCACTGACTAGGATGCGCTGACCTTGTGGTTTATTGCTCAGACTAAACTAGACCGAGTCAGAAATCATCCACCTGATCCTACACTCTGTGACCAGCTTCAGATTCAACAGCTGCCCTCATTGTCCTTTGCCAACGAAATATCGTCATGTCCGCGTGGTTTAGCAACCGAAAACGAGGTGATGCGCCAACTCGTGGCATTCGCGTTCATGCCTCTTTGCAATCACCGCTTCTAGTTGAAGCAGATTAACGGGGCTCAGTACTACATAGGCTCTGTTAGCACCATACAGCGGGTCATGTATTTCAATAGTTGCTTCCTGTGCATCCGTACTAATCGTTGGATACAAAATAGCTGCTTTCGAGCCAGCGCCCTGACTGAGAGCGTAGATAGCTAACTGGTAGAGCATTTCACGCGGTAATGAGGTTTCCCACAGGTCGCGATACTTTGCGTCCAGGATGGCGACAATGCGTGACCCGCCCAGTATGACAAAGTCAGGACGCGGTTCTGGCGCTTGTCGCCTACGCGGGTTCTTGCCGGTGACATACGCCATCAAACCATGTAAGCGGTATTGATCCTGTACCGTATAGGATTCCAGATATTCACCCAGAAAACGCGATAGCAACGCCTGGAAAAACAAATTCATGTCGAATAAGAAACCTGGAAGTTGCGCCCGCGGTTCATCATTCTCCAGGTTTATCCCGGATGCGTTGGCAAGTATCTGGATGATCTGCATGGCTGGCTGATAGGCGACAGTTAGCCGGCTCATGCTGCGCTGTGCTTTGCGCCATGCAACGTGGGTCAACCCGACATTCGAAACCAGCGGTTCGAGTTGCCGCGTCAGTTGGCGCAGTCCTGAGCGAAGTTGAAGATCATCGGTGACCGTTGCGGCCAGCCGCAAACCAGCGGTCAGAACCTGGTTCAATGGGTTGTCTTCCAGACGCGGATAGTCGATGCATGGAAGTGCAGCTTGTCCAATCTTCATCTGGCGCGACAGCGCATGTATATCGATCTTGCCACGCGGA
>CAIQQO010000148.1 GCA_903873965.1 uncultured bacterium
TATCACCTATATTATGAAAATAATCTACATACCAAACTCTCGTAGTTTAACGCAGGACAGTGGTATTTTTGCTGATAATCAGGTTATTGTTGCCTTAAAGAAAGGGCAATCTTATGCCTGCCTGGCAACCAGGTGCGCTCTTTCACTGGCAATGCCGATCGTTGCTGTGGCGCCTGCGTTGAAGTCGATGAAATCGGCCTCAACACCATCGCTGAATATGACCCCGCTCTCTGGTGTTTGCGCCTCGATCACCAACGGCGATGCCGCCGTAATGCGTCCGCAGACCAGGGAAGCACCCGATGTCTTACTCACAAAAGGCTCGCGCACCACAAACACAAGCTGATCCGCATCGATCGGTAACTGGATGTAGGGCAGCCGTTGCTGCTGTTGACCAAAAAATGTGCTGATGCCATTGGCCATGTTGAACAAGCTGCTCAGCCAACCGGTTGCCCCTGCGCCGGTTGAAACAATGATGCCACTGGACGAGTGCCGTTCCTGCTGATCCTGAATACGAATCACGTAGCGCGCCGACGTATGACTCCTGACGCCGATAAACAGATCATTAAATGCCAGCAGCCTTTGCCCATCATTCAACGCTGCTTCCGCCATCGTTACAGTGCGGATTGTTGCCGCGCCCTTGAGCAGATTTGTCACCGCCATCGTGGCATTACTAACCGTAAAGGGCAGCAGAATGCCATCGATGTGCGCTGGATCAGGATTGACAGCGACAATGGGTTGCTCGGTGAGGTATTTCGCGGTGTTAACCACCAAACCATCAATCCCGATTGTCACGACGATATCGGTGGGAGCAAACATGAAATTGGGCAGCATGCCGCGCTCTATCACTTGAAGTTTGAGCATTTGCGCGAGACTGGCGCGCAATGTCGCCAACCCTTCGTGATAGAGTTCATGTTCTGCCACATAGACTGTGAAGTCGCCCCCGCTATGCTCGATGTAGAACTGCGCCTGGGCGCGCGTATTAAATCGCTCGATCAATCCTTCCAGGCGCGTCTTGCGGGTGACGAGAACGATCTTCTCGTAGTCCATGCAGCCCCCTTATTTGTTCATCAACGACCCGAGCAAATCCGGCGTGATATTGAACTGACCGATCTTGGACGCATTCTGCGCGATCTCTTTCATGGCCATGCTGATCATCAGCCTTGGATCGGTGGATTGCATCGCCAGAATCTGCAAGGTAGCGGTATCCAGCGCCTGCAGCGGTTTCAGCGCGGCGCTCACGGCGTAGGCTTGCGCGTCGGCTTCGGTGTGCGCATTCTCAACTTGAGCATTGACCAGTTGCCTGCGGTCGAGTTCCAGCTTGATCGCGCCTTCCTGCTTGACTTCGCGAATATGCTGCTCTTTTTCTTCCGCCGACAAATCAGCCGCGAGCTTTGTTTCGGTGATCTGGCGTTGTTTCTCGACAACAGCAATTTCGGTGTTCAATTCATTTTCTTTGATGCGCCGTTCCTGCTCAACCGCCGAGTTACGCCTTTGGTAGATGGCCTCATCGGCATTGCGCAGGAGCGATTCGCGCGCCTCGGCTTCCAGTGCGCGACTCATTTCGGGCGACGGTTTGATGGCCGTAATCGACAGTGCGAGCACCTCAACCCCGAGGGCAGCGATGGCTTTGCTCTCAGCCAGTTTTGCCTGAACCGCCACAGAAATCTCCTGTGACGCCTGTATTGCGGTGCGCAATGGACGGCTTAATACCTCTGCCCGCGTAAAAGCTTGCGCCTGATTCACCAACCGTTGCGGCAGCTTCTCCACATCATCCGATATGTACTTGTTAGTCCTTCCCTCAACCGTATAGTTCAGCAATGCAGCGACTTTAAGGGGTTCAGTGATGCGATAGGTCAGTTGTCCCTGCACCGTAATTGCCTGGAAGTCTATGGTCATCTCGTTGAAGATAAACGGCACATCGCGGCTGCTGATTGGCACTAGCGCTATCGACGATGATGGTTTGAAATAGAAAAACGCGAGACCTGTTCCGGAATGGCGCAATTTCCCACTGTCAAAATGCACGACGTAATTCGTCGGCGTCGTCTTGATGTACTGAAAACCAAGCATTGTGTCCTCCACATTCCTTTAATGTGACCAACTCGCATAAGCCCTGATCGTCATTCACATCAAAAGCAATAAGTGTACATTAGACACTAATTGTACTCGCACAGTCTAAATTGTCAAGATGCCCTTGAGTCAGTAAACGAGGCAATTCCACATCCAGTGCTGCTCGCCATCGTTTCGAACCGATCTGGTCAAACCATTCTGCTATACCAAATACCGGACTGGTCAAGGGCAAATTGCCTATGCCGGCATCGGCCTGTTGAGCGCCCAGTAACTATCAGCAATCCGGCTGACCTTCGACGGCAAGGAAAAGCCTTGTCATAACGTAAAACGTGAAATGATGGCCACAACGCGCGATTATTATCATCGGTGTAATATCGCCCCGTTGCCGTTTCCATGGCCGCTCCTTGCGCTTAAAACGGCCACTGAGTACCTCGGCGGCATGATTACGGTGATATCCTGTCGTCTTAACAAATTCGTCTTTGACAAGATTGTTACA
>CAIQQO010000149.1 GCA_903873965.1 uncultured bacterium
ATGTATGCCGGCAACCCCGTTCTATTTCAGTCTACAGAAAGCCGCAAGTGCCACTGACTGGTACTTGTGCCGTGGATGACATCCTGGGCAATAAGTACTCGTTGACAGTCTGCTAACGAGTCGCGCCTACATAATGTTCGAGCGCCTCGATGCGATATTTCTGACAGAACTCTCCGCCATCATACCCTGCAGTTTTCTCATCCAAGTCAGCAATTGGCACCCATGCTCCTGCATTATGCAATGAGACATTGGCTGCAATCGCCGCCAATTCTGGCTCGATGAGCGCGTCTGCAGAGAAAGGTAGTTCATCCGTCTCTCTGCTTAGGTACGGCATCAGGCATTCCAGAAAGACTTTGCTGATCGTGTCGTTGTTAGCCTCAAATTGCTTAACCGTATCTTTATATATGACACTTGCATGGAATGGGAGCCAGTTCCCACCACCCATCAACAGAATTGCCTGACGCCCATCCTGCCACTCTATTTCGACGTGATGTTGACCATGTTGGCTGACACCCAGGTGGCGCGCTCGGTCGATGCCTCCGCCAAGTAATCCCACGGCCATAGAATAGGCATGCACGCCGTAGTAGAACTCGTCAACACCGCAACCCGCGTAAACAGCAATGACGGGACCATGCAGATCTGCAACCTCACGCTGCTCCTGAATCTCCATACATGTTCGTAGCGATGATCCACCACTGATGCGCGCGCCAGACTGCACCCAGGCGCGTATTTGTAACAAGTCGGCAATGTGACCTGCTAATGGCTTGTTGATAAACACGGACTTGCCTGCCTCGATCAACGGTCTAGCCTTTGCCGCATGCACATCCCAGTTGCAACTATGAATCATCGCGATATCAACATGACTGCTTGCTGCCATTGCCTCAACATTGTCAAACACGTAAGCAATGTTATGCTTAGCCGCGAATGCCTGCGCATAACCAGATGGGTAAACTGCGCCGCTATCGAACAAGCCGGCGATTTTATAGCCCATATCTCGCAACAGTGGAATCCATAATTCGGCATGCGAAGTATCCATATCCACTAATCCGATATTAGTCCATCGACGATCTTGAGACATATTACTGCACTCTCTTTGTAAACATGGTTAACAATCATGCCCGACAAGGTCACTCGCACAGGTCCTTTTGTCGCTTTACATCCGATAAGCCAATAGCACTTATGAAACAAGCTGATCACGACAGTCGAATACTTAGCGCAACTTTGTAAATGTTATTGACAAAATAGCCTGTGTCATTATAATTCCAATTGTCTAATAAGCGTTATCTTCAAGAGTTTAGTCAATAACATGACGCACTGATCCAAATCGCTATTCGGTGCGGATAGACGTTATTGAGATTGTCTTTTGTTGCATATGCACACAATACCTTTAGCTGGTCTCTGGCAGACTCAGTCCACCTCCACGGTGCTTATCTCACTCGGACAGCCCGTATCGACCGACGTACAGTTGATTCGAGTTACGTTGTGCTCGCTGAGACGATCAGGCTTCCGGTTCCATCTCGACTTTTTAGATGCAAGCCTGTGCAACGGCTACCGTACCGTCATCACGACGGAGTGGCAGGGTGACAATACCATCGATCTGCCAGTTTGCGCGATTAAACCTATCGGACAGCCTGCAGGCTGGGAATCGATCACATCGCTTCGCCTTAGTTCCGACGAGTCAACACGCGACGACGTGATCGAGATCAAATCTGTCGCATGGAGTACTTCTGTGCTGCCTCGACCAATCAACCCATACGAAGATGCACTGGAAACGTTCTTTCTCCAGTCATTCTGGCGGGTCGATGATTGGCTCATCAAGTCAAACCTTCCTCCCGAGCGCATCGAGTTACAGTCTTTCTGGTTTTGGGCACAGCTCGTGCTGCACTCACCAGCACCAGGCGACTGGATTTCGATGGAGCGGCACTATCCTGAAGCCGGCATCACGATGGCTGACTATGAGTCATTAGTTGCCCTGATTTCCTTTGAGTCAACCGCCTCGTGTGCGATCCAATTGAAGATTGGCGGCGAATGGAGCATCACTGGGCCCGGTGTGCCGGGCGAGCAGAATTTCCGCGAACTGATCACTGATGTACGCGGCACAAATCATCTTGAGGCAATTCGAGTCCGTATGGAGTGCTCAGCGGAAGGTGTGTCCATCCTGACAGGGATTGTGAGTTGGATCTTGTTGCAACGGTCAGGCGCCGATCCACTCGCAATACGCCGTTATGGAGCGCACATAAGCCACATTCCGTCGCCACGCCCCACACCAGGCAAGCTGGAGGAAGAGGGGCTTGTCGATGGTCTATTTCTTTCGCGTTCTGATATTCCAGCGCTGCGCCAGAAAGCCAGCCAGGGCATAGGCAGTCTGATGTGGCAGAAGATCAAGACAGAGGCGGATAAATATCTGGCTTATGACCCTGAACCGCATGTAGGCCAATACCTTCCCATCAGGCGTGGCGAGAGCCTGACACGCCGTTTTGTAGAAGCGGCACCGTCGTTCGAGAGTATGATCCCGCAACTTGGCATTGCATATCTGGTGACGGGTGACGACACCTACGGCAACCAACTCAAACGCGTGATCCTTGCTGCCTGCCGTTGCTCCGAGTGGGGCACGGCTTTCATCGACCGTTTCCCCGTGGGCATCTGGGGTTACCGAGCACCATTCTGGCCATCACACATGGCCTCGGCGGTCGCCGTCGGCGCAGACATGATATCCAACCTGTTATCAGAAGATGAACGGGAATTCATTGATATCGCGCTGATTGATAAAGGCTTGTTCTGGGTGGAGGAGTACGTCGAACGTAATGATTATTGTCGCTACATGAACCAGGGCGTCGTATTCGCTGCTGGCGGGATCATGGCTGCTTTGTCTGTGGAGAAGCGCCACCCCGCAGTAGCTGCGAGGCGACACAAACTCGCAGCATACTTGCTCGATGTGCTAGATCGCTACCTAGATGAAGACGGCGCGACGGGTGAAGGGCCGGCTTATTGGAACTACACGCTTTCACAAGCCAGCAGAACACTAGTGCCTTTGGCTCGCTGCGACGGAATATCAGTCGCCGCGCAGGTGACACTAAAGCTGGCCAATAGCGTTAACTACCCGTTCTACCTACGCAGCATGGCTGGCGACGGGTTTAACCTGCTTAACATCGGCGATGGCGGTTACGGGAACCGCATCCTGAGTCCACTATTGTTGTTTTTCGCCAACTACCTGAATCGATCAGACGCTATGCAAGTATGGCTCGATCAGTATGGGCATGGCGACGCCGTGCCAAATGATGCATGGTCATTCCTTTTTTATAATCCGGATATCGTACCTAGGCCACTTAACCTGCCACTCAATAAACACTTTCACGGATCAGACCGCGTTTTCTGGCGCAGCGGTTGGGACCGCGGTGATATCCTGTTCATGTTCGAAAGCGGGAACTGGGGGCCAGATCATTACCATTTCGACAAACACCAATTTCTGCTTGAAGCTTTTGGTGAACGCATGATCGTCGATCGCGGCATGTGCGACTACTCAAATCCGCTGTCACTGGTTCTAAACACCACTGCATCTCACAACACTGTGACTGTCGATGGCCGCGACCAGACAGCGCAGAATCACCAACCCGCGGCGCATCTGGAGAAGGTCGTCGAGTCAGACATGTTTCGCTACCTGAGCAGTGAAGCCAGCGCAGCTTATGCTGACCTGAGATTATTCCGTCGCGAAGTGCTCTTCGCTCGTTCTCGCTATTTCGTGCTGACCGATACTCTCACTGGCCTTCACGGCCAGTTAGCATGGCATTTCCATACCCCAATGCGCCCCCAGCCCATACCCGGAGGGTTACTGTTGCGTGGAACACAGAGCAGTCTTATACTCGCCATCATCCAACCGCAACCGTGGGAGTGGCGCGAGGAACTATTGCCTTTGGATGTCGATGTGACCGCTGACCAATTGTTCAATCGTCTTGGTGTATCAGCGAAAATAGAACAGGACATGATTGCCCCCTATAGCGATCATCATTTGATGCTATCACCGTCGGGGCAACCTGAACAGACGCAACTCCTTGCCATCCTATATCCAATAGCAACGGGCGATGAACATACTGTAAAGATAACTCAACATGGCGAACCGGCGACTCGCCTGATTACTATTGATCAGGCCGGCCTATGCGATGAACTGGATGTGGCATCGGTATGGAGAACAAATCTGCTGTCTGCATTGCGTTTTGGTAGCACACCAAACGGACAGTGAAACAAGTGACTGATCTTTCAAAGGTGAACAAGTGACTGAGCAGAAAATCAAAGTTGGCATCATCGGGCTGGGGCGCAGTGGACGCGACATCCACATCGCCACGCTTCTCAACCTGCCCGCATACGAAATTGTCGCTGTATCGGACGCACTCGCGGATCGACTGGCGCAGTCACGCGAACTGTGTCACTGTCATGCTTATGCAGACTATCGTGCACTACTAGCCGATCCCGATGTCGAACTAGTCGTCGTAGCAACCCTCAGTGTCAGCCACTGTGCAATCACTCTAGAGGCACTAGCCGCGGGAAAGCATGTGCTAGTGGAGAAGCCGATGGCCACCAGCCTGGCGGATGCCGACAGAATGATTGAGGCAGCACATGCATTCGGCAAAACACTTACCGTTTTCCAGAACCGCCGCTTCGACCCTGACTTGGCCGTCATACGAGAAGTGATCGCCAGTGGGCGACTGGGCGACATTCTATTCATCCGGCGCAACGTTTATGATTTCAGTCGCCGCAATGACTGGCAGGCCCTCAAGAAATATGGCGGCGGAATGCTAAATAACCTCGGCGCACATATCATGGACCAGGTCATGATTCTGATGGACTATGATGTGCGCGACATCTTCGCCGACATCCGGCGCACTGTCACCGCCGGCGATGCCGAGGATCATGTTAAGGCATTGCTTCGAAATGCGCACCTCACGCTCGATCTTGAACTGTTCTCAAGCTGCGCATTCCCTGAGTTCGCGTGGATGGTGATGGGCACGCGTGGCACACTTATCGAATCCAACGGCAAGGTGCGCTATCGCTACGTGGAACCTCACGACTTGATCCCACTCCCTGCAATCCAGGATATTCAGCCGTTCTCAGATTACACCTATCCACACGAGGACATCGCCTGGCAAGAGGTGGCTCTGGACATTCAGCCGGTGGACCTTAATATCGCCTACTACAACACGCTGGCTGGCACATTAAGGCGTGGTGAACCACTGGTTGTAAAGCCAGAACATGCACGTTATGCGTTGTCAGTCATCGAGCGCATCCGCCAGCAAACAGACATACCTCATGAAGCACAGGTGAATTGACGATGAATCTATTGATGAAATCGAGCCAAGTAAACACGGCGCCAAGTCTGCTGTGGCAAGAGAGCGCACAACAACGGTGTATCGCATTGCTGCAAGCCGGGCGAGTCCGATTGGAGAATGCGGCGCACGATGCGATCGCCTGGCACAACCTGCAGACTGAGTGGACCACTTTTATCCGCAACTATGCTGATGACACGCGCCCCAATATCGGGGCCATTGTTTCTGCTGAGATACTGAGCGAATCCAAACGCGCTGAGTTCCGCCTGCAAAACATCCGGTTGACGACGTCGTCCGGATGGCAAATCGGGCTGAACCTGTTTCTGCCCACATCGCCCGGTCCTTATGTGCCTGTATTATGCCCATGCGGGCACGGTCCCAAGTGGCAGGACGACCATCAGATTCCACCCCAGGTACTGGCGCGCAATGGCTTTGCCGCAGCACTGTTCGATATGCCCATGTTCGGCGAACACGAGCTTGGCAACGACCATTTCATCCAAGGACCTCAAGCGCTGATGGCAGGGCTGTGGAGCAATCATTTCTTTCTGTGCGATGCTATTCTGACCGCTGATTATCTACAGACGCGCGGTGACATGGCTTTCTCGCGTGGATTAGGGGTGACGGGCGTCTCTGGTGGAGGATTCAGCACGCTCTTTCTGGCGCAGTTGGATAAGCGCGTCACCGCCATTGCACCCGTGTGCTCAATCACATCCCTACGTGGACATATTGTCAGCAGCATGTACACCGGCTGCCCAGAAAACTATATGCAGGGGCAGTGCCTTCCTGGTTTGGACCTGGATAATCTGCTGTGCCTTGCGGCGCCGCTTCCCTGCCTTGTCATCGGTGGCGCACGTGATGAGTTATTCATGCAGAATGACACGACAGAATCTGTCTTGCGTGCTCGCATGATCTACGAGGCACTCGACGTGGCTGACAGGCTCGCATTTTATGTCGAGGACAGCCCGCACAAGTATACGGCCAGAATGGCGGTTGAGACGGCGCAATGGTTCCGCCGCTGGCTGCTGGATGAACCTGCACGGCAACCTATCACTGCAGCGCCCTTATTGTCTCGCGAGGAGCTGGATTGCGGCACGTCTGAGACGACACGCACTATTTTTGACTTTGTCAGTGCAGCATCTGAGCGATTGCAAGCGCTGCGCGCATCCAGTGTGGTTGATGTCTCAAATGCTGCCATCGCGAATGCGTTGAATATCGTGCCACAGGAGGCAGTCTCCATTGCTAGCGTGGAAGATATTCCGATGGTTAACCCGTGGCATTACCGTGGATTGGCATGGAAAGTGGTACACGCACGAGATGATCTACCGTTGCCCATGCTGGATTTGAGTTTCCCTGACGCACCACAGGGCACGGTTGTCTGCTTTGGCGATCTAGGCAAGCTTCAGCCTGTGCGTATGAGCGACGGATTGTGGGGACTGCGACAGCGCGCCATATCCGCCGACTTGCGCGGATTCGGAGAGCTAACCCCTGATTCGGTAGCCAGTGACCTTTATTCATGGTCTGCTGTGGACCGCGCGTTAGCTGATCTGTTGCTTCTGTGTGGCCACAGCGCGTTGGGACAGCAAACGATGGATGCGTTGCGCGTGTTGAATGCGATGCTGCATGATGACTCTGCCGGTGACATGATCATCTATGGACATGGTGAAGCATCCTTGCCGGCACTTTTCGCCGGGCTGCTACATCCGAAAATCACCCATATCGTACTCGACAGCTTCTTGTGCAGTTTCGATGAACTTACCCATACATTGACGCCGACCTGGTCGCGCTACCAATACCTGCCAGCTGTGCTCAAAGAGTTCGATCTGCCAGACATCTTCCGTGGGCATACCGACAAACAGTTTTTGCTCGTTCGTCCACTTGACGCGCGCAAACGGCCGTTGGATGAGATAGCAGCCATCCGGTTGTATGGCGCCGAATCGCCCAATATGACGCTACATGCGCCGACTGGGGACATTAACCTGAAAGCAGTCGTGAAATCCTGGCTAGAGCGCCAAACAGCCACGCACGAATCCATTGATCCAGTGTTGGCAATCCATGGCGGGAAACCAGTCTGTGAGCGTGCATTACCCAGCAAGTGGCATGGTGTTGATTTGATCGGTCAAGCCGAACTAGATCGACTGGAAGAGGTCGTCCGCACCAAGTCGCCTTTCAGGCACTACGGCCCGACCAGTCACGTGCCAATCATGGCTCAGACACTTGAGCAGCGAATCGCAAGGAAGTTCGGTGTCAAGTATGCACTAGCAGTTACTTCCGGTTCGGCTGCACTATCATGCGCGTTGGCCGGGCTAGGCATTGGCCCTGGTGATGAAGTTATCCTTCCGGCCTTTGCGTGGATATCGTGTTACAACTCAATTGTGCTGGCCGGTGCATTACCGGTCTTCTGCGACATCGATACCTCACTCACTTGCGATCCCATGGACATCGAACGCAAGATCACACCCGCCACGAAGGCAATCATGGTTGTGAATTACCAGGGAGGATCGGCAGATCTGAATGCCATAGCGGCAGTAGCACGAAAGCATGAGATCAAGGTGCTCGAGGACAATGCGCAGTCTGCTGGAGCACGTTACCGTGGGAGATACTTGGGCTCATTTGGCGACGTCAGTATTCTTAGTTTCCAGACTGCCAAGATTATGACTTCAGGTGAAGGTGGCATGGTGTTGACCAATGATGCCTTGATCTTCGAGCGGGCAGTGCGCTATCACGACCTTGGCTTCCTACGCCCGACCTTCGACGCACAAATCATGCGCCAAGCCGGTATAACACTCACACCTGACGAACAAGCCAAGCGCCAGTTTAGCGTCGACGCCACGTTCACGGGCAGCCAATACCGCATGAACGAGTTATCTGCTGCCGTGGCGCTGGCACAGTTGGACCGGCTGGAATGGGTGATCGAGCGGTGCCACTCCATCTGGGATGCAATCCAGCACCACGTGACTGCAGCTGAGATTGGGGTCTGCTTCCGGCGTACAAATGACTATGACGGCGACGCCGGTATTACACTCTTTGTCGACTTGCAGACATCGGAACGCGCGCACGCCTTTAAGGAGGCGTTAGCAGCAGAGATCCCCAACCTCGGTCCGTCGTCTCATGTCAGCAACCTGCTAGCCGAGGAATATGTACAGACGAAACAGATGCACCATCCGACATTACCACCGTTTGGTGCAGGCTTCAACGGAGCAGATGTAGTGTATTCACGCGACATCGCACCGAATGCAGACGCTCTGCCAGCGCGTATGGTCGGCATCGGCATCGGTCCACGTTACACTCATGATGACGCCGAGATCATCGGCGCTGCCATCGTGAAAGTGCACCGTGCGTTGTTTGGTGAAGGAGATCGCTAGAATGGATGATTTGCACTTTATCGCTTGCGACGCAATGGTGGGAGCGCCGAGGCAACCACTGACAGGTGGAGGATCCTCCGTTGAAGATCTGGAACAGGAGATGGCACATTTACACATTAGTGCTGCCATCGTTCGCCACCGCTTTAGTCTAGAGTGCACACCCTATCTTGGAAATCAGATATTGATGGATGAGACAAAAAACCACTCCAATCTGATTCCGGCTTGGGTGTTAACCCCGGATGGCGATGAACCCGATTACGACATTGCGGTCACGCTGCAACGCATGCGTACAGTCGGCATCAAGATGGCGTGGATATGCCCAAAGCGCCACAGCTTCTCGGTGGAGAGTTGGTGCTCTGGCGACATGTATGCTGCACTAGCGGACGCGCGGGTACCCCTTCTACTGGATTGGAATGGTCAGACTCCAGGCGAACTGCATCACATATGCGCCGAGTTTCCTGAGTTGCGCGTCATCATCCTCAATCCATCTCGTGAAGGACGTGATCGATTGCTGTTCCCGCTATTGAAACACCACCCTAATCTGTACTTGTGTCTATGCCCGGTGTACTCCGTGCATGAGGGGTTTCGCTACCTATACAATCATTTCGGCGCATCACGGTGGGTTTTTGGCACCGGGTATCCCGAGGCCGAAGGTGGCGTTAGTATTACGGGTTTGTTATACGCCGGACTACCCGACCATGTTGTACGAGCCGTAGCTATCGAGAATATCGAGAGGCTGCTTTCGGAAGTGAGGTGACAATGACAGGCGAAAATGACTTGTTCGTTCAGAAGGCGTTGGCGGGACAGCCAATTGACCACTGCCTGGTGATTGACGCACACGGCCACTTGGGCGAAAATCCGACTTTCCCGATCATCGACACCGATCCAGCCAGCGTGGTTGCGTCCATGGATCGCATCGGGATTGACGCATTGTGGGTAAGTGCGCTTCCAGCCATTTATGGTGGCTACGCGGAACGCGGCAATGCCATCGTCGAAACAGCTATCCACCGGTATCCGCAACGCTTGTTTGGCTACACGGTAGTGGATATCGGTTACCCAGATAGAGTCATACCAACCTTGGAACACGGCCAGCGAGCGGGATTCACTGGGATAAAAATCTATTCACCGATCGGCAATGTGCCCGCGCCGACTTATGCCAGCCCCAATTACGAGCCGCTATACAACTTTGCGGATGTGCATCACCTGCCTATCTTGGCGCATACCTGGGGAAGTGAGTTGGATGATCTGGAACCGTGGATAAAAAGATACCCGAACGTCAACATTCTACTGGCGCACACAGGCAGCGCACAACTCGAAAAGTATATTCGCTTCGGCAGGGAATACCCCAACGTTTTCCTGGAGTTGTGTTACTCACTGAGTCCGCGCGGATTCGTTGAGTTGCTAGTACGCGAAGGGCTGGCAGATAAAGTGGTCTGGGGTAGCGATACTGTATTCATGAGCGCAACGCAGCAAATAGGGCGAGTACTGTTCGCCAAAATATCACCTGAAGACAAAGAGAAAATCCTCGGATTGAATGCTAAACGTGCCTTGTATACGGAGACAACCTAATGGATCAAGACCAGAACTTGCATGGTCAAACCAGCACGTGGGACACAAGTTCTGCGTTAACCTGGGAGACTGTTCTTCCTGCCATGCCCGCATCGACGAACGTGTTGAACATTCCGGTTCACGCGAACCGTGCAACGATGTTGATTGTCGATGTCTTTCTGGAATGCCCTGGCAAAGCGGGGGGATACAAAACCTATTTTGTAGTGGAATGGTCCGGTGAACAGACGTTGCCGTTGCTCCTGTCCTCCTTTGAAGCGGCGAATTCTCCCCGCCCAAAGAACCTTCAAGATGAGCCAATAACGGAAGGTGGGTTTCCAATTACTGAAGTCAGCATACTGCGCATGCAGGTGCGTGACTACACATTTGCAGACACTGTCCTGCAAATTGGCCCATTGAGTTGGCTCGATGCGCTGCCCTTAATACCAATTAATGACGGTGAATGTCTGCTTGAAGATTTCACTGCCACGCGCTTCTGGGATGCTGCAGACTGGATCAGGAACGACCGCAGCACCTTGTCACTTGATGACAGCGGTATCCAAAAAGTCTGGTTCTTTAACCAGATGTGGTATCGCGAACGGCTTGGGCGCTACCATCGCATCAGTTTTACCAGGCACTGTCAGCGCGATATCGCCGCATTTCAGGCTGTCACGGTGTCTGTTTCCATTGACCGTCGGGCGTTATTCAGCCTGATCTTCACGATAGATGGGTGCGATGTGGCAATCATCGATCGCAAGCGAGGTATAGGAGACGGCGAAGAGTTGCGTGTACCGCTATCTGGACATCACTTGCAGGCCATTACTATAGAGATTGAAGAAGCCACAGATACAGCTGGCCAGAGTGAAGACCAAGTCATCAACACTATGGTGCGATGGCTGTTGCTCGAACGTCATGGCGTCGACCCGACATTGATAAACGAAGTACGCGGCATGACATACATCGAACCAAGTACCCAGACTGACACATTTGAAGCATCTGGTCTGCCAGTCGGTATCCTGTTCGGACATGACGACGTGTACGCCATTCGCGAGAGAATACAATCTGGCGGCGCTCAGCGCATTTACGAGGAAATCCTGGCCGAAGCAGAATCTCACCTGAATTACCAGCCTGAACTCCATGTGGGACGTTATGTACCAATAGATTATGGCAATTCGCAAGGTGCTGGGCGCATGTCTGCACACTTGCATGAGATGTATCACTTCAATAGCTGCCTGGTATACAGTAGTCTGATCTATGTGTTGGGTGGGCACGTTGAACACGGTGAAACTGCGCGACGCGCACTGTTGTCTACGCTGCGCTGTGACGAATGGGCATCAGGATTCGTTTCGCGCACTCCAGCTGGCTTGCCAGGATATCGCGCGCCATTCGTCACCGCCAGCACTGCCTGTGCGGTTGCGCTGTGCTACGATTTCATATACCCACTCTTATCCATCGATGAACGTCGCGAGGTTGAAGATGCGCTGTACAGCAAGGCTATTCCGTGGCTGGATTTATACCTGCGAATGTACGGCGACGGTTACCTGCTGGAGAGCAATCAAGGACCCGTATTTTCCCGCGGACTAGTCTATGCGGCGCTGGTTGCCCGGCGTAGTCACCCCGATGTCGTACCATTGCTCGATAAGTGGACAAAATGGTTCCAGCGTATGATGGCGGTCTGCTACGAGCCGGATGGCAGCACCAACGAAGGTCCAAGCTACTGGGAGTACACGACCAATGAGACTGTTTCCGCTTTGCAAGCAATAGCCCGCTACATGGGCAAGACAGTCGCAGAAATCACTCCCACCAACCTAGCGAACAGCATGGACTATATGCAGCACATGCGGTCACTTAGCATAGAGACTCTCGGTTTCCAGAATATCGGCGACTGCGCCGTCCAAGAGTCGAAGTACATGAGCGGTACCCTGCTTTTCTTCGCGCGGCACCTTGGCGACCATAGCGCCCAATGGTTGTGGAACACTTATTACGCCAAACAACACCATGAGCCGGGAAACCACTTCTTCGGTTCACCGCTGGGGGCCTATGTGACTGATGCCCTGCTGACTCTGTTATTGCACGGGGGAGATGAACCAGAAACGCCACAGTTGCCTTCCAGCAAACGATTTGGCACATGTGATCGCGTGATATGGCGCACAGGAGCGTCTTACGGCGACACACTGCTATTTTTCGAGGGTGGTCGCATGATTCCTGGTCACGCCCATCAGGATAAAGGTCAGTTTTTGTTGGAAGCCTACGGTGAGCGACTAGTGGCCGACCCAGGCATGGTGAATTATGCAGACCCGGCAGCCGAGGTTCTGCAGGCCAGTGCCTGCCACAACGTTGTCACGATACACGAGCGCAACCAATCGTACAAAGACCTGGAGCACGCTGTCGTAATTGAGGTGCTACAGAACACTGACCAGTATAGTTACCTGCGCGCAGACGTATCTGGTTCGTATCAGGAGTTGGAGGTATTCAAACGGCACTTGCTTTTTGTTCGACCCGATTACACAGTGCTACTTGACGACATTCTCTCGACTGAGAGCGGTTTGCAATGGCACCTACACTCGGCTGGCACCTTCTCAATGGATGGAGATAACATTACAGTCGACGCGCCCAAGGCAGGTATGATCATGCGCGTGGCCGCGTCATGCCCTTTGTCATCCAAGATCGGCTCTTACTATGACGGCACAAAGCTTCTCACATCCAATCTGACACTCACTCCAGACGATAGCGTGAAATCATTATGGATTGCGGCGTTAATGGCTCCCTTTACCAAATCCGCACTCGATGCACCATCTGTGACGTACACCCCGATAGCGGACGGAGCGCAATTCGTGGTATGCGGCGCCTGGGGTAATGATGTAATCACGATCAACTGCAAGCAGCCCGAAAAACACGTTCATGTGGTTAGAAGTCGCAAGCAAGCTGACATGGTTTTATGCCAGATCAACACTTGATCACAATACGACTGATGGAAGAGCGAGTTCGACTTTAAGGCGTGCCTATGACTAAAAAGAAGATGACGATGACGCCTGATATGACGAAAGTTGTCAACAAGCGCATTGTGCTTGAGCATCTAGTACACAACAGTCCCACGTCGCGAGCCGGTATTGCGCGCGATCTACAACTTAGCAAGCCCACTGTGTCATTGATCGTTTCGGAACTGGTAAATGAAGGTTTTGC
>CAIQQO010000150.1 GCA_903873965.1 uncultured bacterium
CCATATTGATGGTTCTGGTTCTTTTGATCAAGCCTGTGATTATCGCCAAATAAGGTCAAAGACCGTCGTACTCAACGGTTTCTCACCCTGCGACGACGATCGAGGGAGGCTCGGCGCTACGAGCGGGCTCTAATTACATACCGTGGCGCAGTTAGTGGCATCATTGTGTTGAAATTAGAACCCCTAGATGGCCAGCCGACCCAGCGAGCATTGCGTGTATTCTATTCGATAATGCGTGAGAACGGCTATAGAGTCCTTGAGGCATCCTGGATAGGATCACTGTCATCAATTTAGTCGAATCGCGACCTCCGGTTGTGCATGATAAAGTGGATACAATCTAGTCTTATCACGCCGTTTACGTGCATGGCTTGTAACATGTATGATAACCGTGCAGCCGGACCCCCATGTTTCTGGGATATGCACGCAGTGGCCGGACTGGCTCGACTATTCTGGCAAATGTGTTGATCAAAGTTTGCAAAAATCGCTCTAGGTTGATGCTATTGATCATCCTGGCGAATGCATTTTTCATGGTGCAGATGGCGTTGGTAACATTTACCTGCTTTGGGTGCTTTTCATCGGAATGGATGACATCAACAATCTTCTGAGCAGAGTTTGTTAATGCCATTGTTAGGTTCAGAGTAAATACCTTTGCGTAAAAATCTTGGTATATTGAAAGCAATGTCCTCCCACTCCACCTCTCAACCTCAAGGCGCGACTTAAACCTTTTGTAATGTTCTTCATGCCCCCAACGTAGGTAATATAGGTCGCCGAAGGCTGTTGCCGGATATACTTCAGAATCTAATAGGGAGGTCATCAGAACTTCAACCTCACCCGTGGAAAGAAGAACCCGAACCAGACGGACACGAAGCGGCTTGGCGATAGTGCCGCGTTCGCCGCACTCAATCCGTTGAGTTGCGGTAGGGTTCAGCGTGACGATACGATCCTCATGACCCGCAGCCAGGAAAGCTCTGACAACAGACCAACCGTCCAACGGCATCCGAACACACCAATCGATCTTGCGCTCGTGGAATAACATGAACAACCAGAATGCCGGATAGCCGGCGTCAAGCAGGAGCAAGCACCCAGGAGTTAGTGCCGTAAGATGTTTTACCAGAAGGCTGCGCTCATCAAGGTGATAGGGCTCGATAACGGCATCATGGACAAGACTGTTCAAAGGGTCATATAGGTGTGAGACGCGAGCCATTGTCACAGGGCGTCCATTAGCAGGTTCCATCTGACCAAATCTATCAATAATCTCCTGTATGTCTGGCAGTCTGAGCGTTGTGCCATCAACAGATCGCAGGTCTAATCCATTCCACCGTTTAACATGAGCCATCCTGTACCAATAGCGAAGCAAGTGATTAGAAAGCTCAACAAAAGCACTTGGCTTCAGTTTCTTTCGTGCAGCACAGAATGCGCTCTTGGTAATGACACATTCAGAAACATCGCTTCGTCGCTGCGCCTGAAAGAACTCGTTAAGTTCGCGTTGTAGCGCGCCTTTGACAAGGTTTGTTAGAAACATGACGGTATTAGAGAATGAAAGGCGGCAATCCCGTGTAAAGTCCGAGGCATTAAACCTATGTCGCGCAATAAATTGTTTGCCAGTTAGCAACTCGGTCAATAAGTGCACGATACAACCGAGAAATTCAAACTTCTGGTTGCATCAGGCTGGTGTCATTGGGCTTAGTCTTCTTGCTCATATCAGCTCTCCTGTTGACTGAATGTCTGGAAGAATGGTTATCACGAATACGGGCACTCCACAATCGACATGCGCTGAAAACAAACGCGATAACACCGGATGATCATCAACCAAAGCGGGCGAATCGACTAAATTGATGACAGTGAATGTAGGCCTCCTGAATGACGGCGGTGAGCGCCTTTTCGACCGTGCGGCGCGGTTCAAGGAATGACGGAAAGTAGCTGCCTTTGCGAAGCTTCGGCACCTGAAGATCGATCCTGCCGACTCGAGTCTCCAGCGGGCGCTCACGATAGCCGTTTCGGCTGTTGACCCGCTCGTCCGATCGGGCGTGCAGGCCGGCGCCACACGCCGCTTCCGCCTCCAGGTCCATCAGGCGTTGGAGGGAATAGGCCAACACCTCCTTCAAAAAATCAGCGTCTCCGCCCTTTTCAATCAATTCAGCAAGTGCGATGCTGGTGTCGGTCATCGTGATGTCTCCG
>CAIQQO010000151.1 GCA_903873965.1 uncultured bacterium
CGTTCCTTCGCCAGTTGATGAAGCATAGCAGCAGGTTTGCGTTGTAATTCAGGCGTGCTATATCGAGCCCTGATCTCAGCCGACGATAATTAAGGCAACTTGTTGCCGGCTGCCCGGTAGATCTCGTACCACTCCTGACGAGTCAGAGCGACGTTGGAAGCCTGACATGAGTCCTTCACACGTTGGGGGTTGGTGGTGCCGATGATAGGCTGCATCCGCGCCGGATGACGTAGGAGCCAGGCAATCGCAATCGCGGTATTCGTTACACCCCTGGCGGAGGCAATCGCCGTGAGTATCTGATTGAGTTCGGGGAACTTGGGGTTATCCAGGAAGGCACCCTCAAAGAAGCCATATTGGAAGGGCGACCAGGGCTGAATAGTGATGTCATGCAAGCGGCAGTAGTCCAGGATGCTGCCGTCGCGGTCTACAGAGCCATCTACTTTCATGTTGACATTGATTCCCGCATCGATCATTCCGGTAAACGGGATGCTGAGCTGGAGTTGGTTGAAGAGGATCGGCTGCTGGACGAACTTGCGCAACAACTCGATCTGCATCGGGTTCTGATTGCTGACGCCGAAATACTTCACCTTCCCGCTCTTCTGGAGGGTACTAAATGCTTCAGCAACCTCTTCCGGCTCGACCAGGGCATCCGGGCGGTGCAGCAGGAGCACATCGACATACTCAGTGCGCAGACGCTGCAGGCTGCCGTCCACGGCTTCCAGGATATGCTCTTTTGAAAAGTCGAAATAGCCGGGTCGGATGCCGCACTTGGTTTGTAGGATCATCTGCTCGCGTAGACGCGCGTTCATACTGATGGCCTCCGCGAATTTCGCTTCAGATTGTCCACCGCCATAGATATCGGCGTGGTCGAAGAAATTGATGCCTTCCTCCAGGGTGGTGTGAATCAGCGTGGCAATCGCTTGGGTTGACAGGCTCGCAATACGCATGCAGCCCAGAGAGATTTCGGACACGTTCAGATCGCTATGGGGGATTTTGATGTTCTTCATCTTTACTTTCCTTCCTCGAATTGGTATTTAATCGTAACCTAAAGCAGTGTAGCCTCTAGAGTCTACTCTAGGTTTAGCGGACGCATCCCCCAATCGGAATGAGACATTTCCCCATCGAGGAAGTGGTTTGCCCGCACTGACAGACCGAAGTACTGGCCCATGTAGGGCTATCTCGACGGGCTGCGTGTGCAGACTTGGCGAGGAGCGTGAGTTATCACGCCGATGTCAGCATATTACGCAACCGCCTCGTGTGGCCACCATCATTTTCATGTCGTCAATCATGGCATGCAGCACGGCAGCAAAGCCGCGGCTCTACTTGCCCGTTATGGTCAGTCCCGACGAAATCGGTTTCACCGTCTTACGGAACGAACGCATGGCACAACCGAACCAGCCACGATGACACTGGTCCTCCTTCAGCGTGAACATCGTGTGACGGTAGGGCGTCGTCATGCTGATAGCGGTACGAGAGGCTCATTCATCAGCATCACGTTTACAGTTGCACGCCATTTGCCAGCTTCTGGATTGTGACCAACTGGGCCTTCAACCACTGATCCTTGGTGACTATTGGCGGAAGGGGCTCGCTACGCTGACAGGTGCCATCTTCCTCAAGATGACGTAGTAGTGCCTGGAACCGATGATCGAGGTCTGCCAGCGTGAATGTTACGCCAGTCTCACGCACAATTTGGGCTAGCTGCGCATTAAGCTTCATGACTTCCTCAGCCACACGTTCAGTTGGTTGCAGGTTGATGCCATAGGTATACACAGGGCTGGAGAGCATTAGCCGCACATCGGCAGCGGTGAATGGTTGCCGATGTGACTGTTTTGGATTTGACTTCATTATGTTGAATGTCTTACTCGTGTAGTTATTACTGATTTTACCAAACGTTATATACTGTTTGAGTGTTTCATTGCTAAATGTGACACAAAGGGGGCCGACGATGAAAACGCTATCCACAATTTCAATAGTCTTTTTTGCTTGCTTTGCTCTGATCAGGTATCAGTTGTTCGATGCGGTGGGACAAGTTTCAGAATTCTCCCGGTCAGTATTATTGGGAATGTACATGAACTCCGCGGATGATCTTCATGAAACTGCATCATTTACTGTAAAACCGCGCAATGACGCCGTACTTTACGCAGAGAAGATCGATCGTGGAACTACGATGAACGGTCAATTATCAGCGCCAAACATAACTGGTGCGGTAAACGGTTTAGCTCCACTCATAGTTACACCACCTTTTTCTGAAATTCCCATTGATATACCTGACACTGGATTGGGTGCAGGTGGGTGGGGTGATATAAACAACGATGGCAAACTCGATCTTGTGTTGACAGGCCGGATCACAGAAAGTTTGAGATTATCGGCAATCTATCTGAATAATGGTAGTGGGCAGTTTACTCACGGGCTGACACTTTCTTATCAACTTGATTCATCGGTAGTTGCGCTGGGTGACTTCAATAACGACGGCAACGTCGACATCCTGCTTAGTGGTTGCTTATCCTATGTGAGTGGGAATTGCGTGAGTCGAGTAACGCAGTTATACAGAAACGATACCGAATCATCCAATCCGATAACAACTGGGCTTACTATGACGGAAATTGCTACTGGTCTTCCTGCCGTAAATGACGGAGCTCTAGCATGGGGTGATTATGACCTGGATGGCAGGCAAGATATTCTTCTGATGGGACTATCTGGTTCAGGATTGGTTACCAAAATCTATCACAACGGCGGTTCTTCTGGCGGTGCCGCCTGGCAATTTATCGATTCTGGTATTGCTCTTGCCGCTGTTGAGGCTGGCTCTGTAGCTTGGGGCGACTATGACAGCGACGGCAAGCCTGACATATTATTGACTGGATGGACGGGAGCCAACCGCATCATCAAGCTATATCACAATAATGGCTCGACAGGATCCGGATGGTCATTTAGTGAGGTTGCCATATCCTTGCCAGGTGTCTCTTCCGGAAACGGTGTATGGGGTGATTACGATAACGATGGCAGACTCGACATCTTATTGACAGGATTTCCAAATACAGGGGTATTCCTAACCAAGGTATTCCATAATGACGGTCCTGTGTCGGGTGGATGGGCATTCCACGACATAAATGCCCCTCTGACCGGGGTGGATTTTGCACCGGCAGCCTGGGGTGACTTTGATAATGATGGTTTGCTGGATGTTCTGGCGGCAGGCTATGACTTGTTGGGGCGAGTTGTAGCAAATGTCTATCACAATGAGAATGGCAGCTTTGTCGACATGAACGCCGGACTCACGGGTGTCTATCTGGGTTCTACTTTGTGGGGTGACTATGACGGCGATGGCCATCTAGATATTCTCCTAAATGGGTGTAGCCAGTGGACGTGCCCTGCTGTTACGACAATCCTGTATCACAACAATCTGACATCCACTGTGACTGCTCCTCAACCGCCAACCACCTTAAACTCTTATGTTTCAGGTGATTCAGTTACACTGAACTGGTCTTCATCAACACTAAATCCGCAGGTACTGGGAGGGCAAACCTACAACGTAAGGGTTGGGACAACGCCTGGAGGCGCTGATGTTGTTGCCCCCCTTGCTGACAGTAGCACAGGGTTTCGTTTCATACCAGCCATGGGGAATGCAGGGACAAATACCTCATTCAGTTTACGAAACCTGCAAAAAGGTACTTCTTACTACTGGAGCGTCCAGTCTGTTAATAATGCCTTTACTGGATCAGCATTTTCCACTGAAATGAGCTTCACCATCGTCATGACCCCATCGGGTGTGAGTATCCTTGGCTTGACGACAGGTATTGTCAATCAATCCGTTTTCCTGACAGCGACAGTCGAGCCAATCACGACAACCGTGCCGATCACTTATGTGTGGTCGACAGCGAATAGTCCCGTCATTACAAAAACAGGTGGAGTGAGTGACTCGGCTAGTTTTTTATGGGCTACCCCGGGTCTCAAGGTTGTCACAGTCACAGCCAATAATGGCACTGGCATGGTTGCCGATCATCATGTGATTTCGATGACTATTGCTCCCCTGGTGGCCATCTCTGTCATACCTTCATCTATAACGATGACGGTTGGCATGACCCAGGTGTTCAGCGTGCATGGGGTGGATTCATTGGGTCATGACATGCCGATTAGTCCCGTATGGAGTACTGATGCAGGAATCGTGACTGGATCAAGTCTTGTGGCACAACAGGTACCGGCAAGTTCACGTCATGTGACAGCAACGGTAGGAGATATCAGTGGATCTGCGTTTGTTGATATCGTTGCAGGCGCATTGATGACAATAGGTGTCGTCCCAGACAGTTTCACCATTACGGTGGGCATGACTCGCAGTGTCCAGGCGATTGGATTTGATGCATTCCATAATATCGTACCAATCAATCCAATATGGAGTACCGATGCTGGTTCGATGATAGGTGATGTATTTTCGGCTTCAAATACAGCGGCAAATAACAGGCAAATAACCGCTACAGTTGATGTGATATTCGCCACAATCGCCGTAAATGTCGTGGGGGGACCAATCGATAACGTTCGGATTGCGCCATCGTCGGTGGAATTAGTGACAGGTGCACCGCAGCAGTTTAGCGCAACGTGTTATGACAAATACGGTAATGAGTTGTTGGGATTACCGCTATTCTGGTGGGTATCACAATCTGATGCAGGTACCATCAACGCCACAGGTATGTTTACGGCAAGTAAAAAGCCTGGCCGATATGCGCCTGCGATTCTAGTAGTTTCTGGGTTAGTAAGCGATACAGGTGATGTAACCGTGGTTTGGCCAAATCAGGTATATATGCCGTTTATGAGACGGTAGGCAGATCGATGACGAATGACAGTCGGCGTCATGCCAGTTGAGTGAAGGCATGAAAGCCTAAAGCGAGTGTACCAAACAGGATCAACGCATTGAGATTGCACGAGGCGGCGCACCATATCATTCACCATGTCGAGGTCAAATCCGGCAATCGTGTCAAAGTCATAGCTGACGATAAACTCGAGCCACATGCGACCTTGTTAATATGCAATCCCGCACCTCCTCAAATCTCCTCTTTCCACCAACCCCTCAAAGTACGCCACCAGCCTTTGCACTATCGGCTCATGCCGCACCAGCACCCCGGCCTCAATATTCCGTCCCTGTGCCGCCTCGGTGAAATTCGCTGACGTGATCAGCGCCACCCGCCGATCCACCGCAATGCACTTGGCGTGCATGCTGGCCCGTTGATCGCCATGCGCAATCAACGACCGGGGATCGTAGTACACTTTTGGCAGCACCGCCCACGGCCAGTGCCGCGCTCGAAACTCGCTCGCGTAACGGCTGACGATCTGCGCATCGCTTGACGTGTCACTCGATGTCCTGCCGATGTGAACGCAGAAAGATACCTTGAGCGCCGGTATCTCCATCATCCGTGCTGCCAATGGTTTGAACAGTTGAGCGCCATCATGAATCGCATATGTGATCAGCAGGACTTCGGTCTGTGCTTTAGCGATCAA
>CAIQQO010000152.1 GCA_903873965.1 uncultured bacterium
CTTAAACACCCTAACCTTACGCTTGAAGTCGCCATGATCCGGGAGGAAGAGGTGTGGTCACAGGCGAAAACCCATCACCGCATGGGTCGACGGCGCGACGGATGGGCGCGCCAGGATCGGCGGCTGATTGATGTTGTCGAACAGAGAGTGTTTGCCACGCCACATGATTATGTATCCCTGCTGCCAGCCAACTTGCCTGAGCAGTTCACCAACCACGAGCTTGCCCACGCAATGAAGCGACCTCGCTATCTGGCCGAACGCATGACCTATAGCTTGAGAAAACTCGACGTCCTCGAGACCTGCGGCAAACGTGGAAGGTTGCTTTTGTTCAGGCTCCGCGTATCATTCCCCCAATGACCAGAGTCCTGCTTATACTCATCGGCGGAGGGATCGGGGCGGTATTGCGTTACTTTCTCTCTACATTAGTGCTGCAATACAGCGGGCCTTCGTTTCCTATGGGCACGCTGGTTGTGAATCTTAGCGGGTCATTTGTGATTGGTGTGATGGCTGGCCTCTTCGAGCGCACGGTCGTGCCACCAGACTTGCGAGCATTTCTGCAAACCGGCATCATGGGTGGATACACCACGTTCTCGTCATTTGGACTGGAAACGATGCAACTAATCCGTGGCGGCGAGTTCAGCCTGGCAACACTCAATGTGATGGCGAGTAACATTGGCGGGATTGCCCTGGTATTCGCCGGGTACAGCTTTTCGCAATTCGTATTGAACCGCGTCATGGCTTGAGATTCCTGGTTGAGGAGACAAATGCGTTTACCCGAAGAAGGCTTTCTGTTGAAATGGTGTGTCCGGTATTTGGTCATACAATAACAGATAGAGATTAGGTCTTCGGAGGACATCATCATGAACAAAGTTGAACGTGTGCGCGCCGCTCTCGCTGGTGCAGAAGTAGATCGCGTACCCGCTAGTTTCTGGTTTCATTTCCCCTCCGGTCAGAAACAGGGAATTGCCTCGGTCAAGGCCCATCTGGCATACTACCGTGCTTCGGGTGTCGACTTCCTCAAGATCATGAATGAGCACCCTTACCACAGCGGCCCTGACAAGCACATTAATGCAACCATCAAAACACCGGCTGATTGGAAAGCATTACGCCCCGCTCCTTTGAGCGCGTCGTTTTTCCAGGAGCAGCTCGATGAGATCAGTCGCATCGTGGACGGTCTGCACGGCGAATGCCTTGCCATCACAACCATCTTCGGCCCTTTTTCCGCCGGAAACGCCATCAGCGATGGCCGAGTAACGGAGCATCTGAAAACCGATCCCATTGCGGTCAGCCAGGGACTTGGCGTGATCGCTGAGAGTCTGGCGCAGTTTGCCATTGCCTGCATCGAGGCAGGCGCAGCAGGCATCTACTACTCTGCGCAAGGTGGCGAACAAGACCGCTTTACGGCAGACGAGTTTGCCGGTTTCCTGAAGCCACACGACCTTACGGTGCTCAACGCACTCAGTGGCCATGGCGAGTTCAACCTGCTGCACATTTGCGGTGATCATATTCGATTACCGCTGTATGCCGATTACCCGACACATGCGGTGAATTGGGCATCAACTAAACACAATCTGGACTTAAAGCAAGGCTATAGTCTGTTCAAGCGGCCCGTGGTTGGCGGTATCGGCGACCGTGGATTGATCGTTGATGGGCCACATGCTGACATTAAGAAGGCTGTCCAAAAAGTCATTACGGATTTCGGTCGACGCTCCTTGATGATTGGCGCTGACTGTACGGTGCCAACCGAAATCGACGTGTCCAATCTCCAGGCAGCAGTAGAAGCCAGTATGTGAAAAGAATTACGGCGCCACATTGAAGTGGCTGAATCCAACTTGAGTACCCTGCACCGTGGTGACAGTCACACGCAGGGTATATCGCCCTGCCGATAGACCTTCGGTGCCCCACACTGTCAGTTGCTCGTTGATAACCGGGCTGAGATGCGGGCCACTGATCCATTTCCACTGTCCGGGATTGTCACCATCGCCCCACTCCACCTGGTACGCCTTGAATCCGGGTGGATTCACTGTGCCGCGTATCGACAGTTGGCCGCGAGCAATCGTGACACCTTCGGCAGGCTGCGTGAGCACAATGGCGTTGCTGGTCGCGGGCTGAGCCGGCGCAGATGCAGGTGCATTCGCCGGATTGGGATCGTTAGTGCGAGCGGCGCGTTCAACATTCTCATCGGCAGGCAGGGGGCCATGGTCAGCGCGAAAGACTTCCTTGCGTCGGTGGTCAGCAGGGCAGGCTGCAGATGGAATATGCCCGCCATCGGTGCAGATTTCCACCTCAATGATACCTGGCGGGCGAGTGAAGTCTTTTACAGGTTTACCGTCTGAAGCTTGTTCAATAACTTCACGCCATATAGGCGCAGCGCCTGTTACGCCTGTCACGCCCTGCATGGCTGAGTTGTCAGTGTTGCCCGCCCACACACCCACTACCACTTCGGGCGTGTACCCCACCGTCAGATTGTCGCGAAAGTCATTCGTTGTCCCGGTTTTGACAGCCGAAGGCATCTTGGTCTTCAGGACGCTGTTGGTTCCAAACGAAGGTGCGCGCGCATTGTTGTCGCTGAGGATACTCGTCACAAGATAAACGGACTGAGCGTCAACCACCTGCCCGATTCGGTTATTCTGCAGATAGTCGCGGCCTACTTGACCATCCGGTAAATCCACCCGCTTGATCGGCGTCGACGTCACCAGTACGCCTCCATTGGCAAGGGTCGCATACCCTGTCGTGAGATCAAGCAATCGTGTTTCACCGCCACCAAGCGTCAACGCCAGGCCATATTGATCATTGGGAGGGAAATCGATACCAGATCGGTGTGTCATCGCTAGAAAATCCGGTAAACCGACATATTCGAGCGTTTTTACCGCCGGGACGTTCATACTGCGCGCTAATGCTTCACGTAACAGCATTGCTCCGTGGAACTTATCATCATAGTTCTTCGGCTCATAAATCTGGCCATACTTATTGGTGAACTTGGTCGGAACGTCCCAAAAGAGCGTGGCGGGCGTATAGCCTTTTTCAAATGAGGCCAGGTAGTTGAATGGTTTGATCGCAGAACCCGGCTGGCGCATGGCGAGTGCCACATTGACCTGACCCTTAATGGCGACGTTGTTGAAGTCAGCACTCCCCACCATAGCCAATATCTCGCCGGTGCCCGGATTGATCACCACCACGGCGCCGTTGGTAACGTGTTTGTCACTCAGTTTGGCGACCTGGTCTCGCACGGCTTTCTCAGCAGCGGCCTGTATGCGCATATCGAGCGTGGTGTATACCCGCAGACCGGTGCGATACAGCCCGCTAGCGCCAAAATCCTGATCCAGTATTTGACGCACATACGTCATAAAGTGCGGGGCGACAGATGAAATGTTCGTTACAGGCACGGTAAACGATCTGGCGGTAATCTCAGCGAGCGCGGGTTGCACTTGATCACTGGTGATATAGCCTGCCTGAACCATTAACCGCAGAACATCACCCTGGCGGCGTTGAGTATTCGCTTTACTTGCGACGGGATCCCATAACACGGGCGACTGCGGAATACCGGCCAGCATTGATGATTCAGCCAGATCGAGATCGGCTGCTTTTTTGCCGAAGTAAGTCTCTGCCGCAGCTTCAATGCCATAGGCTTGATTCGCATAAAAAATCTCGTTCAAGTAAATCTCTAGAATTTCGCTGCGCGAATAACGCTCCGCTAGTGCGTTCGCCAGGACGATTTCGCGCAATTTGCGCATGGGGCTGCGTGAATTGCGTTCTTCAGGTGACAGCAACAGATTGCGCGCAACTTGCTGCGTAATCGTACTGCCACCACTGACAAACTCGCGTTCGCTCAAGGCATAATACAGCACGCGCACAATGGCAATAGGATCAAAACCCACCGAATAGCGATAGAAATTGGGATCTTCTGTGGCAATGGTTGCTTGTTGCACATAGGTGCTGATCTGACTTAGGGGCACATACGTGCGCCGCCCGGCTGTAGGATCTGTCGGATCAGTCAACTCAACGATCAGATTGTTATTGCGGTCGAAGATTTTAGTACTGGCGAATTGGCTCTGCTTCTCTTTAAGGTGCGTCACATCCGGCACCTCATTACCGATGATGATGTAGCCGGCGACACCAACGGCCATAACCGCAAAAAACACGACCACACCCACCACGGAAAGGGTAAAGAATAATCGTGCAAACACGAACCCAACCGAGCGAGTCCGCTTTTTTGTCGGCGTCTTAGCTTGTGCCGGTTGAGCCGTTTTCAGCGCCGGACGGGAAGTTGGTGGTTGCGATGACGGTTTCTTCTCGCCCTGTGGCGCGCCTGGCTGGCCACCGGAATTGCTTCCTGATGGCGCAGGCACATAACCAGCGCGTTGCGGCGGCGCTGCCGGTTGTCGCCGTACTGGCTTAGGTTGTTGTTCTCGTTCAGGTTGTTCGCTCATACCCGCCAAATTGCCATCGTAGAAATCAGGAATAGTTTATCGATGACCCAGTATAACAAGCACTCACGCCGCAGAGCTGACTGCGGGCTGACGTTAAGTGTGCGTTTGCACGATTTTGTTTATCAGATTTATGGGTATAGTTCAGGTTATGTCAGAAGCACCCCAAGCCAAAAGGCTGGATCCAAGCGCTCAGAAAGTGCAAGACGCCCTTAACGCGCTGGGGTACAACCATGAAGTCATCGAGTTTGCGCAGACCACCCGTACATCGGTAGAAGCTGCCGCCGCGATCGGTACGACGGTCGCACAAATTGCCAAGTCACTGATCTTCAAAACGAAGCACACCCATCGCGCCGTGCTGGTCATCGCCAGCGGCGTCAACAGGGTCAACGAAAAGAAGCTGGCAGCGCTGACGGGTGAATCCATCGAACGCCCCGACGCCGATTTCGTGCGCACACAAACCGGCTTCGCCATCGGTGGCGTCCCGCCCATCGGACATACCAATCCCATTGAAACGTGGATAGATGAGGATTTGAAAGCCTTCGATATCATCTGGGCGGCAGCCGGCACACCTTTTGCCGTATTTCAACTCACACCCACCGAGTTGGTCGCACTTACCGGCGGCCACGTCATCGCCATCAAATAGCGACCCTGGAGGTTCAAATGCATCTTGCGATTGGAGGAGATCACGCCGGCTACCCGTTGAAAGGCACTGTGATCGATCTTGTACGTTCTGCCGGCCACACAGTGATTGATTTCGGCTGTTTTACACCCGATCCGGTTGACTTTCCCGATATCACAGCAGCTGTCTGCGATGCCGTAAGGAACGGAGAAGTTGAGCGCGGCGTCATGATTTGCGGTACCGGCGTCGGCGCTTGTATTGCGGCGAACAAGATTCCCGGCATTCGCGCGGCCGTTTGTCACGACATCTATAGTGCGCACCAGTGCATTGAGCACGATGACGTGAACGTCGTGTGCATCGGGGCGCAGATCGTCGGCATCAAGCTGGTGGAAGACATCCTGCGCTCGTATCTGAGTGCACAGTTCAGCACTGACCCGAACTTCCGGCGAAGAGTGGCGAAACTGACGTTACTTGAGCAAAAAGCAGCGCGCGAAGTCGCCGGGAGTACACTAGTCTCATGACAATAAACCTACCTCGCAGTTCCCCCGAGTTACAGGGGATTTCATCTGTAGATTTGCTCAAATACATCACCATGATTGATGAGAAAATCGAGTCGTTTCACAGCATCATGCTGGTACGACACGGACACGTTGTCGCCGAGGGTTGGTGGTCACCCTATGGCCGCGACATCCCGCACATGCTTTTCTCACTGAGCAAGAGCTACACCTCAACCGCCATCGGTCTCGCCGTAGCAGAAGGTCGCCTGAGTGTTGACGACCCGGTGCTCAAATTCTTCCCCGATGATGCGCCTGCGGTTCCAAGTGACAATCTGAAAGCCATGACGGTGCGCCATCTGTTGTCGATGAACACGGGTCACATCGAGGACACCACCGGGTATCTGCATCAGGATGCCGATGGCAACTGGCCACGCGCATTTCTGGCGCTGCCCGTGGTGCGCGTCCCAGGATCGCACTTCCTGTACAACACCGGCGCAACCTACATGTTGTCGGCAATCATCACGAAGCTGAGCGGCATCAGCCTGCTGGATTACCTGACCCCTCACCTGTTTGAGCCGCTAGGCATCGAGAACCCAACGTGGGAAACCGATCCGCGCGGGATTAACACGGGCGGATTCGGGCTCAACGTCAAGACTGAGGATATCGCTCGTTTCGGCCAAATGTATCTGCAAAAAGGTATGTGGAACGGGCAGCGTATCCTGTCTGAAGCATGGATTGCAGAAGCGTCATTCCCACATTCCGACAACAATAACGGCACGCAGGGCAACCCCGACTGGATTCAGGGTTACGGCTACCAGTTCTGGCGCTGTCAGCACAACGGGTATCGCGGCGATGGCGCCTTTGGTCAATATTGCGTCATCATGCCCGACTACGACGCGGTGCTGGCCATCACCAGCGGCGTCAAGGATATGCAGCAAGTGTTAACGATGGCATGGGACATGCTATTGCCCGCGATGAAAGCCGCCGCGCTTCCAGAAGACGCGAGCGCACAAAGCGCACTCGACCAGAAACTAACTGATCTGGCGCTGCAAACGGTGCAGGGGCAAAGAAGGGCAGCAATCGCCACAGCCATATCCGGCAAAATATTCAACTTTGCGCCTAACGAGCCCAAGGTAGAATGCGCTACTATATCTTTCAATGACGATCGATTCACGATGGTGATGGTCGATCATCGGGGCACACATACATTCGAAGGCGCCATCGGGGCATGGTTAAAGGGAACAACAACCTTTGCCTTTACACACTCCCATGCCTCTGCGACCAGCGGTGCGTGGACTGCACCGGACACGTTCACGATCCACATGTGCATGTACGAGACGCCGTTTATCATCGCGGTGACAGTGCGCTTCGTAAACGAGCAAATGTTCCTCGACATTACGATGAACGTCGGTTTTGGCCCAACCGCCATGCCAACACTCGTCGGTCAATAGATCAACAGCAAGGGCGAAGCATTGCCCGTGACGCCATGGTTCACCAAGTTGCACATGGCAATGCTTCGCCCCTGCGATGCGCCGCTTCAGCGATAATGAAACTCTATGGATATCATCAGTGTCAATATTGGACAAGAACGAGAGATAAGGAACGGCGGCAAAAGCGGTACGACTGGCATCTACAAGATACCGACCGAAGGCCGTGTTGAGATTACGCCCAGCGGCATCATGGGCGATGCCATCATCGACCGCGCCAGCCATGGCAAACCCGAGCAAGCGGTCTACGTCTATGGCAGCGTCGATTACGACTGGTGGTCGCACGAGTTAGGCCACGTCTTGTCTCCTGGCACCTTTGGCGAGAACCTGACGATCTCGGCGCTTGAATCGGCCCCGCTGCGAGTCGGCGACCGCCTACAGATTGGCGCTGTCGTGCTGGAAATCACCTGGGCGCGCATTCCGTGCAGCACGCTGGCCGCGCGTATGGGCGACCCAGGGTTTATCAAGCGCTTCCGGCAGGCAGAGCGCCCCGGCATGTACTGTCGCGTGATCACACCTGGTTTTGTCACAAAGGGCGACCCAGTGGTTTTGCTGTCCATTAACGGCGAGGCACAGTCCATCGTCGAGATGTTCCGGCAGTTCTATCTGAAACCGTAACGCGCCTTGTAGCCACCCAAACCGCGCCAGTGGCACCCATTAAATACGCGAATACCACAATATCAGTCGCTCCCTGATGAAGTACTTTATCAATTGTTGAAACACATCATGTGTTTCTTTCAAAAATTGATAGGATGAGTGTGAGTGCACACTAGGGGAGTTAAACGTGACACCTGCGGATAGACCTGCTTGCTGCACCAGTGAACATCTAAGCTACCTTTTTCAGGTTTTTGATCGTATCGGGCTAAACAGCCAGTGCGGACGGTTTTACCTGCTCAAGCAATTCCCAAAGCTGAGCATGAAACAGGCCAACGATATCATTAACTTTTACCTGGCAACGTTCGCCAACATTACGGTCACAAACCACAAATCGGTTAATCACCTGGTGCGTTAGCTTCCTGAACACCACAATCTCACAATCATTGCGTAGCTTGCAGACATAGTGACGCGCCCCTATAATGAACAGGGCGATTTAGAAATGCATCACACAGATTGTGGAGGAAGCTAATCATGACGACGGTCTATCTCGTAGCAAGCGGCGACCTACGTTTGTCGGCCAACCAGAAATGTTGGGCGGCGCAGGAAGCTATGGAAAAACAGATCACCGAGGCGCTCGCGCTTGAAGGCGCCACGGTCAAACGCGGCCATCCTTTTGACCCAGTCAAAGGTCACGGTTTTATCGACAGCCAAAAGTACGGGATGGAAGTATTCCGCACAATTCCGGCTGACGCACCGGTCATCGTTGCCGAAGCTGTTTGGCAGTACACTCACCATGTGCTCCCCGGCCTGACCACGCACAAGGGCCCCATCCTGACGATGGCAAACTGGAGCGGCGAATGGCCTGGCCTGGTCGGCATGCTTAACCTGAATGGTTCGCTGACGAAAGCCGGCGTGAAGTATTCCACATTGTGGAGTGAAGACTTCACCGACGACTTCTTTATAAAGGGCCTGCGCACTTGGTTGCAAAAGGGCAAGGTGGTTCATAAGACGCCGCAGGTTCACCCCCTCGCGGGCATTGAGATACCCGCAGGCGCAGCCAAGATCGGCGTGAAAGTGGCCACAGACCTCCGCTTCAACAAAGCCATCATGGGCATCTTCGACGAAGGCTGCATGGGCATGTACAACGCGCTCATCCCCGACGAGTTGCTGGCTAAAACGGGCGTTTTCAAGGAGCGCTTGAGTCAGTCCGCTCTTTATGCCGGCATGCTGACCGTCACTGATGCCGAAGCGCGCGGCGTGTACGACTGGCTGCTGGCCAAAGGTCTGAAATTCAAACTGGGCACGAATGAAGCCACCGAGTTGACCGAGAGTCAAGTGCTGAAACAGTGCAAGATGTACATCTCGGCGGTTCGTATCGCAGCAGACTTTGGCTGCTCGACCATCGGCATCCAGTACCAGCAGGGACTCAAGGACCTTGCCCCCGCATCCGACCTCGTCGAAGGGATGTTGAATAACGTCGATCGGCCGCCCGTGTATGACCTGCAAGGCAATGAACTGTATGCGGGTGAAGCCGTACCGCACTTCAACGAAGTAGACGAATGCGCCGGGCTGGATGGACTAGTCACCAACAACTTGTGGCGCAAACTAGGATTCTCGCCTGAAAACACACTGCATGACGTCCGATGGGGCCGTCAATACAAGGGCACGGTCAACGGCAAGAAGTTCGATGATTTCGTGTGGGTTTTCGAGATTTCCGGCGCAGCGCCTGCAGCGCACTTCATCGACGGCTACGCCGGCGCCGTCAGCGAGCGCCAGCCTTCGATGTACTTCCCACTCGGTGGTGGATCGCTCAAGGGCATCAGCAAGCCAGGCTGGGTGGTATGGAGCCGCGTGTTCGTGGCTGATGATCAGTTGTACTTCGACATCGGACTGGCTGAGTCTGTACAGCTTCCGATCGAAGAAACAGAAGATCGCTGGAAACTGACTACATCCGAGTGGCCCATCATGCATGCCGTACTCAAGGGCATCAGCCGTGACGATTTCATGGCGCGCCACAAAGCCAACCACATCCAGGTTGCCTACGCTCCCGACAAGACCGGCGCGAAGAAGGCACTGTTCGCCAAGGCAGCCGCGATGCAGGAACTGGGCATGAAAGTGTCTATTTGTGGCGACATCTAGGCGACTGCAATTTGAAACATCGGGAATAGAAATCGAATGATGCGAGAACTGACTTATACACAGGCTTTGCGCGAAGCGCTAGCCGAAGAGATGCGGCGCGATGCAAACGTCATCCTGATGGGCGAAGACATCGGAGACTATGGCGGTGTCTTTCGCGTGACGGAAGGGCTAATCCACGAGTTTGGCCCGACGCGCGTTCGCGATACGCCAATCACTGAATCTGCCTTCGTCGGCATGGCCGTGGGTATGGCCATGACCGGCAAACGTCCGCTGGTCGAGTTGATGTTCATTGACTTTGCACTGGTGGCGGCAGATCAGATATGGAACCAGGCCGCCAAGATGCGTTCGATGAGCGGTGGGCGCGTCAAGGTGCCGATGGTGATCCGGGCGCAGCAGGGCGGCGGCCGCGGCAACGGAGCGCAACACTCGCAATCATTCGAAGCGCTGTTTACACATATACCGGGGATGAAAGTGGTCATCCCCGCTACGCCGTATGACGCGAAAGGTTTGCTGAAGTCGGCCATCCGCGACGACAATCCGGTGATGTTCATCGAACACAAATTGCTATACAACACGAAGGGTCTGGTGCCGGAGGGGGAGTACACACTCCCCATCGGCAAGGCCGATGTCAAACGCGTCGGCACCGACATGACCATTGTGTCTTATTCACGCCAGTTGCTGTTCGCGCTTCAGGCGGCGGAAACGTTGCAGAAAGAGCATGGCATCAGCGCTGAGGTTATCGACTTACGCAGCACGGTACCGCTCGATATCGACACGGTCATCGCGTCACTGCGCAAGACGCACCGTCTGCTGGTGACGCACGAGGCGCATGAGTCCTGCGGCGTGGGCGCGGAAATTGTGGCGCAGATCGTGGAGAAGGCATTTGATGAACTGGATGCGCCTATTGTGCGTGTAGCAGGGCTGAATGTGCCGATTCCGGTTGCGAAACAGTTAGAAGAAGCCGCCCTGCCACAACCGGCCGACATCGTGGCAGGCGCATTGAAATTAGCGAAGTAGTATTGTTTTATCAGTATTTTCTGTATTCACATTTCACGAGTCATTATGATCCAGGGAATTTGGCACGTTTCATTTACCGTCTCGAACATGGATGCGGCAGTCAAGTGGTACACCGAAGTGCTTGGGCTGGAATTCGTCCGCGAGCAGATTCAGGAGAACACCTACACGGGCAAACTGGTGGGCTTTGAGAATGTCCGGTTGCGCGTCGTACAGTTGCGCGTCCCGGGACAACCGTTTCCAGCCCGCGCCAACCATCACGTCGAGCTCATCGAGTACGAACGCCCGCGCGGTGTGAGTAACCTCGACCTGCACACCAACAACACCGGCGTGGGTCACTGGGCATTTCTCGTCGACGATATTCACGCGGAGTTCAATCGCATGAAGGCGTTGGGCGTGAAATTCAAGGCTGATGCCCCTATCGCGATCGAGCATGGCGTCAACAAAGGCGGTTATGCCGTCTATTTCAGCGATCCCGACGGGATTACGTTTGAACTGTTGCAGGCGCCGCCTCTACCTGCGTAATCGCAGTTAAGTCAATATCGGCTATCGGGCGAAGCTTAGCCATGTGAGACGTGACCGGTGCATACCGGGTCACATTGCCATGGCATCTTATGCAGTGTGAAACTCACAAGGCAATGCTTCGCCACCACAATGATTCCAAATCGCAAGTACCTTGTCCCCTTCACGTCTTTCGTTTCAGAATAGGACAAGGTTTTTTCTGTTTTCCGAAGGGTCCGAAGGGTCCGAAGCATTTTTCCTAATGTTTAAAAAAAATAAATTCTCTGTAAAAGGTTTTGAAAAAACGAAAAAGCCTTCGGACCCTTCGGACCTTTCGGCGGAAGTCAGCGCCCGCTTCCTTGTCCATATCCACCGCCCTTGACGACAATCCCACAAACTCCCAACGGCTACCCACCCTATCCTAGCAACACAACCAACATGCGGTGGCGGGAGTCTTGGCATACCAACATCAGCTGATCGGCATCAAGTCTTGACCAACTAAGTGAGTAACGCGGTCAAGTTTACACATCAGGGCGGTCTCGACGTCCGCATCGGACTTGACCACACAACCGTAATATCTTGATTTTACGCCGGCATTCGAATGGTAAAGGTCGTACCTGTGCCTACTTCGCTCTCGACCGTAATCGTCCCGCCATGCAGTTCCACAGCATTCTTGGTGATGCTTAAGCCCAACCCTGTGCCATCAATCTGATCGACGTTGCCGGCGCGGTGGAACGGTTCAAACAGGTGCGGCACATCAGCAGATGGGATACCGATACCCTGGTCACTGACGCGAAATACGATCTGTGCCTCATCCACCGCCAGGTCAATGTGAACGGTCGTGCCAGCCGCAGAATACTTGACCGCATTGGTGATCAAGTTGGTGATGGCCTCTTTCATCAACTTCGCATCCAGCAGCGCATTAACCGATTGCTGGCTACTCGAAAAAACCAGCGTGTGCGTCAGGTTGGGATTGCCCTGAAGCATATTCACAATTTCTCTACACACCGCCGCCAGGTCTAACATCGCAGGCTTGAGCACATAGCCTGTAGATTGCGTGCGCGCTAACTGCAGCACATCATCGATCAGGCTTTGCATGTGCTCAGTCTCGCTGATGATCTGCTGTAGTTGAAATTCAATCTTGGCATCATCCATCGTCTTGCGGAAGGATCGAAGAATGTCTGCTGTAAACATGATGGTCATGAGTGGGTTGCGGAACTCGTGCGATGCGATGCTGACAAAGCGCGATTTCAACTCGTTGAGTTCTGTCTGCTTGCGATTCGACTCGAGCACAACCGCCTCTGCCTGCTTGCGAAGACTAATGTCATGCATCGCCGACAAATAGAGCTTTTGCTGATCAATCTCCACTGTATGCAAATTGACCTCAACGTCAATCCGTTTGCCCTCTTTTGAACACAGAATCAGTTCAAAGGCAGACACGGGCCGATGCTGCATCAGGTCTTCGCGCTGGGATCGCAGATGATCAATACTCTCAACTGCAATGATGCCCAGATCAAAAGGTGCGTGGCCGATCAACTCGGCGCGCGCATAACCGGTGAGTACCTCATAGGCATGGTTGACATCGTGAAACGTCCATGTATTGTCGAAGAGCACAATCGGATCGGGAGCCGCATGGAACAAGATACGCAGGCGTTGTTCCAGTCGCTTTTGCTCGGTGACATCAGACGAAGACCCCACGAGTTTCACCGCGACGCCTTGATCGTCCAGCACGCGCCTGCAGCGCAACGCAATCCAGCGCGTTGATCCATCTGGCTCAATCGAGCGGAAGGTAGCGAATTGCTCCACACCCTCAAAAACCGCTTTATACAGTGATGCATCAACCTGGGCACGATCATCGAGATGAATCCCGCTGACAAATTCATCACGTGTGATGGTCACTGGCCCCTGTGACAATGATCCAAACCTATCCCCGGCCAGTGTAGTTACTCGCTTTGTTGGCAGTTCGATCTCCCAAATCGCAACCTTGCCGGCGCGCAATGCCAGCATCAGCCGTTCTTCGGCCAATTGTTTGTCAATTCCTTGTTGGTGCAGTTCCGTGATCGTCTGACGCATGCGCTCTTCCATCTGTCGGCGCTCGGTCAAATCGATCAACGCAACCCGGCACTCTTGCGAGTCAGCTGACAACATGCCTTCCAACCGCACTGCCAGGTCGGCGCCAGAGCCAGGCAGCATTGCCACCTCACAGACTTGCTTCGTGTGATTGGCAAACGCCCGCGCGATAAAGGCATTAAGCACCGTTCGGTCGGGCTGAGCCACCAACATTGCCAGGCGCCGCCCAATCAACTCACTACGATGGATATCAAGCATCTGGGCACTTGAGAGGTTAGCCTGCAGTATGATGCCGAGGTGATCCAGCAATAAATAGCCGACCGGCGCAAATTCGTACAAGTCGCTGTATCTCTGGAAAGCCGTTTCAACCTGTGCGCGAGCCCGTTGCAACTCCTCATTCTGCATTTCCAGCTCAATCTGATGCACCTGAAGCTCATGATTGAGGCGGTTGGCATCAATTTCTGGCAGCACGGGCGGGGATTCGGGATTAGCCGACGCCATGCGTTCTTCTGCCAGGCGGCGTAGCTCTGCATTCCGCGCACGAATGTGTTTATCCATTGTTAATTGTGAAAAGGTTGATCCCTAAACCTTCATCTTTCCGTCGCGCCATTGTATAGCGACTGCCGAAACGCATTCACGATAAATATCAGCACCTTCGATTACCCCATTTTTGCGAAGGTTTATGAGAGCGGGATGCCCAGCTTGTAGGCAACCTTCGCAAGGAGTGTTACTTCATCCTTGCGAAGGCTTTCAAGCGGGATGTCTATCTTGCATGCAACCTTCGCAAGGAGAGCCGCGTCCCCATACAAAAGTGCTGGCTTTTACACCATCGCGTTCATGATCTTCAACAGGGATTCCTTGGATGGTCGTAATTTGGCATTGGGCAAGCGCGCCAATGGCACGTCGCCGAGGTTCTCATGTTCAGCCAGGCTTTCACGGCTGCTATCCACATAAATGAGCCCGGTAATAAAGAGTTGCTTCTCACGTGCGTCCTGAAGCAACGTCATGGCCGCCTTGCGGTCTGTTGGATCGTGGCCCTGATCCAGGCGCTTGATGACAATGTGAGATCCATCGTGCATCTCGACTTCTTTCGTCTCGCCAGGTTCAATTTCTGCGGTGATTTCCGATTGCTGCGCCACAAAGGTGAAATCATTGATGCGCTCGTCGTTGGCCTTGCCCCATGCGTAGCTCTTGGTAGACTCATCGCGGTTATTAAAGGTAACGCACGGGCTGATGATATCGAGCACGGCGGTACCGCGATGGCTGAGTGCGGCTTTGATCAAAGCCACCACCTGTTTGGGATCACCGGCAAAACCGCGCGCCACAAAACCACAATCCGTGGCAAGGGCTTCCATGCACAAGTCAATCGGGGGCAGTTCGTTTCGTCCGGCGTGCTTCAATTCCTGACCGACATCGGCTGTGGCCGAAAACTGACCTTTCGTCAGGCCGTAAACGCCATTGTTCTCGATGATGTAGACCATGTGCACATTGCGGCGCAGCATGTGCTTGAAATTACCAAGTCCAATGCTCCCGGTATCACCGTCACCACTCACACCGATGCCGGTGAGTTTGTGGTTGGCTGTCAGCGCGCCGGTGGCGACTGTGGCCATGCGGCCATGCAGCGTGTTAATGCCAAAAGCGCGGCTCATGAAATAGGCGGGGCTCTTGCTTGAACATCCGATGCCGCTCAACTTGATCACTTGCTCTGGCGGCAATCCAACCTCATAGCACGCAGTAATAATCTGTGCGGCGATCGAGTCGTGACCGCAACCGGCGCACAACGTCGAATCGGCGCCTTTGTAATCGGTGCGCTCAAGGCCGATCAAATTCAGTTTCTTCGCAGCCGTCGCAGTAGGCGCAGGCGTTCCACCCTGGGGTGCTGGTTTTACAACAGGTACAGTTGCCATTGTTTGCTCTCCAATCCGTTAATGCTCTATAAACAAAGCTACTTGCTCTTTTCCTTATTGACAATCGCTTCGCTGATCCACACCGCTGTCAGCGGCATCCCGTCGTTGTGATTACACGGGCGCACCAGAGTTGCCATCTCGGGCATTTCCAGTCGAACCAGTTGGCACATTTGAGCATCGCTGTTCATTTCGACAACGTAGGTGCGTTTATGGGCAGCCACGAAGTCATTCACTGAATGCGCAAGCGGTAATGCACGCACGCGCAGGTAGGACGCCTTGATGCCTTGCTCAGCCAGGATCGCCCGCGCTTCGCCAATGGGTGCATCGGTGGAGCCATAGGCAATGATGCCGATCTCGGCGCCTTCCACCAGGTCAATCTCGGGTTGAGGCACTATTTTGCGCCCCGTCTCAAACTTGCGCGCCAAACGTGCCATATTATTGTCCCAGTCCTCGGTGCGCTCCGAGAGCTTGGCATCTTCATTGTGTCCGGTACCACGGGTGAAGAACGCTGCGGCCGGGTGTTCCGTGCCGGGAAGCGTGCGCCATGCTACACCATCGCCATCCACATCACGATAGCGCTTGAAGCCACCGATGCCCAGTTTCTGCAGGTCTTCTGCCGAGAGTACCTTGCCGCGATTAATGGGCTCCTCGGGATAATCGAATGGCTTAGTCATCCACTGGTTCATACCGAGGTCAAGATCACTCAGCACAAACACCGGCGTCTGCAACTGTTCAGCCACGTCAAACGCACGCCAGCCAAACTCAAAGCACTCGTAAACCGAACCGGGAATCAAACAAGGGTGACGGCCATCGCCATGCCCCAGGTAGTGCGCGGGGATGATATCTCCCTGCGAAACCTTGGTCGGCATGCCGGTGCTTGGCCCCATGCGCTGCACATCCCAGATCACAGCGGGAATGTCAGCAAAATAGCCGTAACCGGTAAATTCCGCCATCAACGAGATGCCCGGACCGGAAGTCGACGTCATCGATCGCACGCCGGCCCAGCCAGCGCCAATGACCATACCGAGAGCAGCTAGTTCATCCTCAGACTGAACAATCGCGTAGGTTGGCTCTTTCGTCTCGGGATCGATGCGCAGGCGCGGCAGATACTCATTCAAACTGTCAGCGACGCCAGTAGCCGGAGTGATGGGATACCACGCAACAAAGGTAACGCCGCCATAGATGGCTCCAAGTCCTGCGGCCGTATTGCCGTCGATCATGATCAAGCCCTCGGTCTTGTTCAGGCGGGTTACGCTATAAGGGTCTGTCTTGGGCAGGTTCGCCTTCGCCCATTCCGCCGAGAAACGCACCACCTTCATGTTCGAATCAACCGGCTTGCGCTTGCCGCGGAAGTGATGCATCAGTGCAGCTTCAATGTCACTCAGGTCAATGGAGAGAAGCTGTGCCAGGGCGCCAACATAGACCATATTGGCTACATACGACCGTAGTTTGGGATCGGTCTCGTTTTCCGAGGCGATTTTCTTGACAGGGATCGGGTAATACGAAAGATCCTTGCGATTCATCGGAATCTTGATATCGTCGGCGTACATGAACACACCGCCCGGCTGAACATTCTGATGATCCTCAATCGCAGTAGCAGGATTCATCGCGATCACGATGTCAGCATGCAACCGGCGGCCAATGTAATTATCCTTGCTGACGCGGATGGTGTACCACGTGGGCATGCCTTGAATGTTTGAGGGGAAGACGTTCTTGCCACTGACGGGAATGCCCATTTTGAACAGCGCGCGTAACAGGGTGGTGTTCGCAGTCTGGCTTCCCGAGCCGTTCTTAGTGGCAACGCTGATAGAAAAATCATTAACAACGGGAGCTTTTCCCGCCGATTCAGCAACCTGGGGGCTGCTCGCAATTTCAGCAACACTCATGCACTCATCTCCTTGACTTGGATATCAATAGCTATGCTCATCAACTCATATCTGCAAACAGTTCAGGGTCTGTGAGCGGACGCTCAGGCACCGCATGTGGATGGGTGCTTTCGCGATTGCGCAACAAAACTGTGTGCTTCACAAGCAGGCGATATCCCTCATCGGCATCGCCGGCTACTATGGCATTCACGATTTTCTCGTGATAGGTCCATACCTCGCACAGGTAAGGATAATCAGAAAACACACTCAATCCCACCGCTTCATAGGCTTCCCAGTACGCCTCCAGCAAACCCTTTACAAAAGGATTCTGCAAGCGGCCAAAAATGGTGAGATGCAGATCCCGATGTTCTGATTGAGGAATACGTACGGGGTGACCATTGAGCTTCGACCACGCCTTGGCCACAAGATCGCGCAACTGCTGATGATCTTCTGGTGTAAGGTGCGCTACAGCGTCAAACCAGAATGCGGCCTCAATGCGATTTCGCAGTGTGTTGAAGGCGTCAAACTGGGTGGGATCAATAGCCAGCGCGTAAAAGAGGCTTAATCGCACCGCCGGCATAAAAGTGTATTCTTCCAGGCGAATACCGCTGCGCGTGCGCACATCCACGAGACCCATGGCGCGCGCCACTTCCAACTGCTCACGTAGTTTTCCAACACTGATCTTGAGTTCGATACTGAGGTCATCAAGCGCGGGGAGTCGGTCGCCCGGCTGAAAGCCTTGGGCAACGATATAGCGCAACAGGGCGGAATCTACTATTTCAGAAGCCATCAGAAAACACTTTACATCTATTGATCGTATTTATCGGATCAATGGTGTTAATCGTATCATCGCTCGAAGGAATTGTCAAATTCGGCGTCAGCGCGCTGACGTTGCTGTGACGAGGGCAAAAATGGATACGGGTAATCTAGTGGTTTCGCGTCGACATTTCATGAAAATCGGCTACACTGCGAACCAGCATGATGAATATTGGAAAGCAAATTCGCCTTAATCGCATCTTTTCTCACCCCTCAGGACGTTTGTGTTCAGTGGCAGTCGATCACTTCATTGCCTACGGCCAGGGGCTTCCGCCAGGACTACGTCACATTCAACCCACCCTTGCCGCCATCGTGGCAGCACGACCGGATGCCGTCACTATGCATAAGGGCATCGCCACCAGTGCGTGGGCACCCCATGCCGGGATCGTCCCTTTAATCATTCAGAGCAGCACCATACGCGTTGACGACACGGCCATGGAGCAAGTCGCTACGCCAGAAGACGCGGTGCGCATCGGGGCTGACGGCTTCGCCATTGCGGCGTTTGTGCGCGGCAACACCGAGGCCATGTATCTGCGTCGCGTGGCAGATGCCGTACGCGAAGCGGCGCGCTTCGATATCCCGGTCATCTGTCATGTCTACCCGCGCGATTTCAGCAATGGCGTTAATGTGTCGTTTACGCCGGAGAACATCGCCTGGGCAGCACGTTGCGCCGTTGAAGTGGGCGCTGATGTGGTAAAAACACCCTATTGCGGCGACGTTGCATCATTCGCCCAGATCGTGGCCGATTGCCCTGTGCCGGTAGTCGCCGCCGGCGGCCCGCAGTCCAGCACACTGGAACTTGCGCTGGGCATGATGTCAGAGGTTGTCCAGTCGGGCGCGCGGGGCGCCACTATCGGGCGCAATATCTGGGGCTTGAGTGAAATCAGCAAGTCAGTGTATGCTTTCAAAGCAGTCATCCACGACGGCAAGTCTGCACAGGAAGCACTGCAATTCGCAGGCCTTGCATGATAGACCATCACCCTCGTTTTGATGTACTCGGCTTTGGCGCAGTGACGGTTGATGATCTGATCTATGTCGAGCATTACCCAATGCCCGACATGAAAGTCGCCGTCCTCGACAAGCAGCGCCATGGCGGCGGTCTGGTTGGCACGGCGCTGGTCGCGGCGGCACGCGTAGGCGCTACAGTCGCCTATGCCGGGATACTGGGCGATGACGACCTGTCACAATATACCCGCGTCGAGTTTGCACGCGAGGGCGTCGACTGCAGCCCGGTGATCAACCGTGCCGAGGCGCGCCCGATTCATTCGATGATCATTGTCGATGCCTCCAATGGCCAGCGCAGCATCATGGCTTCATTTGTCGGGGTGCAATGGCGCATGCCAGTTGAAATCGATGAAGCTTTGATCACGCAATGCCGAGTCTTGTTCCTGGATCACCACGCCATAGATGGTGGATTGCGCGCAATCGAGCTAGCCCATGCGCACGGTATACCGGTCATCGCCGATATTGAACGCGAATCGGAACCACGCGCAGAACAGCTTTTACCCTTGATCGATCATTTGATCGTCGGCGCGGGCTTTGCACAACGTAAAACGGGCGAGACCAATCCAGTCGCCATGGTGAAAGGCCTGCGAATGCTGTCGAATCATCAAGCAACCTGCGTCGTCACGGCGGGCGAGTTGGGATGCTGGTACGCCACCGGATCATCCGGAGGACGGCGAACCGAACCCGATGCGCCTGTTGTGCATGTGCCAGCGCATTCTGTCCAGGTTGTTGATACTACGGGTTGCGGTGATGTATTTCACGGCGCATATGCCGCATGTATTGCGCAGGGAGAGTCGGTAGATCAGGCAGTGCGTGTGGCAACAGCAGCCGCGGGATTGAAAGCGACCAAGCCCGGTGGACGAGCCGGCATCCCGTCACGTGCAACAATCGATGCTTATATTCGTAACTAGGTCTTCAGAACACCGGCGTCGCCGCCGACTGTCCTATTTCTACTTGTAGTGGAGGTATCTGTGAGTGAACGTAGTCTTGTTACGTCGATCGAAGAAGGGTTGGCAACCATCCCCTTGCTGGACATCCACACGCATCTCGATGCGTCGCACCTGGCTGCGCGCGGGTTGCACGATATCGCGCTGTACCACATGGTCATTTCTGATCTTGTGACTGCCGGCTGTCCCAGCCGCGGCCGCATGTCTGAAGAACCTGATGAAGCAGAAGCAACCGGGCGCCTGATCGAAGCCATTCCCTATTTCAAACACATCCAGAACACCAGCATCGCGTGGGGAGTGCGCGTGATTCTGCGCGACCTATACGGCTGGGTTGATCCCATCACGCTCGATAACTGGCGAACGCTGGACGCCATCATCCGCGAGAAAGCCAGTGACAGCGAGTGGCCGCGTCAGATTCTCAAGTTGGCTGGCGTACAACGCGCAGGCACAGAACTGTGGCGGCGACATGATGGTCGGTATGACGATATACTGCGCTATGCGCTCGAGTGGGCTTTCTTTACACGCGCTCAATGGGGTGTAAACGACATCCCGCTGTTTGAGCTTGAAAATGCGTGGAACCAACCCGGCCCTGGCGCTCCTCTGCCCGTGACCATGGGCGCCGGCCGTCCGAAGCTGGCACGAACGCTCAAGACGATTGATGATGTGCACGCAGCGATTGCGTACTACGTATCCAAGATTCCTTATGGGCAAGTGCTCAGCACAGCCCAGCATATTTCGACCGACATCCGATTCCGCGAAGTCAGTGCAGCGGATATGGCCACAGCACTTACCCACCGCGATAATCCGAGCGAAGCTGATCGGGATATCTACTCAAGCTATATCAATGAGGTCTTTCTGACCGAACTTGAAAAGCACGGCGACGACATCGTTTATCAGTTCTCCTTCGGCGCAGAACCGCTTCCCTACGAAACCGGCAGCAAGTTGCGCCAGGACAGCATTTTCGATGTTGCCGCCATTATTGCACGGCATCCCGGGTTGCGCTTCCAGGTGTTCCTCTCCAGTGAACACGCCAATCAGTCGATGTGCACACTCGCGCGCGAGTTGCCAAACCTGTCTCTGGCAGGTTACTGGTGGCACAATTTCTTCCCCGGCGCGATGCGCAAGGTCATGAGTGAACGGCTTGATATGGTCGCCACAAATAAGCAGATTGGCTTCTTCAGTGATGCTTATTGCGTCGACTGGACGTATGCCAAAGCCTTGATTGTGCGCAAGCAGTTGGCCGAGGTGCTAAGTCAAAAGGTGTCGCAGGGGCAATACACCATCGACGAAGCCTTGACGATTGCGCGCGCAATACTTAACGAATCACCCCAGAGCCTGCTTGGTTTTCGACCCTAGATAAAAAAGAGACTCCCGGAATCTACAATGATTCCGGGAGTCTCTTTCATTGCCTAATCCTGTTCAAACACCTTTCCAAGCGCCGCCGGGGCGGGAGCGCGAATGGCACGCAAGATCGGTCGCCGTACCTCGACCGGTAATCGTGAAAGCAGGTTATCCAGCCACTGACCGGATGTCAGCACGAGCACCAGAATCATCAGCACAAAGGGAGCTACCGAGAACACCTGAGTAGGAACACTCTGAATGCTGCTCTGCGCCACACTGGCCAGCGACTGCAGTACGCCAAAGAAGTACGCGCCGACGGCTGCACGCAGAGGGTTCCACCCGCCGAAGATTACAATGGCCAGCGCAATCCATCCATACCCGGCAGTGGCGCGATTACTCCAGCCAGCTTTGAAGTCGAGTGAAAAAGCGGCCCCTGCAATTCCAAGCAGCGCCCCTCCAATCAAGGTGTACAGATAGCGCATGCGGATCACATTGTTACCGCGCGCAAATGCCGCCGCGGGCTGCTCGCCGATAGAACGCAATAGTAAGCCCGGTCGCGTGCGATAGAAAAATACCCAGGTCACTGCGATAAGAAGGTAACTGGCATATACCAGTAAGTCGCTCTGAAAAAACAACCTGCCAAGTACAGGGATATCCTGCAGCAGCGGAATGGGCATACTTGGCACCGTTGGGCCAGGCACCAAGACAATGGGATTACCCAGGAAAGATGAGAGATCAGCACACAAAAGCGCAAGCACAAAACCAATAGCGATTTGTGACTGTTTCAACGTAATGGCGCCAAATGCCACAATGAGCGACACCAGGGCGCCCACAATCGCGGCCGCGGCAAATCCTACAAGCACGTTATTGGCAGCGCGCGCTGCGGCAAATCCCGTCATTGCCGAAAGAAGGATGGTTCCTTCCGTCGAAAGATTAATGACGCCGGCGCGTTCGGTGATCGTTTCACCAATAGCAGCAAACACCAAGGGCGTAGCAGTCGCAATAGCCGTGGCAAGAATAATAACGAGTTGCGATAGATCCATAGTTCAGCTCCGGGTTTTCCGATTGCGCTCGCTGAAACCGCGTGCTAGTAGCGCAAACAACACCAGCATGCCCTGAATGACGCCGGACAACGATGACTCCATGCGCAACGCCATGGGCAGTTGAAGACTGCCAACGTTGAGCGCACTGAAGAAGAAGGCGACAGGCGCTATCCACACGGCATTGAAGCTGATCAACATGACGACGAGTAATGCCAGAAAACCAAGGTTGCTCGAGATGCTGGGGATAAGGCGATGGAATAAACCTACTACTTGAAGCGAGCCTGCCATGCCGGCAAACGCACCACAAACCAGGAACGAACTGAGCAACAACCGGGTAGAAGGCATGCCGAGAATAAAGGCCGCACGAGGGTTTTGGCCAACTGCCTTCAATCGCAAACCGAAGTGGGTGTTGCGCATAATGACGATGGTGGCCACAAGGACGATGACCGCTATCGCCAGTGCTACAGGCGCAGCGTCGGTCTGGCCGAATCGTCCCAGTGCAAATGCGTCATCAAAAGGTTCTGTGCCGCTCATGGATGCAATGCCTGGTCGTTTCCACGGCCCGAAAATGAGATAAATCGCCAGACCTTGTGCGACAAAGTTCAAACCAAGTCCCGCAAAAATCTCGCTGATGTTGCCGTAGACTTTGAGCGCGCCTGCAAGTAAGCCCCATAGAACGCCTCCCAATGTACCTGCCAGGATACTCACGGCGATGACCAGCGGCGGCGGCAGTTGACCCTGCAAAACCCGAATGGCCAATGTCGAAGCTATCGCACCGATCACAATTTGACCTTCAACTCCCAGGTTATATAGACCCGCTGTAAAGGTATAGATCAACCCGCTGGCGCAGAGCACCAACGGCGTCAGCGTCGCAAAGACGCGCGCGAACTGGTCTGGGGTTCCAAATGCGCCATCAACCAGTGCGGAGACAACATGCAGCGGCGACTCACCGGTCAACAAGATGATGACGGCGACAAACAACAGCGACAGCATCAGTGCGCCGCCCTGGTAAATTAGCCCGCGATTAAGCTGCGATACAGGTGACTTGGTATGGAGGGTTGGATTTTCCTTCACGTATTATGAGTCCAGTGTTGTAGAGTCTGAATCAGCTTGCAGATGCTCCAATAAACTTACCGCCTATCATCTCGCCCAGTTTACTCGCAGTTAATACCGCTGTTGCGATCGGTTCTGACACCTTACCTCCGCTAAAAACAATCACTCGGTCACTGTATTGCACAATCTCATCCAGATCAGATGAAGCAAAAATGATAGAGGTGCCACCCTGGCAACGCATGATCAACTGCTGCCATACCCAGATGGTCGACTCAATATCCAATCCGCGTGTTGGATGCTCCATGAGCACCAGGTTCAGAGGCGTTGGCAACAAGGCAAGCTGAGTGCGTTGTTGATTACCGCCGGAGAGCTGGCCGACACGGGTGTCTGTTTTTCCACGAATATTGAACGTCTTAATCGCTGTTTCGGCAACGCTATGACTGGCTTCGCGGTTAACAAACAATCCATCAGAAGGCGTGCGCAGCACAACATGTTCCTGTATCGTCAAACCCCAGATCAGTCCCTCGCGCAGACGGTCTGCCGGTAGATACCCAACACCTGCCTTCTGGAACTGGTGGTACGACTTACCCGTCATCTCCGCAAGTCGCCCATCAGCATTCACCATCAGTTTGCCGGCAAAAGGCCGCAGCACACCAGCGCAGGTAAGTAGGAACAGACGTTGACCGCTGCCTTCCAGTCCGGCGAGGCCGATGACTTCGCCTCGTTTGATGCTCAAATCGTTGACGCGAACATCCATGCGGTCATCACCGATTGTCAAGCCTTCAATCTTGATGGCAGTATCAGTTCGACTTGTTGCTGGTTTCACTGGTGTTGCCAGTTCACGGCCAAACATCATGCCAACCAGCTTTGAGGTTGCACAAGGTATCGCGCTGGAACCGACTACCTTCCCCGCACGCATCACAGTAACGTTGTTGCACAACTCCTCAACATCCTCAAGTTTGTGCGAGACAAAGATGATGGATTTTCCCTGCTTGGCCAGTTTCTTGAGTGCGGCAAAAAGCGCCGTCTTCTGCGATGCACTGATGCCGGTCGTAGGTTCATCTAGGATCAGCGTACGCACACCGAGCGAGAGCAACCGCACTATTTCCAGTTGCTGCCTTTCGCCCATGGTCAACAAACCCACCTGCTCCTCGGTATCGATCACGAAGTTGAACTGCTCTGCAATGGCCTTAAATTCTTTAACCGCAGAGCGTCGATCAATAAACAGTCGTCCTGGCCGTCCATTGATGAAGTTATCAAGAACAGACATGGGTGGGAAGTCGAGTGGGTCCTGGTGTAACATCCCGACGCCAGATCGAATGCCGTCAGCAGGGGTTTTCACAGAAATGGATTTGCCATCCAGCAGAATTTCACCACTATCGCGCGTTATGAATCCACTGAGCATCTTGACCAGAGTGCTCTTGCCAGCGCCGTTCTCACCCAACAGGCCATGAATAGTGCCAGCCTCAACGTCCAAAGACACATCGTCGTTAGCCTGTACTGCACCAAAACGCTTGTAAATATGCGTGAGTTGGATATTCATTGCTTCACTGAGAATGATTGCTCATTGGCGAATTGGGATTGGAAATTTGAGATTGCAGACTACTACACGTCGATCACAATGTCGTTGTATTTTCGCGTATGAATATGCAATCTAAAACCTCAAATCCGTCTGGTATACAGGCTGGAGCGCGAGTTGCGACTCCAGCCTGTACATCAACTATTACTTCGCGCTGCTGGCGCCTTCCATACCTTCCATCAATTGGGATAGATACCAAACCTGCTGTTCGGTGGCTTTTTCGCCATCCTTCAGGAATACACTGCCATCCTGATAGTTCAGCGGTCCTTTGTACAGGTTGATGCTGCCATCAGCAAGACCCTTGATCAAAGTGTCGACCTGAGCAGACTTGTCACCAAGACCCTTGCCGGGGAGGAAACCAACGGCCGATGTGTCAGGGTCGTTAATATTCTTCCAGTCTGGGGCATTCCAAGTAAACGATTGGGTGAGTGTCCCGGCCTGCGCCTTTTTCACGGCGTCAAGATAGGCAGGGCCCCAGTTGAAGTAGGGTGAACCCAGACATGCGTCCGGAGCCAGGTCACAGCCCTGCTTATAGTCATAGTGGACATAGAACACCTTCTTGCCCGCTTCGACCATCTTCTTGGCTTCGGTCGCCGCTTCCGGTGTATCGATACCAGACATCACGACATCGTAGCCGCCATTGAAGAAGTCATCGGCTACCTTGGTGGGATCCAATGTCACACCGGGAATGTTGAACCAGAAGCCAATCCAAGTCACCTTAAACTGCAGGGCTTTGGCATCCTTCTTGAGGATGTTGGTCCAGCAATACTTGGCGCCAAGGAAGGCTGAGGAAGCCAGTCGGCGAGTCTCTTCGTTGATCAGCGGTCCGACAAAGCCAATCTTACCAGTCTGGGAACCCAGAGCAGCAGCACAACCCGCCATCATCTTGGTGAACTCCATTTGTCCCATGATGTTGATCAGGTTCTTCTGATCTTTGAAGTTCTTGCCCTCTTTCCAGGAATAGTCACCAGAGGTGTGAATCACTGGAATGTCCGGGTGCTTCTTGGCAGTCTCGAGGGCATCATCTTTGAAGTCATCCGAATCAAAAATGATCATGTTCGCACCTTTGGCGATCAGGTCATCTGCGACTTGAGTACCTTTGGTGTTCGGGCGATCAGCGCTGTTGACTTTGTCGACGTAGTCATAGGTGAAACCAGGCAGCTTCGCCTTAACATAGTCCAGTGCTTCGTAGTTGGCCTGATTCCAACCCTTGTCGTTATAGGGACCGACGAGGATCATGCCAATCTTAAATGCGGATTTGGCGGTTGCAGCCGTAGCTTCGGGCGCCTTGGTGGCTTCTGAAGCCTTTGTAGCCTCTGGGGCCTTGGTGGCAGCCGGGGCAGCTGTGGGGGCTGCGCCGCCGCAAGCGCTGATCAGCAAGCTGGCAGCAGCCAACGCTGTCATCGACTTGAAAATCGTTAACTTCATTTTTATCTCCTTCCTTCTCAGTCATCAATAAATGGTAAGTGCTTCACGTTTCTGTTCTGCATGTGGATTATTGTTTAATACAACGCTCTTTTTTGCGATAGACACCTCCTGTAAACAGGATGCGACAACGACTAGCTGATAAATGAAAAACGGGCTCGCGATCATAATGACGTGCAAACAACACGACAACTCGGAACCCGTATCCTCTCGGATAGCAGACAATCTATTTATACATCAAATCCGCGAATGAGTTCGAGAGCGTAGTGTTACACACCCATCAACGCCGAAACATTGATCAAATGGCATCAATCGGTCAGCGCAAAAGCAAGTTGGCTACCTGTAAGCCATCGTAAGCCAAATCATTGGGGGCTGTTGGCTGTCCCGGCCAGAGTCCACCTGGCGCTGCATGGAAAATAATAAAGTAGGTAACGTCCAGCGGGCCTACCGATGTTGTGATGGTGCGCACGGGAATACGATGAACCAGTTCGTCAAAGGGGGCAGTCACCTTGTCCACAACGGTCTTGCTGTTCACCATTTCAATCTCGTTGTAATAAGTACGCCAGTGCCCATCTTTATCAAATTCGAACACGATATTCAGATAGTCTTTGGCCCAGTCAAATGGCGAACTGTTATTCACCATGAACTGCAGCCATTTCGGGCCGGACTCGTTATAGAAGAAAAGGCGGTCGTAGTACAGTGAATTGCCGGACCGACCCCGTACTCCTTGCAGATGAACACCGGACATAATGCTGGACAGATTGGGATCACTATGACCCACAGCTTCAAGAATATCAATCTCAACATTGACATCCGCAAACGTTCGTTTGATGCGAGCGGCTTCGGCTTCTGGTAAACCCTTATCCTTCTGCAATGAATCGATATCCGCGGACAGCCGTTCCAGGTCTGCCAGAATCCACAAGCCCGCAAAGGTGTTATCGATACCTGTGGTGACTTTGATGCCTTTCACCGTCTTTTCGTGCATGCCGCGCGGTAATTTCAACGTCACTTCCATTCGGCTGAAACCGGCAGGGGGATAAACATGAAAGGCACTGCTTGCGAAATCCTGCGCCACGATTCCAAGCCGATGCGCCTCCCGGACGATTGCGCTTCCCTTACGATCCAGCAATTCGCGCTCTTTCTTGGAAAGCCGGTGTACGTTCAGATCAAGCATCTGACCATAGATCGCGTCGTCAATCACAGTGGGCTGAAATGGAAAACCGCCAAGATTGTCCGCAACCATGGCCGGTTCACCAAGACCCGTTATGCCCCAGGCGCGACCATAGCCAATTCCAAACTGATTATTAGTGTGTCCACGGATGAAATCCTGCATGTCATTGAGGCGATAAAAAACTTGCCTGTTTTCGGACGCCTGTGCTACTGATGCTCGTGTGCCCAACCCTTCTACTACGAGTCCCAATCCGGCAAGAGCACTAAATTTAAGGAGTTCCCTTCGCGTCAATTTCCTAGTTTTCATCAAACCATCAACTTACATCTATGCTCTATGTAATCATGTAAATCGAATTGCCACTGGCAAACGAGGCGGATCACATATTAAAGAGTGAATGAGGACAGTATAAATACAAGAACGAAAAAAGCAACGAGTCAGTTTCACGATCACAAAAGCCAAGGGGAAACAAAAAAGCGACCATTTGATTGATCGCTTTCCTTGTCAATGAGCCGCCAGGGACTCGAACCCCGAACCAATTGATTAAGAGTCAACTGCTCTGCCATTGAGCTAGCGGCCCGACTCATTGTGAGATTGATCTTGCCAACTCAGCGGGTTGGATTTTAGCAGCATTCCACGACATTGACAAGTCTTTTTTTACTATTCCACCACTTTCACATCAGGAACTCAGACGCTGTTGGGTCAAGAACTCTCTGCAGTTGGTTCTGACTATGTCCTTACGGAAACCTCGCCCCCAAGTGCGTTGATATAAATATCGCTCTGATTGTATATTTTCTCTTGACAAACGCTCAGTCATTATGGTTTACTCATCCCGCGGATTGGTATTATGATCAGTGCGGTCAGTCATATTGGGCTTTTTCACTGAAATTTCAGGCTATTGGAGCATTGAGCATGTGGTGATTAAACAAAGGGAATATACCGGATTCCAGTCATCGTGTATTGAATAGGCATAACTGCTAATTTACTATGCAACTCTTATAACGAGAATCGTTATCATAGTCTACGATTAAATCTATAAGTTGAGAGTCTACGAGTGGCAGTTTGTACATAAATAGTGGTTTATCGGTTATAGACATTGTTAGGCAGGATTAGTCATACATATGGAAAACCTCCTCAGTTTAGGACAAAGTCTTAATGCGCCAGTGCTGCTACTGGGTATTGGAGCTGGGGTTACTATCTTTATTCTGTTCGTCGCTATTCTATTTCCCTCCTCGGGCAAACCCAAAAGCGCCTCCGCAACCGTATCCTCGACAATGCGGAAATTTGAAGGTCTACAGGCTAGGTTAGACAAAGCCCAAATGGAAGTGACGGCCAAGGAATACATCCGGCGCAGTTTGACCTATGGTATCCCGGTTGGTATTGGCCTGGCATTGTTGATTGGTTCAGTTTCGCTGATAGGTGTTGGCATCCTGGCCGGCTTCATGGTGACATGGACAAATCTTGAACAGGAACGCGACAAAAAACTAGTCAAGTACACCAAACAACTGGCTAGCGCATGCGACACGATTCGAACTGCCTATGGCGTCAATCCTTCACTCAAGAAGGCCCTAGAGGCAGTGGCGGAATATGCTCAATCGCCTGTACGTGAAGACTTTCACGAGATACTACTGGCAGCAAGCCAGGAGCGCTTTGTGGAAGGCCTGCAGCTGGTTGCAGAACGCCGCCGGTCTATCGTTTTTGATACGGTATCCACTAGCCTGATTCGCGCCAGCGAAGCCAGTGGTGAGGTCAACGACATGCTGGTGCGCCTGGCCGATTCAACCCGGCAGAATGTCGGTGCGTTCGAAGATGCACTCACAAGCCAGTTGAACGCGCGATCGAGCATTACGTGGGGAACCTACGGCCCGTGGTTGATTTTCTGCATTTTCCGTTTTATGACATTGGGGCTTGGCCTGATGACAGCAGGAAGCGGTGGTAACATCTTCGGCCCATTAACCAGTTTCTTTACCACGCCCGGTGGAAATGTTTTGGCACTGGTCGCAGCTTCGATTTCAATCTCAGTGTATCGCAGCGCAACCATGATTTCACAACGCGGCCTGGTAGTACGACGTGTCTCAATGACTGAGGCTACCCAGGCGGTTCGCAGCGGGCAACGACCGATTTCAGGCCAGGGAGCACCAGGATTTAGCGGACAAACCCGCAATGTCACAACAGGCACCGGAGGCAATCGTGGTTGATCTTCTATACCTTCTCGCCGCAGTCGCTGTCTTCCTCTTGTTTGCCGGCGTCATGATGCCGCGCGGATCGAAAAAGACTGATGCCACCGTGGTGTCAGAAGTCATACCGTCACAATATCGTGCCAGGAGCATTGGAAAGAGCAAGACACTTGAGCCGATTGCCAAAGCTGGTGTTCGTCGCGCGATGAAGCCGGATGGCGACAATGCCAAGTACTTGCGGCAATTGAAGCAAGCCAACTGGTTCTGGGAGCCTGGAGAACCGACCAAACCTAATCCGAATGCACCTTTCTGGAACCTTGAGACACTATGGAGCCAGAAGATTTTCAATGGCGTGCTTTGGGGTGGGCTTATTGCTGCGTTGATCACCGCATATGGTTTCTACACGAGCTTTTCCCAGAACACGTCGGTCATCCCTTATCTTGCCGGTGCAGCCGCGCTAGGTGGCGCAATCGGTTTCTTCCAGTTCGGATCACCAGATGGCGCGTTAGCTGGAGCTGCAGCAAAACGCCAGCAGGAACTGGCACTTGAGATGGGTTACCGCATCCCGGAGCTGCGCGGTGATGTTATGGCCGGCACAACCATTCAACGCGCCATACGCAATATGTCGCGACGTCCGGGTGGGCCGTTCGTTGAGGAGCTGCGCCGCGCGGTCATGGTGCTGGATGTTACAAAGGATGATGTGCTGGCGATGGATCAGTTGATCGAGCGCAACGTGGGCAACGAACTTGTCATTGAGTTTGCGAACAACCTGAAGATGGTCTCTCGGCAGGGAGGTCAAATCGGCCCGGTATTGAATATCTTGGCCGACCTGGCTCAGGAACGTTTACGACTGCAGATTCAGTCACAGGCGCGCAAGAACCTGCAGGAAATGACCCGACCCATTGGTTTGAGCAGCATGATGATCACCACCATGTTGATTATTGTGCCAGCCATGGCGGGCGTCATGGGAAGCATCGGTGGCGGCAAGTAAACATATTCCATTTACACGTTATGTTAATCGTTGTGCAACGATGATATCGGTCAAGGAGAGAGCAGATGATGACGAATAAGTTGAATGACTGGACCGTCCGAATTGCTCTGGCGATTCAGAAACTCGAGCGTGGCGACGCCGATAGTTCCGGATCGACCATACGCACAGTAGGCGTCGTTGCACTCGTCCTGATTGTGGTTGCCGTGCTGGGAATAGCCATTTATTCAGTTGCTTCCAATACCGCCGGCACCATTAATAGCACCAACTACAACTTCAAGTAGGACCAAACAGACAAGATCACTCGTGTCAGCCGACGCCCAGAATTCAAAGAATGACGCCGTTATTGGCATCTGGAATAATAAAATGACAACACTCACCTTAATGGGAAAGTCGGTAATCCAATTTCTTTCTCGACCACACTTGCGATTGCGCAAGATTGCATCTCGAGTAGAAAGTGGCAGCATGGATGGTGGTAATACTTCCGACATCGAATACATCCCATTCCTGACTGGGTTAATGTTCTTCGGCTTGATGATCGCTCTTGTCGGTTTCTATCGTGTCGGTGCGAGCTACGCAACTCAGTTTGCTGCTCAGGTAGGTTCAGTCGCGCCTGACGACGGAAACGCCGCTATGGCTGCGATGTGGACGGCTTGGACGGGTGCAAATGCCCCGGCCGATGGTTTTTCGACCAACGATCAAACGCGCAGTGTTAGCAGCAACCTCAGTACATCGAAGTCGTTCAATGTCGGCGTCCTGGGCGCATATAGCTTTGATATTTCATCTGGGACTGATTTGCGTGTGCGCGCAGAACGGTTTTACCCCGGGCAACCGGTGTGTGTACCAGGCAATTGCAATGAATGATGGAATCGGTCAAAATACGCATTACGGGAGTCATGCACATTCACCATCGAGCGTAAAGCAAGCCGATCGGGGATTGCGCATCACGCCTTTATTGCGTTTTCTCCAACGAGTGGAAAGTGGTGAAGACTCGAGTTTTGAGTTCACAACACTGATTGTTCCGATGATCCTCATGATCCTGCTTGTTGCGTTCGCAACTATTGTGCGCGCCTCACAAATGCCCATCTGGACCGCGGCTAGTGAGTGCGCGCATGGTGCGATTTCTTCAGAAACCGAATCTGTTGGAAGGGCTCAAGGCACTCAGGCAGCCATGGATTCGCTGCAGGGCAATGCCATCGACCAATCTTCCGTTCAAGTTCTGATTTCTGGCAATTGGGTACCGGATTCACCCATCACGTGCGAAGTTAAATACAACATTGACGTGCATAATCTGGCGTTTGTCTCGGAATTGACTGGCGGTTATGTACCCATGTCAGCCCAGATTACGCTCAGAATGGAACCCTACAAGTCCAAGTGGCAATAGTATGAACGGTAATAAGACGAGTTTCACAGCCGCTCTTAAGCGAATGGCGGAATCCGGTTACACCGTCGCATTCCAGTCCATCTATTACACCATCCTGCTATTCATCTTCTTTGCACTGATCTTTGATTTTGGTAATGTGGGTTATGCCTATACGGTCACCAGCAACGCTGCCCGCTTGGCTGCACAAGATGCCGCCAAGAATATTGACCCGGAAGCCTTCATCAATGATCAGGAAATCCGGCTTGGCGCAAACGCCATTGAGCGGGCACAGGAATTAGTAAGCGGAATGACCGATGGTAAATTGCAGGTAACCGAGTTAACAATTAGTAGGCTGGATAGAAGAGACGTGATTATTGTTAGAGCAATGTCATATGCAAGTCTGCCGGTTCTCAGCTCGCTGTTTGGCATGCAACCAGTTCCGATTCCGGTAAGTGCCTACGCAGAACCTGCATATGGAATCAGTGAGGAAGGTCAGTAAAGTGAAGTTTCAACAGCTTAAGAAAAGGTTGACTAAACAATCCCCCGAGAAACCGGAGGTTGCGCCAGAAACAGAACCCGGCTACCAGCCGAGTTACCGCGAGTCAGATTATAGGCGCCCCCTGTTCTTTAGGCTTACTTCGCTATCCCGCTTTATGCTTGGAGTGGCATTGTTGATGTTGACCGGGGTCGCCATACTCGCATTTGGACGCGTAATCGATTCGACTAACGGCACGCAAAAGCTGTCCGATCGGATGCCCATGCAACCGGATGTGATCATCTATGACCAACTCACGCCGACGCCAACGCGTAAGTCTCGCCCAACAGCAGCACCACTGCCTACTTTAGCGCCGACGGTCGTCGCTGCAACAATTGACCCCAACCGCGCCACCTGGGCGGGAAAGCTTATTACACAGACTGACGGCACTCTATTGGCCCCACGTGACGTTATAGCCAAGGCAGCCGCGGACATCGGTACTTACTACAGTATTCAACGCGATATGCCCCTTGCAGATTATGAGCAGAAACATAATAACCTTCTAGCAACTTACTTCACCGATAAGGCACTGGATTACATGCGTGCACTGGACGCTGGTCGCACCACGTATGAGATGAACAGGGCTGGACGCTTCTCAATAGAAATTCGGCGTTTTTCGCCAGACGGACTAAGTGCCTCGGCAGGGATCATCAAGCGCGATTGGGTTTCAGATGTATATGATCTGGGAACCAAAGAGTTGCTGGTGCGTGGTAAGTCCAGCAATGACACACTCACACTAACCACAATCAGGTATGACGCGGCGAGCGGGCGTTGGAAATTCGCTTCGATCGACGAAGTCATGGAGTTGACACCATGAGCAAGAATAGTAAAGCCATCGATGGTATTCAACAGCCACGTGCAGTCATTCTCACGGGTGTTTTGCTCAGTTTTGCGCTAGCGTGCATCTTGATGATGTTTGCTGCGAATGAGCCCGTAGCCGCAACAAAAAACGTGTTTTACGATATTACTGCCATTCCCACGGATGAAGGTGGCCTGACCGGCATCATCGTCGGTGGAACGGCCGGATTCGGCTCGCCAACTGTTATTTTCATTACCGCCACCCCCACTAACACCCTGACAGCCACTGCTTCGCCAACGGCTTCAAGCACTCCCACTGCGTCGAGCACGCCTACTGCATCTTCGACAAGTACAGCCACGCCCACGCGCACACCCACCAGTACGCGCACACCCACCAGTACGCGCACGCCCACTAGCACGCGCACGCCCACCAGTACGCCAACAAAGACGGGTACGCCGACTATTACTCCAACGCCAAGCAACACACCTACACCTAGTAGCACACCTACGGCCTCAAACACACCCACGCCATCCAATACGCCTACCCATACATCAACACCGAGTAGGACGCCGACGCCATCCAATACACCAACGCCGTCGAACACACCTACACCGTCAAACACGCCAACGATAACACGCACGCCGTTGCCCACATCGACGCCTACCACCACGGGTACAGCCACACCAACCAAGACGCCGCGACCCACGAAGACGGCAACCTCTACTCCTACAAAG
>CAIQQO010000153.1 GCA_903873965.1 uncultured bacterium
CGAGATTGATCTCGGTGTTACCTATGACCTGCAACGTCGCGCTGCGCGGGTCGCGGGCGCGACAATCGATCACTGCCGGTATCAGCATCACGGCGGCTTCATACGGACGATTTTGCAATGCACCTTTCGTTCTGTCAGAAGTAACCCGCGTGCCCGCATCCACACTCACATCGGTCGATTCAACGATGACAGGGACGGGAGAATCACCTGGCAACGTATCAGGTGCAGGCCAACTGGCCATGCCATATGCAAGAAATAAAGTCTGCAGGCCACGCTCTTCAAGATTAGCCTGTGCGCGACGTTGAATCTGCAACGCGGTTTTGCCGATGTCGGTCATCACGCCTTGCGCACCATCGGGGATCAGGTCGGCCAGACGCACTTTGGCGCCATCGAGTAATTCCGCCAGCGACTCGGGCGCTGCACTGCTGAGATCAAGCGTACCGCGTTTCAGGTCGCGAAAGAACAGCAGGTTGTTGCGCCGGCTGACGTCGATCAGGCTTTTGATCCACCGTGCACGGACGCGTTCGATCGGGCTTTGGCTCGATCCATTCACGGCGCCATTCGTTGTAGTGGTATTGGTTGCTGCATTCGGTTTCGACATCGTCAGTTTCTCGCTGCAGATTATCGGACAGATTGCTGCATCGTGCACGCTTGATACACGCGAACACCACTGCGATCATTGCCTCAGGGATGCAGAAGCGAAGCCGCCTTCTTTTCTCCTCCACCCCCAACCGTCCACACCTTATCCGCGCAAAGCCTCCGCAACTCGATCCAGCCGGCACTGTGCATCATTCGCAATATCAGCAAATGCAGGATCGGTAAACAGCGTCGACATGATCATCGGATTCAGTAACCCCACAACCGATTCACCGGGTGTGGTCTCATACACCACCACATTGCACGGCAGCAACAAACCCACATCCAAGTCAGCGCTCAGCGCACGGTGCGCCAATGGCGGGTTGCATGCGCCCAGAATGGCATAGCGCCTGAAATCGATGCCTAGCTTCTGCTTCATCGTTTCTTTTACATCAATTTCGGTCAGCACACCAAAGCCCTCCGTCTTGAGTACAGCTTTGGTGAGTGCCATCGCGACTTCATAAGGTTGTTTCATTGACACGTGCGTGCCAAGCGTTGTTGGGTTGGTCATATAACTCCTGGTTTCTCCAAAGCAAGTGGACGAATACGCGGGTCAGTCGGTATAACACAATGCCCGCGTCCACGTCCGCATTCTCAATTCAAATACGGTTTGATCTTGGCCATTAAGCGCTCTTTCGGCATCATACCGACCAGGCGTTCTACTGGCTTGCCATCTTTGAACAGAATGAGTGTAGGAATGCTCATAACGCCATACTTCATGGCCGTCTGACCATTCACATCGACATCCAGCTTGCCCACAGTAACTTTGCCATCGTTCTCCTGAGCAATCTGTTCAATGATTGGAGCGATCATGCGGCATGGCCCGCACCAGGTAGCCCAGAAGTCCACCAGCACCACACCCTTTGCGGTATCAATGCTGCTCTTGAAGGTCGTGTCGGTCAATACAATTGGCTTTCCCATTTCGATTTTCTCCATTTAGCTTCCTAAGTTCATCAAGACCATTGGCGATCAGAATCGCTCAGGAAGTTCGTATTTGTCTTAATGAGTTTGATGCGATGTTCGCGGAAAAGTGACAGTGAAGATGTCTCTATCGCTCTGTTAAGCTAGAAGCTGTCGCTTAACGCGCCTCATATGGCATCGATTATTATTAGTGCATGAATCGCCGCACATCAATCATTAACATCAGCGCTGTTGTGTTGGCTGTCTTTCTGCTTGCATTAGCCGTCAGATTAGCCTCCCCCAATGTTATCCAAGCACAGACAGGTGCACCTGCTCAACCCACCACAGCAACACCTCCTACTGATCAGATTATCGTTAAATACAAGCCAACAGCACATGTCGGCGTGCTCGACTTCATTCCAGGCGCAGCGCGGTTGCAGATGCTGAATCTTGTGGCCGGCACAAACACCGGCTACGTGCGCCCTCTCACCAGCGACACGCACGTTTTCAAGCTGAGCAGCCGCATGAGCATGACCAACGTACAGGCCATTGCTGATCGCATGCTGGCATTGCCCGATATCGAGTACGCGGAACCCGATCGCATCATGCAGGCCCTGACAACGCCCAACGACCCCAACTGGGCTAACCAGTGGCAATACTGGGAAACCTACAGCATGAACCTGCCTACCGGGTGGGACATCACTCTGGGCATGACCAACACCGTGGTCGGCATCATCGACACCGGCTACCGCCCGCACGCCGATCTGTCCGGGCGCTTCATTCAGGGATATGACTTTATC
>CAIQQO010000154.1 GCA_903873965.1 uncultured bacterium
CGCCAGGTCCAGATCGTTTAACAGTTCTTCGGATCACAGCTTCCGCTGCGTGTGCTATGTCCTCCATGATCATTGAAGTTGAGGCGACATCAATGCCCACAAATGGTTCATCCATCCAGTACCGAAAATTTGTTACTTCATCGCGGGCGTCGTATTCTTGACGATGGTATTGAAAGTCGAGGAAGTCGAACAGTGTCTTGATCTCATCCAGCCAGACGAAGATGCCGGGTGGTAGAGCCCTAATAGATGCCATTTGATCGCCAGCGTCAACTGCAACTTTAACGGCATCGACGACCGCTGAAAAAATGCCTGGATGTAACTGCTCAATCTGCCCCGGGGAAGTAACACGGAAAGGGGCGGGGGGGCGGTCATAGCGCGATAGTGGATGATTGACGTCCTCACTGCTCTGCTGATCGTACTCGGCCGGGATTGAATTCGGGCTGGCTAGGAATCCGGCTACGGCTGTGGCCGTTAAAAATCCATGTGAGCAGAACGGTATGGCCCGGATGGGAATTGCCGACCTGTAGTTAATTCGAACCGTCAGCATATGGTGTTCGCCCCAAAAATCTTCTCATTCATAGCTGTCACCACGGTGCTGGTGTGGCTGTTCGCTAGGTGGCTATACCGTTTGACCATTTGTAGCGTCTTGTGGCCCAGTACAGCTGCGATCTCGATGGTTGTCGCGCCGTTCATGGCTAAGTACGATGCAGCGCTGTGGCGCAGATCGTGGAATCTGAAGTTTTTCAGCCCGGCATGATCTAAGGCTGTAGTCCATGGCTTGGTGAGATCGACAGGTTTGATCTCCTTCGCACTCCCGGGGAATACCAAGTCGGTGTCGATGCGGCGTATCTTGGTTAGGTCATTCATCATGTTAAGCGCCAGCCCCGTTAGCGGCACAGCCCGCGATGTGTCATTCTTCGTGGCGTAGAGCAGGATTCGACCGCGGGGTATGTCAACCTGAGGCCAGCGCAAGGTCATAATTTCGCCGCGACGCATGCCGGTCGACAGGGCTAGAACCACAACGAGGTAGAGGAATTTGCTTGTGGACGCTTGACATGCCCGCAACAAGGCTATGCGCTCGTCATCGGAGAGGAAGCGTTCCCGTCCTCTGGGTTCCTTGGGTTTACTCACCTTGCGCATAGGCGAGTCGTCAATCCACTGCCAGTCCCTCGCCGCAAGGCTGAACGCATGTGACAGCGACGCCATGTACCGTACGACGGTGCCGTTTGCCATTTTGGTGCCGCGCCGAGTCGTGGTACCCAACAGAGCGTTGCGACATTGAACGATCAGGGCCGGACTGATGTCCGACAAGGGGTAGGCCCCCAGTTGCGATTTCCACCAGTTCAAGTGCTGCTTGGTGTTCGATGAGTTTTTTGGCTTGGTTGGTAAAACCTCAGATATGTACCGATCTACCAAGTCGCCAAGAGTATGGCGCTTGGCCTCGGCGGTCTTGAAGTACCGACCCTCGCGTATGGCTGCCTCGGTGCTTTGTGCCCATCGTTTGGCGTCCGTGAGTCGATGGAAGGTGCCGGTGGCAACGGGGTGCCCTTTGAGACGAACCTTGACACGGTATGACATGGCACCATCATCGGCGCAGCGAGACTCGATAGCGGCCATATCGGCTCCAAAGGAGTGCTGAGCGATTACCGGGGTGCGGATACCAGGCTCAACGTGGATGCGCTACGAACCGCCCCAGGGGCTTCTCACCTCGTTGCTCGCCGACATTCTTTTTGTGCCGACGTGATCACCACTGTCGCCAATTATGGCGATTTGTCGGGGTTTGTGTTTGGTCAGTGTCC
>CAIQQO010000155.1 GCA_903873965.1 uncultured bacterium
CGCCGAGGCTGCGCTGATGGCCACTATGCATGCCAAGGTACCCTTCTGAAGTTGCAATGTTGCTGTTGACCTGCTCCTGCTCAATTTTCCCCAACAGTGTCCGCTTGATGGATGTGACGACAGTGGCCGGTACACAATCTCTCATCGCTTTTTACAATATTGATCCATCCGGTGCGGCCGCTACGGTTACGAACACCAAAATCAACTTTGGTTACGAGTATGTGTGGCACTGTCACTTGTTGGGTCACGAAGAAAACGACATGATGCGCCCGATGATCCTCGGTGTTGCGCCGAGAATTGCAGGTGCGCCCGTGTTGTCGTGGACTAACACGATCATAACGCCGCGCATTCTGGTGACGTGGCCTGATAACTCGCTCAACGAAACCGGCTTCACGGTGCAGAAGTTCACGACGTCAACGAATACGTGGGCAACGATCACGACCACATTGCCGAACGTGGTCAGTTTCACGGATACTGCCGTCGTGCGTCGCAGGGCCTACTCATACAGGGTAATCGCCAATAACCTGGTTGGCTACACAGCAACGTACGCTGCGCCGGCCGTAGGTTATCCGAACAGGTCATTCGATGCCTTACCGTCGCCCACGAGTGTGATCACGACGCCATAGAGTATGAAGGGTGATGCCGGCATCCCCGCTAGGCGCGACAGCGCCAGAGATGTCGGCATCACAAGTTGTGTTTGTTCGTAAGACTTGCCAGCCGCCAGTAGTGACCAGGGAAATGCTTACTTCTGTTCCCTGATTCCGTTCTTGATGCAGTAATCGAGGAGTGCAATCTATGCCAACCAATGTCTTTCCGGACGCTACCACTCGTATCCGGCGTGGATTAAGGTGCTTGTTCGCCCTGGCCACATTTAGTCTGGCCTTAGCGCCGAGTTTGACTGTGCAACCTGCCATGTCGGTTTATGCTTCCGTGGAGAAACCAGCCGTCTCCAGCGCCGCAGTTAAGCCAGGCGTAGTCATGGATGGGTTGAGTCAGTTCACCCCGACCGTTGCCCGACTCGCAGCACCGAATGCCAGCGGGCCAACGCCTTCGTTTGCACGTGGCGCCGGCACAGTAACATTCAGCGCCGGTGAGAATGTGGTGGGTTCGGCCATCATCGATACCGCCAATGGATTTGGCTACTTCGCTACCAGTAACGGTGTGCGTGAGTATATTGTCAAGGTCAACCTGAGGACGATGACGCGCGTCGTCTCGATGACCTTGTCCGCCGGTGAATCGAACATCAATACGGCGCTGTTTGATGCCACCAACCAATATGGTTACTTTGCGACATCAACGGCGCCTGCAAGGATCATCAAAATAGACCTGGCGCGCTTCATCCGCGTTGGCGCGCTAACCCTGAACACGGGTGAGGACTACGTTGCTTCTGGCGTCATCGATACGGCTGGTGGATTTGCCTATTTCGGCACGTCAACGGCACCGGGCATCGTGGTTAAGGTAAACCTGAACGGCATCAACACACCGACAAGAACCGGTGCGATTGCGCTGAATGCGGCCACCCGCGAAGATTATCTGCAGGCAGCCGTCATTGATGAAGCCAATAGCAACATGTATTTTGCGGCCATCAATTCAGATGCCACTGGATCAGACAGCATTGTCCGCGTCAGCCTTGCGTCATTCACCCGCACGGCGGCGCTGGTTTTGAACACCGGTGAAGTGAATGTAACTGTCGGCGTGATCGATACCGCCGGCAACGCCGCCTACTTTGCGACTTCTTCAACGCCGATCAACGTCGTCAAAGTGCAGTTGTCGACGCTGACCGAAGTGGCGACAGCCATACAGCCGTTTGACGGCACGCAGTCGCAGGTTTATGCCGCAGCCATCGACCCTGCGCATAACCACGCCTTTTTTGCGACCTATTCACAACCAGGCATGATTGCTCAGGTCAACCTGTCCACGTTCTCATCGATCCAGCCGATTTCGCTGAACAGCGGTGAAGACATGATAGGCGCATTTGTCCTGGACCCGGATAACCGACTTGGTTACGCCGGCACAGGCACAACTCCAGGCATGGTGGTGCCCGTGAGGCTGGCCAACAATGTACTTACACTGACTGCGTCGCTGACGCAAACCCTGGTTGGCCAATCGGTGACTATCACGGGGGCGCTCAGCGCAGTAGATATGCCGATCACGCCGACGGGCAATTTGACGTTCACGATTAATCCAGCTTCAGTTTACGTTACCGCGCTGAACAATGGCATAGCTTCTTATACGACCTCCGGGCTGTCGATTGGTGTTCACCCCATCACGGTAACCTATGGCGGCGATGCCACATTTGATGCAATATCCAGTGTGATCACCATCACCATCCTTGACAAATACGTGTCAACGTCTGCGCTGACAACGACTCTCAGCACATCGACTTATGGTCAGGTTGTCACCCTGACGGCATCCATCAGCACTACGGCGCCAGGCGTTGGCTTGCCAGCAGGCAACGTCACGTTTACGATTGATAACAATGTGGCAGCTGTGACTGCGCTGAGTGGCGGTGTCGCGCGGCTGGTCACCAGCACGCTGGCCGTGGGTACGCACCCAGTGACGGTGACTTATGGTGGTTCCGCCACATTCCATGGCAGTACGGCCAGTCTGTCTGGCGCTCAAAATGTCGTTCGCGCGGCTAACAATATCACTGTGACCACATCACAGAGTTCGATCGTGACAGGTCTTCCTGTGACGTTCACGACGGTTGTCAGGCCCGCGAGTATTGCGATCACGCCAACGGGTAACTTGACTTATAGCTTTGACAGTGGTGTTGTGGCGGTTGTGGCGTTGAGCAACGGCGTAGCCCAGTACATCACCTCTCCGGTGGCGCTGGGAGTTCACACTGTGACGGCGACGTATGGTGGTGATGTCTTCTTCGACGCAAACAGCGCGGTCGTCACTCAGACGGTGATTGATCGCTACGTGACAACGGCATCCGTGTCTTCGTCACTCAATCCCTCAAAGTACAACCAGGTGGTCACCTTCACGGCGTCATTGACTACAACGACCCAGGGCGTAGGTGCGCCGACGGGTAGTGTAACGTTTACGATTGATGACGCCACTGTGGCAGTGACGGCGCTGA
>CAIQQO010000156.1 GCA_903873965.1 uncultured bacterium
ATGGCATGTCTATCCGCCTGTCGTCTTGCCATATCTCCGGTGTCCGTTACGCCAAGTTCCTTTGCACCGGTGTATATCTCGCCCAGTCTCGCCTCAGAGAGGATTTTGCCGGAAACCACGATCGCGATCCGCTATCAACCTGAAGTCATTCCCGCGCGGGTTGCACCTGCCCTCTTCACAGTTAGCGGAGATCGCAGCGGTCTGCATGCCGGCGTCACGACCGTGTCAGACGATCATATGACCATCTTGTTCAAGCCAACGCTGCCATTCAGCCTTGCCGAATCGGTAACGGTTCATTTTGACGGTGGGCCATTGGGCGTCGATGCACGGGTATTACTGAGCGTTGACACAAAGTTCTCCATCATCGCAGCCAGACCTGCCGCGCCGACCGCAGCAACAGTGAGTACAGATCAAAGCACCCCAACCGCTGCTACACCGGCGGTGCATATGCAATCTCCCTACGCCACCGTCACGGAATCTGTGCCATTCATCAGCATCACGCACTATCTGCCCACACTTGACACTGAATCCATATTCCTGATGCCCAGCTCAAGCAGCGTGACGAACACGGCATACCTGCTGATTCTCGACGGCGCAGGCGAGTTGCAGTATTACAGGGCATTGCCGACAGGCCATGTCTATGGCAATTTCATGCCGCAGGGGAACGGGCATTTGACCTACTTCGAGGGAACACTGACTTCGGCAGGAGGCGGCGCAGGTCTATACCGTGAGATGGATTCAGCATACCGGCTGGTTCGGACATATGAGGCGGGTAACGGTTACAAAGCTGATGCACACGAGCTTCTGGTACTGCCCGATGGTCACGCCCTGCTCACGATCTACGATACCGAAATCAGCGATATGTCGGAATATGGCGGCAGACCTGATGCGCGGTTTATTGATAGCCTGATTCAGGAATTAGACACGTCAGGTAACGTCATCCTGCAGTGGCGAGCCAGCGATCATGTTCCGATGACTCAGACTTACGAAGCACTCAATGGCGCACTGGTTGATCCCTATCACGGCAACAGTATTGACGTGCTGCCCGATGGCAACCTGCTGCTGTCCTTCCGCCACCTGTCGCAGATGATCAAGGTAGATCGCCATAGTGGCGCGGTCATCTGGCGCATGGGCGGCAAAAACTCGGACTTCAATTTCACAAATGACTCCGGCTTTTCCTATCAACACCATGCCACGTGGCTTGCCAACGGCCACCTCAGCGTGTTTGACAATGGCAACCAGCATGCGCCACCGACTTCACGCGCCGTCGAGTATGAAGTGGACCAGACCAACATGCTGGTCACACGCACATGGCAGTTCGCGCGCACCCCGAGCATTTTTGGCGCTTTTATGGGTAATGTACTCATGCTGCCTGATGGCGGCCACTTTATCGGTTGGGGTGGACCCGTTCCCGCCGCGAGCCTGGTATCACACGATGGCTTATTGCAGCTTGACCTGCAGGTCATGACACCCGGTGACCAGGTCTATCGCTGGTACAAGGCGCCGTTTACCTCGACTCCAGACACGTCACCGGTGCTGGTGATTCAGTCGACTGACGCCATATCCACAACGATGCGATTCAGTTGGAATGGCGCCACCGAAGTCGGGACATATCGCATCGACGCAAGCCAGGACGGCATCCATTGGGCGCCAGTGCAACTACAGCCGCGCCAAGGCTTTGAGACATCCACCGTAATCTCGCGCACTGCCGGGCAGACATGCTTCTACCGCGTCGTCGCCATCAGCAAGGTATCCATGCAGGAGTTGAAATCGTCCAATAGCGTGCATGTCAAGTGCGCATAGAGTTTCATGCTGTATTGCGATGACCGTCATCAGACAAAGTCCGTTCAGGCGGGCTTTGTCTGCGTGACGAACCACTTTCTGTTGCCGGGATTCTCCGCGATAGGGGCTATTGCGGCCAAATGCTCTCATACGAGCTGATGATCCGATCGCACAACTGGTCGAATTTCTCATTCACCTTCTGGCGCGCCGGATCCCCTTTGTACCATGCCGCCACTTCCTCAACGCCGCGCGAATACGGAATCATGGCCATGTAACCGGGCACCAGGCGTTTGATCTTGCTGTTATCGAACAACGAACTGTGCGCCTTGTCGCCCAGCAGACCGGCACCCCAGTTTGGATCATAGGCTGCCAGCAGGTCGGAAGGCACGTGCACAATCTTGGGCGTTGTGCCAAATGCGTGCGCTACCATCTCGAAAATCTGGTTCCATGACAACCACTCATCATTCGTGATGTGAATTGCCTCGCCGATAGCGCGCGAATTGCCCAGCAACCCGACAAAACCCTTCGCGAAGTCGGCATGGTGGGTGAGCGTCCACAACGAACTGCCATCGCCATGCACAATCACTTTCTTGCCTTTCAGCATGCGGTCAACGACCGTATAGCCGCCATCCATCGGCAACAAAGTGCGGTCGTAGGTGTGAGAAGGGCGCACAATGGTGATGGGGAACTTTTCGTCGCGATAGGCTTTTACCAGCCGCTCCTCGCATGCGATCTTGTTGCGCGAGTACTGCCAGAACGGGTTATCGAGTATGGTTGACTCGGTGATCGGCAGGGCAGCCGCCGGCGTCTGATAGGCCGAAGCTGAACTGATGAACACATACTGGCCGGTTCTGCCGCGGAACAGATCAAGATCAGGTTCCACTTGATCAGGTGTGAACGCGATCCAGTTCACCACAGCATCAAAGTCGTGGTTGCCGAGGGCAGCGCGCGCCGATTCCTGGTTGCGAATGTCGCCATGCAGCACAGTGGCTCCCACGGGTGTGGGGCGCGCCGACTGGCCGCGGTTGAGCAGATACAGATCGAGGCCGCTCTGGATCGCCAGTTGCGAACACGCCGAACTGATGATGCCAGTACCGCCAATAAATAATACTTTCATGTCTCTTCCTTTTGACTACAAGGGATCCGACACGATTGCTCGCGTCAAGCTCATTATCGGCTTGTCAGGTTGAGGTGAGATGAATGGCTACCGGCTATCGAGCAGGTATCTCACCAGCTTCGATCTACCTTTGCTGAGTCCCGACTTGCGTCAATGTCGGCAATGATCTCTTCAGCCGTGCGATCATCTTGCCAGGAACCAAAGGTAGCAAGGAACGCAGCCCGATTTGCCTCACTCTACTGCCCGCCGCAGCGTTTCAATCCCACCGCCACCTTGTCCTGCACGTCCTGGTCGTTTGGCGCCATGGCGCTGGCCTGGTTGAACGCGGGGATGGCGCGGGCGCAGTCGTCGATGAGCTGGAGCGCGAAGGCGTAGTTGATGTAGTCCGTGATATTGAGCGTGGCGCTGACGATCTGGCTGGTGGTGATGGCGCGGGCGTAATCGGCGACGGCAACCTCATACTTGCGCACCTGGAAGTCGAGGATGCCTTTGCGCGTCCACACGGTCACGCGCATTGGGTCAAGGTCGGCGGCCTTATCGAGCGCCACGCGCGCCTGGTCATATTCACCGATGGCGAAGTAGGACCCGCCCAGCCGGTCGAAGGCTTCGGCGTTCTGGGGGTCGACTTCAATGGCGCGCTTGAAGTACAAAATGCCCTTGGGAATCTGCCCCTGGAACACATAGGCGCGCCCGGCCGCGTTGAGCACATGCGGCATGTTGGGATTCAGCTTCAACGTCTCTTCGTAATAGTAGGTTGCGTCAGGGTAGCTGCCGCCCTGTTCGTAGGTGTAGGCCAGGTTGCGCATCGCGTCTTCGTTCCTGGGATCGAGTTCCAAGGCGTGGTTGGCCGACGCACGACCGCTGCGGACGTCGTCGTTATCGACCTGCGCCTCGGCCAGATAAGCGAACGCCATCGAGCTTTTCGGATCCAGCTCGGTCGCCTTGATGCACAAGGGCAATGCCTCAGAGTAGCGCCCCTGCCAGTCTATCGCCATGCACAAGACGGCTTTTGCAGGGGCGTTGTTCGGATCCATCTGCAGGGCTTTCAACGCGCGCTGCTCGGCTTTGGCGGCCTGGCCCAGAAACACCATCAAGCGGGCGGAGAGCGTATACAGGCTGACGTCGTTGGGGCGGCGACGGCTGGCCTGCTCGTAAAAGGCGATCGCGCCGCGATAGTCGCCCTTTCTATAGGCGTCTTCGGCCAGGGCAACAAAATTTTCGACGCTGCGTGTGGGCGTTACAGATGGAAGGGAAGTGACATTGGGGGGCGCAAGGCCGAGGTCGTTGCCCAGGCGTTGCTGAACGAGGGCATAGCCACCAACCAGAATAACTCCCATGAGAACAAGAATCAGCCATGCTGATCCATTACCGCGACTGCGCCGACGACCACCACCACCGATATACACGATTTAAAGTGTAGCACGAACCGCAACGTGCCACGCACCCAAGGGACGGCATGGTCCCTTAGATGCGTGGCACGTTGCGATTGCGTTTCTCAGAAATAAGACACCAGTTGCGACGTTGGTTTTCGAATAGGTCCGCAGTCCGACCTCCGACTGTAGTATCTGGTATGGTCGCCTATTTCACCAGCTTCTCGGATTCCGCCGAGACGAGCATTTCACCAAGCATCTGCTCAACGGCCATAGTATGACTGTCGAACCCATGCAATTTGAAATATTCGGAATTGCAATCCCACTTACCATGATCGTAGGTCACAATGTACTCATTATTATCGCCGCGGACAACAACCTGGAAATTGAGGAACTTGAACCGATCTCGTTCTTGTGCGTAACGATGCGCCTTCTCAACTTTGCCGATGTGGCTAGAGTCCATCATGTCAGTACCTCCATTGATGTAACAAAAAGGCACGTTTCGCTTCAGCGTTACGTGCCCGGATTGCCGTGACAGGCCAACTGGCCGAGAGTACTCGGTTGGCCGAGGATACTCGGCTGACCAAGAGTTCTCGGTTACCCAAGAGTTCTCGATTGGCCGAGTGTACTCGGCTGTAAATGATTAAATTACCCCGTGGCTGCCTGCGCAGCAGGGGTGTGAATGCAACTGGTGTCAAGTGCATCTTGCGGTTTATTCTATAACAATACTTCAAGCTGTCAAATACGCTATACCCATGATTACTCTCCGATCTTGCCAAAATGTAGTGATTAGTGTTCCACCAATATTCCACAAAGGTTTGACAATAATTGCATATCGCCGTATGATGGAGGGTATTAACCATGAACTCAACACATACACCCAACCGTGAGTACCCGGCGCAGCCAACTGAGGTTTCTGCCGGGAGCACCCCAATGACACAGAGCGAGTCGTCTGGCGCCAAGCGTGTCGTGGTCGTTGGTGGTGGTATCGCCGGACTGAGCGCAGCCATCACACTGGTCAAGCAAGGCTATCAGGTCGATGTCTATGAGAAACGCCCTGTGCTGGGCGGCAAATGGTCGTCGTGGCAGGATGCTGACGGCGACTGGATTGAGACCGGGCTGCACGTCTTCTTTGGCGCTTATGATGAAATCTTCACCATGATGCGCGAACTGGGCGTGTACGACCACATCCTGTGGAAGGATCACGTCATGACCTACACGCTGGCCAAGGGCGAGCGCTTCGAGTTTCGCACGCGCCAGCTGCCCAGCCCGTTTCACCTGCTGCCGGCTGCCTTCGAGAACCAGTTCTTTTCATGGCGCGAGAAACTGACGCTGATCCGCGCCCTGTACCCGATGCTGTTTGGATCGACGGCTTATTTTGCCGCACAAGATGGCAAGACCTACAAGCAGTGGAATGACATGATGGGCATCGATCAGCGCATGTTCAGCAAGATGTTCATCCCGATGACACTGGCGCTCAAGTTTTTGCCGGCCGACCGCATCTCGGCGCGCATTGTGCTGGAAGTGATCGGCATTTTCCTGCGCGAGAACAACGCCAGCCGCATCGGGTTCCTGCGGGGATCGCCGCAACAGCACCTGATCGGCCCAATGGCCGAGTTCATCACCCGCCACGGCGGGCGCATCCATGGCAATGCGAAGGTAGAGCGCATTGAGCTGAGCGCCGATGGGTCGCGCGTCGAGGCGTTGCACCTCCATGACGCCGAAGCTGGAAGCGACGATGGCGCACTGAAGCGCATTACGGCCGACCATTTTGTGCTGGCGCTGCCGATTCACAACCTGAAACGGCTGATCCCCGCCGAGATCAAATCACAGCCCTATTTTGCCGGGCTGGACAAGCTCAACGGCGTGCCGGTCATTACGGCGCATCTGTGGACCGATAAGCAGGTTTCGCACATCGACAATTGCCTGTTCTCGCCGGATGGCATGATTCCGGTGTATGCCGACATGGCCAACACGACGCCTGAGTACAGAGATTTCAATGACGCGGGCATGGCGCAACGCGGGTCGCGCTTTCAGTTTGTCGTGGCGCCGGCTGACGCGTTGATGAACCTGAGCGATGACGATATCGTGGCGAAAGTGTGGGCTAACGTGTGCGATGTGTTCCCGGATGCCTCAAAAGAGGCGCGCATCATCAAGAGCACCATCGTGAAGGTGCCGCAGTCGGTGTACGGCCCGTTGCCGGGCCTGGATCAGTATCGCGTGTCGCAGGCATCGCCTGTGAGCAACCTGTTTCTGGCAGGGGGTTATACACTGCAAAAATTTTACGACAGCATGGAGGGCGCCTGCCGCAGCGGTAATCGCGCCGCCAAAGCGCTGATCGCGCGCGACCGCGGTTTGTCGTGGCACCCTTCCCCGTAATAGAGGGCGGGGAAGAGAGATTAGGGGACAGAGATTCGGAGTCAGTTTCTTACTGTTCCCTAGTCCCTTTCCTTCCCTCCCTCTCACATATTGACTTGACGCTTACAATTGGGTACAGTTAGACAAACGCAACACCCGTATGGAGTTTATGCAGGTAGATCGGTCTTTTGGAAAGTAGCTGAGTCATTTGACACGGACACAGTCCGGGTGTGAAATTGGCGGGTGAGTATCACCGCAATGTAGTGCGTAGCACGATAAAACGGTAGCGTAACACATGATCCAAGGTTTAGAACTGAATACTCACAGCTTCGAAGGCAAGGTCAATCTTGACGATGCCTATACGCTGTGCGCGAACGTTACACGCGAGTATTCCAAGTCATTTTTCATCAGCACCGGCTTTCTGCCTGAACCGATCCGCCGCGCCATTCGCGCGTTTTATGCGTTCTGCCGCGCCACAGACGATATGGTCGACTTGCCCTCGGCAACCGCAGCCAGCAGCATAGGGGCGGGCGAGTTCAGTGGTCTTGGCCACCCGAGTACTCTCGGCCACCCGAGTACTCTCGGCCACCCGAGTACTCTCGGCCACCCGAGTACCCTCGGCCAATGGCGCTCACAGTGTCGCCTGCCGGCCGCCTACCAGACCAATCCCATCTTGTCAGCGTGGGCAGATGCGCGCGACCGCCATGGCGTGCCGCAACAATACATCGAAGAACTGATCGATGGCTGTGAAATGGACCTGCGCATCCACCGTTATGAGACTTTCGAAGAGCTGAGTACGTACTGCTATCGCGTCGCCAGCACCGTCGGTCTGGTCAGTATGCACATCATCGGCACAATCACCGATCAGCCGGACGCACTGAAAAAAGCGCGCGACGCGGCGATCAACCTCGGCATCGCGTTGCAACTGACCAACATCCTGCGTGACGTGGGCGAAGATTTGACGCGCGGGCGCATCTATCTGCCGTTGGAAGACATGCGGCGCTTCAACTACAGCGAGAGCGACCTGCGCAATCACACCATCAACCACAACTTCTGCAGCCTGATGCGCTTCGAGATTAAGCGTACGCGCGCGCTGTATGACAACGACTGGGGCGGCATTGTCTATCTGAAACCGGAAGGACGGCTGGCCGTGGGCGCCGCCATTTCGCTATCTCAGGCTATCATGGAACGCATCATGTCGAATGGTTTTGATGTCTTCACCCGGCGGGCGCATTTAAGCACGGTCGCCAAGCTGGCGCGCATACCGGGTGTGTACCTGCGGGTGCGACGTTTGCAGCGCCCATGTACCGAATAAAACGCCTCGCACCCAACGACTTACCTGAGCATACTCGGTCAGATGCCATCGCTGCGAGTCGCGGCTTACAGTTCAGCCCCATCCTGCTCGCTATCTATTTGTCGGTGATGATGACGTATGGCATTCTGCGCCTGACCAATCAGACGGAACTGATCGCGTTCCTTACCGTGCTGACAGTCGTGCTGATGTGCGCCACCTCACTCGTGCACATGGTCGAGTCGCATGGATTGCGCCGCGCTGCCATTATGGCTGCAGGCGCTTTCAGCATCACGCTCGCGGCCGAACTGGTCGGCGTGGCCACGGGCGCTTTGTATGGCCAGTATGCCTATAGCGACAACCTGGGCGTGAAAGTGCTGGGGCTGGTTCCGCTGGTGGTGCCGTTGGCGTGGCTGATGATGCTGTATCCGGCCTTTGAAACCACGAAACTGCTCTTCCCCCACACTTCCCAGTCCAGTGTCCCCACTCCCCTGAACCTTTCACGCTATGCGCGCGTGCTGCTGGCAGGCACCGCCGCGGCCGCCATGACCGCGTGGGATCTCAGCCTGGACCCGCGCATGGTCAGCGATGGCAACTGGACGTGGCAAAACGGAGGGGAGTATTTTGGCATTCCGCTCAGCAATTTCGCCGGATGGCTGGTCACCGCGTTTGCCATCTATCTTTTCTGGCTGATCGTCACGGCGCGGCAGCAGGCGCCTGCGCGCCCGATGCTGCGCGGACTGGATGCCCTGATCGATCGACTATCAGGCCGTTCCGGGGGTATGACACGCCACCTGGCGCGCCCATTACGCTCTACAATCTGGACAAGCCTGCCGGTGTACATCTATATCATGACCTGGCTGAGTGAAAGCATCGTCAATGTCGTCTTGTGGCGCACGCCGCTGGTCGGGTTGGCGGTATTCATAGGTATGGGTGTATTCTGCTTGCCGGCGCTGCTGCGCCTGTGGCAAACCCACGGCGACATGATGGTCACGCTGGGACAGTCACTGCGTGGGCGGGTGATGCGAGTACGTCCCACTACATCAACAGGAAAATAATGTAACGTTTTGTTGCACATCACGGCTTCTATATGACTTTATCTGATAAAGAACTTGCCTTTGAACAGATATTCACGAAATACTCGAAAGATATCTTCCGGTTTGCCTACCTGCGGCTGTCAAGTTATGAAGCAGCGGAAGATTTGACCTCGGAGGTGTTCATCAAATTCTGGCACAAATTCAAGGCCGAGAATGTGATCAACAACGACCGAGCATTGCTCTACACCATCGCCCATGGCCTGGTCATAGACGAGTACCGAAAGAATAAGAGTAAGGAAATTGTTTCCATCGAGATTACAGACGAACGGTTACTGACCAGATTCGATTCGATCGAGAAGGAAATCGATGTTCGCGAGGCTATGAGTGATGTGCACAAGAAACTTCAGACCTTGAAACCAGAGGTGAGGGATATCCTGTTGATGTTTTATATTGATGAATTGTCTACCCAGGAAATTGCCCAGTTGCTTAAAAAACCGGAGGGCACGGTGCGGGTGATGGTTCATCGAGCGCTTGGCTCATTGAGAAAGATGTATGGATGATAAAGATGTAGTGGGTGAATTGGTAACGCTGCGACGGCTTGAGCCAGACAACCGTACTCTGCAGGCCATCCGGCAGCGGGTCATGAACGAGACGGTCAGAAGTGCGCCGCGCCGGAAAGTCGGCTTCATGCAGTCACTCAATGGGTTGCTCAAACCGCAATACTCGCTGGCTTTGACGATGGTGCTGTTGCTGGTGTTCAGCTACTCGATGCTCGTTTACACCAACCCGATGCCGCGCGCCGTGTCTTCGTTGAGTGCGGCCCGCCAGACACTCTCGACCACCGCCGCGTCGCAACAGGCGGAACAGGATACTATCGCGAGCATCGTGCGCGAAGAATCCACACTGGACAACCTGCAGCATCAGATGACCAGCCTGGATGCAAAAGGCGTACCGGGGCAGTACACCAAGCAAGAGTGCTATAGCGTTTACTACGACTACGAAGAGTACCTGGTGCAATACCAGGAACTCGTGGCTCAGGCGCTGAGCAAGTCCACTGCACCGGATAGCCGCG
>CAIQQO010000157.1 GCA_903873965.1 uncultured bacterium
ATTCGTGACGGCCGCATCGAGAGCGATGTCTCGCGGCAGAAGGACAAAGACGGCAAGGAAATCCTCATCACGCGCCAGGTCGCACCCATTCCCGAGCCTGAGGAAAGCCTGGTGGCTGCATCGCAGGATGTGGTGGTCGAGGAATTGAACGCGAAGGGCGCCAAGAAAAAGAAAGTCCGATTTGAAGGGCCTATTCCCTTCAAACGGCTTGCCACACAGGGCGCGCTGGGCATTGTCCTGGCGGTGGTGGCCAATGTTGTCCTCAGCCAGGTTATTGCCCTGTTGCTCAGCCTGCGTTCGCCCATCCTGCAAATCCCGATCGTGGCGATCTTTACAGCCGTCGCCACACTCCTCGGCGTCGTGGCCTATGCGCTGGTCAATCGGTTCGCCAAACGTCCGGTCTGGCTCTTCCGGCTGATCGCCGTGATCGCGTTGGTGGTGTCATTTGTGCCCGATATTGCTCTCGCGACAGGACTTATCAACCCCATTGCGTTCATTGCTGCCAGCCAGCGCACCGCAACGGGTGCTAATGCCCAGGGCGGCACAGCAACAGGTACAACGACCGGCAACACTGCGCGTGGCGGGAATGCCGCCGGCGGACAGTTCCGTGGCCCAATCGGTATTGGCGGCGCCTTTGGCAGCGGCACGCGTTCAGCAACGACGCGCGTGACGTCGCCCTACGAGGTTCCAGCTACGCTGATTGTGCTTCACCTCGCAGCATACGGGATCGTGGTGGGCACATTGACCCGTCAGCCGAAGAAGAAGAAAGCCAAAGCCGAAAAAGCCCGTGGTGTGGTGTAACAGCATGGTCACACCTGTGCTTGTATAGGAGAAAGATATGAGTTTTCTAGAGCTAATACAGACTGCCATCGAGAGCTTGAATTCGAACAAGCTGCGCACGGCATTGACGATGCTTGGCGTCATCATCGGCGTGGCGGCGGTCGTCACCCTGCTCGCGCTGGGTGCAGGCGTGCAAGCCTCCATTGACAGTCAGATCACGTCCATGGGTTCAAACCAGTTGACTATCAACGCGAACCGCCAGGTCACGGGCGCGCGTTTGACTATCGACGATGCAGCAGCTATCGCCGACAAGCTGAATGTGCCGGATGCGAAGCGGGTGGTATCAGTGGTGCAGGGCGGCGCAACAGTTTCCGCCGGTATCAACAAGGACTCTCCCGAGATTCAGGGGACAACCCCCGAATACTTCGTGATGAAGAACGTCACCATCGCGCGCGGCGCTTCATTCACTCAGGCCGATGTCGATCAACGCTTGCGCGTGGCGGTTGTCGGCCCCACCCTTGCGGACAACCTGTTCCCCGGTCAGGACGCCATGGGTCAGACTTTCCTGATTGGTTCGGTGCCTTTCCGCATTGTCGGCATTCTTGAGAAGAAGGGTGGCGCCGGCTTTGGCGGCACAGACGACAGCGCATTCGTGCCTTTGACGGTGGCTGCTGAGAAGCTGTTTGTGAACCGCAACGGTGGATTGAAGTCCGTGAATAGCATCACGGTGGAAGCCGTATCGGCAGATCGCAGTTCAGCCGCGCTGACCGAAATCGCGGTTGTCCTCCGGCAGCGACACAATATCCTGATCGGCGCGCCGGATGACTTCCGCATCTTCGATCAGGCTTCGCTTGTGGCGACCCTGAACACGGTCGTCGGCACGCTGACTGCGTTCCTCGGCGCGATTGGCGCCATCTCGCTGCTGGTCGGTGGCATCGGCATCATGAACATCATGCTGGTGAGTGTCACTGAGCGCACGCGCGAAATCGGCGTCCGCAAGGCCATCGGCGCGCAGCCATTTGCCATTCAGTTGCAGTTCCTGATCGAAGCGTTAACAGTGACCATGTCGGCCGGTATCCTCGGAATTCTGCTTGCGGTGGCTCTGGTGACCATCATCAACGCAGTGCAGACCAGCATCACGCCGCAGGTTCAACCCAGTTCGATGTTGCTGGCCTTTACGGTCTCTGTCTTTATTGGCGTTCTGTTCGGGTTCTACCCGGCATGGCGCGCCAGTCGGCTTGAGCCGGTTGAAGCGTTGCGGTACGAGTAACCCAGTCACGTGTCACATTTTAAGTTGTAGGGGCGAAGCATTGCCACACAAAATCACGTTTACCCCGACGTCATTGGCAATGCTTCACCCCTGCGGAATACGCAACGATGGTACGGGCGAAGCATTGCCGCACAAAACCATGTTAGCCTTGACGTCATTGGCAATGCTTCGCCCCTGCAGCAGAACCGCTAGATCAACCTGATGACAACCGCACCATTGGACGCCCATAACGCCGACGCGCCCCAGCCCCAACGGCTGACGGGTATGAAACAGGTCATCGGGCTGATCCGCCTGACCTTGATGTTGCGCATTGCGACGTCAATCGTCGGGACGCTGGTGGTGCTCACCTTCCTTCCGATGACAGCCCCTGCCCTGATCGAGTTGGCTGCAATTGTGCCGTCACTCGCGCTGCTTTTGTTAGTCTTGATCGCGCCATTGCGTGGCTGGAGCAGCGTCCATTTCGTCAAAGGATTGCTGGTGGCCGCCATCGTGGCCGAGGCGCTCGAAGCCATCATCAGCCGGATGGGGCTGCAACTTATCGCGGCAGCCACCGGCATGGACGCGGGCGAGTTTTTCCGCCGCAACGTGGGCTTCCCGGCAGAGTGGTTCTTGATGCGCCTGCCCCTGAATGGCCCGCTGTTGTTTATTGCCATCCCGGCCATACTCGGCGGTTGGATTGATGGACGGCGTAGTGCATTACGCTGGGCTGCATTCACCATTCTGATGAGCCTGGTGGCCACGATATCCACGACAACACCCGAGTTTATGCAATGGCGGTTGAATGTTGGCGCTATCGGGGCGCAGGCGATGGTGGTCATCATCACGACCTACTTTGTAGCCACACTGGCAGATCAACAGCGCGCTGAACAGGCCGAAATCCATATGGCCAATCGTAAGCTGGCCGAGCAGGCGCTGGTGCGCGAACAACTGGCCACCTCGCGTGAACGCGTGCGGCTGGCGCGCGATTTGCACGACACGCTGGCGCATACACTGGCAGGATTGGTGGTGCAGACCAAAGTAGTGGATACGCTGCTGGAAAAAGACCCTGTTGGCGCGCGGCGCGAACTGGCGCGTGTGCAGCAAGTCGCCAAACAGGGGCTGACTGATGCTCGCGCCGCCATCGGCGATCTGCGCGCCAACATCGTCGAAGACCTTGGACTTACTTCCGCACTGCAACGGCAAGTTGAACTGCTGGGTCAACGCACTGATCTTCAGGTAAGTTTCGACCGACAAGGCGATGACCCGCAATTGGACAAAATTCACGCTGAAACGCTATTCCGGATTGTGCAAGAGGCGTTGAACAACGTCGAACGGCATGCCAATGCCTCACGGGTAAGTGTATCCATGGAACATACACCGCTGCCGGAGCGCGCCCTGACGTTGCGCGTCAAGGATGATGGTGTTGGTTTTGATGCTGCTGCGCTGGATGATGAGCGTTTTGGTTTGCGCGGGATGCGTGAGCGCGCCGAACTCATTGGCGCTCATCTGCGTATCGACAGTATCATCGGCTCTGGGACGACAGTCAGTATTACCTATGTCAAAGAAATCACACTTTCGTGAACCTCGGGAAATTCCGGGAGTGCGATTTCGTAGGATAATAGCTGCGATTTGAAAGCAGTACGTTGGAAAACCATTTTGACATGGGCTGTTGCCCTTGCGCTTGTCGCTTTTCTGCTGGCTCAGATATCGCTGCAGACGCTGGTGGATCTCTTTGTGCGCGTCAACCTGCCGGGCGTGGCGCTGGGAGCGGTCGTTTACATGCTCACCAACGTCATCCGGGCATGGCGCGTGGCGCAGATCTGTGACCGTCCGTTCTCTGATACATGGGCTTTGTTATCGCCGACGCTGGCGTCTAGTTTTGGCAATAACGTGCTGCCCGCGCGCGCCGGTGAACCGATCTTTGTCTGGGCAGCGCATGAGCGACTTGGACTGAGCTGGGGCACCAGTTCGGCTGTCATGATCATCATGCGCGTGTTCGACACGATGCTGGTTGCGGTCATCTTTGTGTTTGCCGCCATCATCACCGGGGCCGCGGCCTCTTCGCTGGTCTTGTGGGTCGTGTCGGTGGCGCTGGGAGGCACGGTCATTGTTACAGCGTTGTTGCCATGGCTAGGCGGGTACTTTGTTCGCCTGTTTATCGCCATCGTCAAACTGACGCGCAGCGCGAAACTGATTACCTTTCTCGAAGTCGAAGGCCAGCGCGCAGCCGATGCATTCAAGCAGTTGCGCGCCCCGCGCATTTATGCGGGCGTGGTATTGACTTCGCTGGTCATCTGGCTGCTGGTTTTCGGATGGATTTTTCTGTTAATTCGCAGTCTGGGCATTGATGTAAGCCTCGATCAATCCATTCTTGGCTCCACTTTCGGCATTTTGTCCAAGGCTGTACCATTTTCATCCATCGGCGGCTGGGGAGCCCATGAAGTAGGCTGGACAGCCGGATTTACTCTGATTGGATTTTCGACATCACTGGCGATCAGCAGCGGATTTGCTGTGAACACACTGATTATCCTGACATCGGCCGTATGCGGATTGCCGGCATGGCTTTCGCTGACCAACGATCAGGCCAAAGGTAAGCGCGCCGGCTACCTGCCAGCAGGTACTTCGGACTCGCGAGAACCTGCGGCAGAGGCTTTTGAAGCTGGAGGAAAGCGATGAGCACTCAGGGACAACACCATGCACCGCCTCCGGTTCCGAATATGAGCGGGGCCCACGTCAAGCGCAAGCCGCTGCATTTATTCGTGCAGATATGCGCGCTGAATGAAGAGGAAACCATCGGTAAAGTGATCCACGACATCCCGCGCCATCTGGATGGCATTGCGTCAGTGCATGTCGTGGTAGTCAACGATGGTTCCACCGATAAGACGGTGCAGGTGGCCACGAATGCTGGCGCTGACATTGTGATCAGTCACCACGCCAACAAGGGTATCGCGCGCGCATTTCAGACGGGCATCGACACATGTCTGTCGTATGGCGCTGACATCATCGTTCACACCGATGCCGATGGGCAATACGAAGCTGCTGACATCGGGAAACTGGTACAGCCGATCATCGAACAACGCGCCGATATCGTGATCGGCGACCGGCAGACACAAAAGATGTCGCACTTTTCACCTGCCAAGCGCCTGTTTCAGTGGCTGGGCAGTCGCGTGGTGCAGGCGGCAGCAGGGTTGGATGTGCCGGATGCCGTATCGGGCTTCCGGGCTTATTCGCGCGATGCCGCGTTGCACATTTACCCCACCGCGCTTTTCTCATACACCGTTCAAACGCTGATTCAGGCCGGCAAACTGGGTCTGGCAGTGCTTTATGTGCCGATACGAGCCTATGAAACACCCCGTCCGTCGCGGTTGCACAAGGGCATGCTGCATTTTATGAGCCAGCAAGCCACCATTCTGATGCGCACCTACACGACGTATGAGCCGCTCAAGACTTTTCTAGTATTAGCGGCTCCTTTTCTGGTGTTCGGCACAGTACTTGTTATTCGCCTGATCGTATTAGCAGCCGAACAGGGCGGCCAGTTTATTGGTCGCATCCAGTCACTCGTCGCCGGCATGGTAAGTCTTGTGATCGGTTTGCTGCTGGTCATTACCGGTATCATCGCTGATCGCATTCGCGAAAACCGCCGTTTGATCGAGGACACGTTGTATCGCATCCGCGAGCAGAGCACAAATCGCTATTCCGTTGCTGATCTGGATGCGCCCGCCCATGACGAGTCGGTCGCCGAAACACAGGCCGCTGCAGGTGCAGACTCGCGTGTCATTCCTCTGCCTGCTTCTGGAGCGCCTGATACCCATGCCTGATTCAGTGCCTGCCTCACGTCATCAGGCGCAATCTGATAGGCGTGGTGCATCAGCACGCACCAAGGCCTTGTGGCTGGCCACCGCACTGGTGCTGGCAGCGTTTGTGCTGCGCGTCATCGACCTCGATCGGCGCCCACTGCACTTCGATGAGGGTATCAATGTCACATTCGGCCAGAACACCCCCGCACAGATTCTGGCCTTATCGCGCGCCACTTTCGACAACGACCCGCCTGGTCATCGCATGGCAATGGGCGTGTGGATGGCGCTGGCAGGCCCGTCAGCAGTTTCGATTCGCTTGCTGTCAGTCGGATTCAGCCTGTTGATGGTCGCCGGGCTGTACCGTCTACTGCGGCGCATGCAACTACAGCAAACAGCAGCTCTTTTCGCGGCGGCGCTGATTGCGGTTTCGCCGTATGCCATCGATTACGCGCAACAGGCCAAGGGCTACGCCATGGGCGCGGGGCTAGCGGCGGTATCGTGGTTGATATGGACCACGTTAGTCTCGCCTGATCGCCTGAAGCAACAGCGGTCACGCATGCGCAAAGCAGGCGTTTTTATCACCTACGTTGTCGCCACAGCACTCGCTCTCAGCACCCACTATTACGTATTGCTGCTGTTGCCAATGCAGTGGCTATGGTTTTTCGGCATGCAGTTGGACGAATACCTTCTCAGTAGGAATCCCCAGACAAGGCGCGCTAGCAGGAAGCAAGAAGCACAGGTTAGAAGCCCGGATCACGCTTCACGCTTCATCGTTTCACTGATCCGCGGCGCAGTGGGGCAGGCATTGGCAATACTCCCCATCGGAATCTGGCTAGCGCTCATGGCAACGTCATTGCAGATCAGCACAGCGCGTTCTTCCACCAAGTTTAACCCGGCATCGCCGCTGGATCTGTTTCCCAGAATCCTGGCCGAGATGAGCGCCGGGCAATTTGTCGATACACTGCCGCAACGCTTGTGCGGCGTGCTCGTGTTCGTTTTGGCGATTGTTGGCGCGGTGAGATTGTGGCATGCAAGTGAAACGCAAGGTGCCGTGTCGCGCCGGTCCGCATTCTGGTTTGGCACGGCGTTCCTCGTCCCGCTGGCCGGAGCCATCGTGATGCAACAGCGCGTCACCTTTTTCTTCCCGCGTTTTCTGGTCTATGCCTTACCCAGCCTGTTCGCTCTGGTAGCAGGTTGCGTTCTGCCTGATGTCGCGCATCGCATGAAGCCCGCCTTGCGCTTCATACCCGCCATTCTGGCCATGTGCGTCATGATCTTTGGCTCTGCGGTGTTCTATCGCGCCCCCATCGATGCTGCAGATGACTACCGCCCACTGATTGCCCAGATGCGCCCCTACATTCAACCGGGGGATGCAGCGCTGGGCACCTACATCTGGATGGAAGGGATGTTTGACAGTTATGCGCCGGAGACCAATGCAGCCATGACGTGGTACATGGAGTCGTACAGCCCTGCCACCATTGATGCGCAGGTGGCGCCTATCGCGAAAAAGCATGCGCGCGTCTGGAGCATGAATTTCCTGCGCAATCCAGATGCCCCTGATACCTTGTCGAACCAGTGGCTGAAGCAGAATGCAGCTTACGTTCAACGCTTCACCGCCGGAACCACGACTGCGGTATTGTTTGATATGGGTGCCACTGACAGGGCTTTGAAACGCGCCGGCGCGATGAGGCCCCTTCTAGATGCGACATCGCCAACTATGCCGGTGACATCCATGCAGGCGATCTCCTCAACAATTGTCTTTGGTGATTTGATCTCATTACAGTATTCGCCAGTGAATGTGGCGATTCGCGGCGGCGACTCAGTGCCCGTTGCGCTGACGTGGACTGCCTTGAAGCCGATCCCAGATCATTATCTGATCTTTGTCCATCTCATGACAGACCGTGGTGAATTGGCGGCACAAAATGACGGCGACGCCGTGAATGGAATGGCGCCCAGTTTCACATGGACTCCCGGCATGCCAGTAGCTGATCGGCGCGCCATTGCAGTGCCGCCTATGACCAAGAGCCAATACACGCTTGAAGTAGGCCTTTTCCGCGAGAGCGACGGCCTTCGTCTGTTGACGGTAGATGGCGCAGACAGTGTGCCATTAGGCAACATCACCGTGGCTCGATGATATCGGGATGATAATGTGTCTAGCGCAGCATCCGTTGTGCCACCTACAATGAATAAGATCAGAGTCCTGATTGCCGACGATCAGGAAATTATTCGACAGGGATTGGCCGTCATTCTCGACAACCTGGAAGACATCGTCACTGTTGGACAGGCTGAGAATGGCGAAGAGGCCGTCAGGATGGCGCGCGAATTGCGCCCGGATGTCGTGCTGATGGATGTAAAGATGCCTCGCATGAACGGCATTCAGGCTACGCGCGCCATTACGAGTGAACTGGCGCCTGCCGGAACAACAGGCCAGGAGTACCGGGCGATGGGCCAGGAATCGAAACGCGACGAAGCCAAGGGCGCAAAAAAGACCCCAGAAGATGCCGGCGCCGCCGGCATTGCGCAAGTCATCATTCTGACAACGTATGACATCGACGATTGGGTGTTTGAAGGCATTCGCGCAGGTGCGCAAGCGTACCTGCTGAAAGACGCCGGCACCGATGATCTGGCGAATGCCATCCGCGCCGTGCATCGGGGCGAGTCGCAGCTGGATCCCACCATTGCGCGCAAAGTGATGTCTGAGTTTCGTCGCATGAGTGGTCCACCGCCAGCGCCGCACGCGACACGACATGCGCCGGGAATCGATGAGCCAGACATGGAAGCCTTGACCGACCGCGAGACCGAAGTCCTTACATTGATTGCGCAGGGACTAGGCAACAAAGATATCGCGTTGAAGCTGTATCTCAGCGAAGGCACCGTCAAAAACTATGTCAGCAGCATCATGGAGAAGTTGCACGCCAATGACCGCACACAGGTGGTGATCAAGGCCGTGCGGCAGGGCATCGTCAAGCTGTAACCACTTTACCGCGTTTTTACACCTGTGCCATACCGGCATTACATTCCCGGCGCATCATAGCCTTTGTCAGAAGCACACAGATTCACTCTGACGCAGAAGATAAAGGAGCAATCAAATGTTTAGTTCGAACCTTGTCAAGAAGATGGTGGCCAGTAGTGCCGTGGTGATCGCATTGGTTGGCGGTATGGCTGTCACCCCTGTACTCATTGCACAGGCGCAAACAGGCACTCCGCCGACACAGAACCGGCAAGCTGCCGGCGCGCCAGGTGCAGGCCAAGCGCCGGTTCAGGGAAAGGGGCTGGTTCGCGTGTTCAATCTTGAGCAGCGGGTTCAGGATCGCCAGAGCAAACGACTGGAAGGCACCAGCATGGTCATTTCCAGAACACAAACACTGATCGACAAAGCTAGCGCAGACGGCAAAGTAGTGGATGGCTTGGTAACTGCCTTGACCAATTATAAAGATGCGGTGACCAAGGCGCAGACATTGCATACGGCTGCCGGCAGTATTCTGGATGCCCATGCGGGGTTCACCGATGGTAAGGTCACTGACGCACCCGCAGCGAAAACCACCGTGACTGGCACAGGCGCAAAACAGAAAGAACTCGCGCAAAGCCTGAATCAGGCGCGCAAGGCTCTCGTCGAGGCAGTAAAGGCATTCAGGGGCAGCAATACAAAGTAATGATCAAAAGACTGTCGAATAACCGGTTCCTGTAGACGCGAAGAGGCGAGTAGGTACTCGCCTCTTCTTGCATAAAGTCACACTTGAACAGGAAATATGTGTTACTTTGCTGGTGTATGGAAGTTCACTGACCTCCGATCTCCTAAGCGAGAACAAGCCAGTCTTACCTATTCAGAACTTTGTGCTCAGTCACCATGACACTGAAACATAACCCGTAACCGAAATCAAACGCGAAGTATCAGTATGGATGGTGTTCTTCTGGATCCTTGCTGCCCTTAAGAACGGAAGTGAACCAGAAAGGCCACTCCTCATGATCGACAGCACACCAGCGGCAATGTCAAGAAAGCTTTGGTGGATTTTTCATATCCTCCAACTCCCGGACCATTCCCTGAAAGATTTAGGCACGATCACTCAAACTACACACCGAACAATACACTCGTTATTATGAGTATCCGCCTACTACCATTATACATCGAATATGGGCGATTGTCCATCCCCCAATTTACAACTAAACCGGTTTATCCGTACGGGCCGTGTTCAAGAAAGCCCAACAGGCGGCGCAGGCGGGGGTTGGCGTCTTTGTAAACGTGCTCCGGCATGTTGTAGTTCATGAATGGATAGTACATGTGGTTGATCATGCGCCGGCCATAAGTGACCTGGGTGATGTACCGTACTCGGTCGCTTTGGTTGGGTCCACCGCGATGCCACACCTGGTTGTTAAACATCACCACGCTGCCCGCCTTCCCCAGGCAAGGCACGGCCATATCGGCGTAGTGCGTCTCATCCAGGTTTTTTGGTGTGGGCGCGCCAAACAAGTGTGATCCCGGAATCACTTCTGTTCCGCCATGTTTGCGCTCGGTCACATCGGTGAGGTAGTAGTTGGCGGTGAAAAACAACACTGGCAGGCGCACATTCGTCGGGCGTTCGCCGTGCGTCACCAGATAATGAGCGGGATCATCCTGATGCCAGGTGCTGATCCCGCCGCCATCACGGGTGATGAATGAGTTGTTGTGTACCACGTGACAGTTCGGCGCGATCAAGGCTTCAGCAAACTTCGCGATAGGGTCCATATCAAACAGGCTGAGGTTGGCGCAGCTGTTCTCAAACAACCTCACGCGCAACCGAATCGCGTCGTTTGTATCATCGTTACCCATGTGGCTGCGTTCCAGCCCTGCCAGTTCACGGTCAAGATCGGCGCGCAATTCGGCGCACAGGTCCTGGGTCAGGCACTCGGGCAGGAACAGGTAACCATCTTGATGGAACTGCTCAACCCACTCATTGATCGTGTCGTTCGATACATGTTCGTAGTTATTCAACATCACATCCACTCCCGTCGTTCGGATATGACCCTGTTTATACCTCGATTTGGTGTGCAGTGCGCCGCGCTGCCATCTGCAGTCGGTATGGGGCGTCGGGAGGCACGGTGCAGCCCGGCCCGATCAACAGTTTGCGCGCGCCGGCTTCACGCACGGCAGAAGCAATGTCGGCGCTGATTTCGTCCACCGATTGTTTGGCGATGGCACTTTCATTGATACCGCCGATTAACGCCGCTTGGGTCAGCTTGCGTGCTTCGGCCAGCGATGGCGCAGTCTGATGATGCGACCAGCTGAAGGCTTCCACTGGGTAATGCAGTGTGCGGTTGAATTCGAGGTTGAGGCCGTGCACGTGGGCGATGCGAACCATGCCTGCCGCGGCCTGCAGGATGCGCACATCGTATGGCGCAACGAACTCAGCGAACTGTTCAGCCGTTAATCCACCCGCGTCAGCGCGGCTGGCACCGTTGATCGAGTAGAACAGCCCGGTGACGCCAAGCGCTTTGCATGCAACGACGTACTCGCAAAAGGTCTGGGTGATCGCTTCCAGCATGGCGTGGCCGGCTGCGGGGTGGTCGAATACCAGCTGAGCAGCACTGGCGCCTGCGCCGCGCACCAGCGTCTGCAATGGATTGAACAGCGTCTCCACGATAGGCACATCGGGGCCAAGTTCGCTGCGCAGGATACGCAGACATGCCAGTTGTTTAGCAAAGGCAGGTTCGTTCATGGGCAGCGGTTTGAACCCCAGCAAGTCGGCTTCGCAGGTGACGTTCTGGCCCGAAGGCAACGGATAGCGATAGTCATTCATCGCCTTCAAATAGTCCCAGTCGTATGCGGCCATGTAGCGCAGATGGGCGCGCGCCGTTTCCTCACTCGACAGGTGCTCTGTCGCAAAGTGAAGCCATATACTCACCGGTAGATGATCGACGGGTTCGCCATTTATCGCAGCCATAAAGCGCTGCATCTTGTTCATACTTGTCATTGTTCTCCTTTGTGGTTAGCACTTTATTATGCGTCATGCGAAAAATAGGATCAGATCATCCGCGCCGCGAGCTGCATTGAATCCAGCTAAACGATTTCCCAAAGTCCGGTAGGATAGACAGTTGCACAGCACACGTGCGCTCGGGCATGGGCACGAGCGGCATTCGGACGGAGGTTTAACCCTATGGCAAAGCAAAAAGAGGCTGCAAAACCGATCCGCGTAGGCGTGATCGGCGTTGGTCGAGGACAGTCGTTCATGCGACAGGCGCCGCATGCCGGTATGCAATTGGTCGCCATCTGCGACACATGGGAGGAGCGCCTGCATAAAGTGGGCGACGAACTGGGCGTGGCCACATATACTGACTACGACCAGTTTCTAGGGCATGACATGGACGCCGTCATTACAGCGAACTACTTCCATCAGCACGCGCCGTTTGCAATCAAGGCACTACGCGCGGGCAAGCACGTCATGAGCGAAACGTCGGCGTGCAAGACATTGGCCGAAGGCGTAGCCTTGATCCGCGAAGTGGAAAAGAGCGGCAAGATTTACATGTTCGCTGAGAACTATCCCTATACAGCCGCCAACATGGAAATGCGCCGTCTCTACCAGAACGGCGAGATCGGCGACGCCCTGTATGCCGACGGCGAGTACAACCACCCGATGGAACTGGGCGACGTGATGCGAATTTCACCGGGATTGAATCACTGGCGCAATAACCTGCCGACGACCTATTACTGCACGCACGCGCTGGCGCCGTTGATGAGCGCAACTGATACGTGGCCGGTAGCAGTCAACGCGCTATCGATCGAGGTCCCGGATGGATTTGCGCCACTCAGCCCGCGCCGCAGTGATCTGGGCGCGGTCATCCTGTGTCGCATGAACAACGGCGCCGTGTTTAAGTTGTTTCAGACAGGCGTGCCGGGACACAGCATCTGGTATCGCATTCACGGCACACATGGGTTGATGGAACACACGCGCGGGCCGGGCTACTGGGGCCCAGGGCAACTTCGCATCGCGCACGATCCATGGGACCTGCGCCCCGACGAAGTTACCGAGCGCACGTTCCTGCCTGACTTCCCAACATGGGCGCAGGAAGCTGCACGCACCGGTCATGGCGGCGGCGATTACTTCACCACACACTATTTCGCCGACGCGATCCGCACCGGCAAGCCGCCCTACCTTGATGTCTACCGCGGCGTGGCGATGTCGATCGTCGGCATCCTGGCATGGCGCAGCGCCCTTCAGAACGGCGCCTCTTTTCCCGTGCCCGATCTGCGTGACAAGAAGCAACGCGAAGCCTACGCAGAGGATCACTGGTCGCCCTTCCCCGAAGACGCCGGGGCAGGCCAGCCGCCGGCCAGCATCAAGGGGCACATCAAACCCAGCGCCGCTGCCATCCGTTACGCGCGCAAAATCTGGAAGGAAATTGGCTTTAAGGAATAGCTCTCACCAAAGTCACCAAGTCAGGAACGGACGCTTCGTTCTTCTGTGTGCTTTGGGAGGGCCTTTTTAGCATACCAACCATACTAACGACTTTGCATCGCAGATGGATTGGTCTTATATTTGCGACAGCAAATCGTACAGGCCGCATGGCCGGGATGGGACTCACCATGAACCAGAACAACAAATATCAACAACGCACCGATGTGCTCAACAAAATCAAGATGGAGCACACTGCGCAGAAGCTTGAACAAACAGGCTATTTCAATGTAGACGACGACGGGCGCATCCCGTGGCCCGAGCCGATTCCCTTCACGCCGAAGTCGAATCACCCGTCAGGCGGATGCTATGGCGCGCGCAGCATCGGCGATAATTTTCGCGAATGGCTGGACGTGCACCCGGTGATCATTCACCCGCAAAGCGCTCTGGCCGGCGCATGGATCACCTATGTCCCCGGCGTCGGCGGGTGGAAGCCCGAAGATCGCCCCGAACATCTACGCCCGCTGCACAAGAAATACAACCTGCGTCCTGGCATCGGTGCGCAGAACCATCTCGGGCCAGATATGAAAATCGGACTCGACCTGGGCTGGGGCGGATTGTTGAAGAAGATTCGCGAATCGCGCGAGCTTAACCGGCCCGACAATACGGATTTCCTCGACGCCGAGGAGAACCTCGTGCTGGGCGTGCAGGACTGGATCAAGCGCCACGTGGCCAAGGCGCACGAGATGGCCGCTGTCGAAACTGATCCCGAAATTCGCGCCAACCTGCTGAGCATGGCCGAGATGAACGCGTGGCTGATCGAAGGCGCACCACGCACCTTGCGCGAGGCCTGCCAGTTCCTGGCGTGGTTCCAGTGCATCGATCGCATGTGGGGGCGGGGCGGCGCGCTCGGTCAGCTTGATGAACTGCTGCGACCGTTTTACGAGGCCGACTTGGCCGCGGGGCGGATCGTCGATGACGAAGAAGCAGTTTGGTTTCTGACCAGCCTGATCTTCAACGACACGCATTACTCGCAGATCGGCGGCCCCACGCCCGACGGCGCTCGCGATTTGACCAGCCCGATATCGTTCCTGATCCTCGAAGCCACGCACCGTTTGAAGATTCCGTCCAACATCGCTTTGCGCGTACATGACAAGGGCAACCCCGAACTGCTACGCCGCGCGGTGCAATACCTGTTCGAAGATGGCACCGGCGTGTGCTACTCGTGCTCGAAAGGCCTGGACGAAGGCTATGCCCGCAATGGCGTGCCGATTCAACTCGCTCGCATGCGCGCCAAGGTCGGTTGCAACTGGACATGCCTGCCCGGGATCGAATACCCGATCCAGGACTGCACGCGCCAGTGTTTGACAAAGCCGTTCCTGCTGGCCTTTGAAGACATGATGGCCGATACATCCGTGTCACCCAGCATGGAGGCGCTCTGGGATCGCTACGCGGCGCATCTGGGCGTATCGGTCGATGTGATGAAGCAGGGTTTCGACTGGCACATGGATCACCATGCGGCCAACCATATCGAGATCGTGCTCAACCTGTTCTGCCACGGACCAATCGAGCGCGGGCTTGACGTGTCGGCGGGCGGCGTGGACATCTATCGCCTGACCTTCGACGGCGTCGGGCTGGCGACAGTCGCAGACTCGTTTGCAGCTATCGAACAGCGTGTGGCGAAAGAGAAGCGGATTTCGTGGAACGACCTGGCATACTGGCTGGCGAATGATTATGGGCGCGACAGCAGCGATCCCGTGGTGCAGAAGGCGGGCGAAAATGTACGCCTGATGATGAAGAATATCGCACGGTTTGGCACCGGCAATTCGCGCGCCGACTGGTGGGCCAAGCGGATTGGGGAGACGTATGTGCACCTGGTGCGCGGCACGCCCACGGCCAAGGGCTTCACGGTCATCCCGGGCTTGTTCTCACACGGCGACGTGATTAGTATTGGCAAGGAACTCACGGCCACGCCGAACGGTCGGCATGCTGGCGACGCCATCTCGCACAGCGTCGATCCCGACCCCGGTTTCATGCCCGGCGGCACAGCCTCACCCACGGCCAAGTCGAATGCGGTGACGGCAGTACAGCCCGGTTGGGGCAACAGCGCCCCGCTGCAGATCGACTTTGACAAGCACCTGGCACAGGAATACGGCGGCATCGAATCCATCGAGGCGATGATCAAGACGCACAACGCTCAGGGCGGCACGCTGATCAACATCAACGTGATTTCGAAGGAGCAGGTGCTCGAAGCGCATGCCGATCCGGAGAAATACCCCGACCTTGTCGTGCGCGTGACTGGCTATAGCGCCTACTTCAAGATGCTCTCGCCGGAATATCGGCAACAGGTGGTGGACCGAATTCTGGCGGAATAAGCTGCGCAGATTTCGGGTTTGACCACGGAATAGTCGGAAGACACGGAAACGGACAAAGAGTTCAGACTATTCTGCGAGTGCGGACTAACGGTCATTGCACGCGCAGGATAGTCTGGCTATCGAAGCTGAAACGGCTTCGCTGCGAGGGTCTCAGGCCACGAGCCATTGCCTGCGTGACCAGATTTGTGTCTACATAAAACCCAACCAGAGTTTCAGGATGGTCTCAACAGCATTGAGTTGAACAGAGGCCAGACTCCCAATGTAACGTACAAGTCTGGCGCATAGTATTCCGTGTGCTGGTGGCCTCACGAGCATCATATTGTTCAAAACTCATCTCAGCAACCGCGATAAAATCATCGTCCGCCATTGTGCTGTGGTTTTACCGTCCAGTCGTACAATGCGAATCATCACAGGAGGGCATTATGAGATTAGCAAACAAGAACGCCATCGTGACCGGTGGCGCAGCAGGGATTGGTAAGGCGATTGCGATTGCGTTAGCAAACGAGGGCGCGAATGTCGCCATCGCCGATGTGCAGATGGCGAAGGCGGAAGCTGTCGCGGCTGAGATTCGCGCATTGGGACGCAAGTCCATCGCGGTCAAATGCGACGTCGGCGATAGCGCCCAGGTCGACAGCATGGTGGCGCAGGCAGTCGCGGCATTCGGTGGGGTGCATATCCTCGTCAACAACGCAGCCATCATTTCCGACGGCTCGTTCTGGGAGGTCAGCGACGACACGTGGAATCGCCTGATCCGCAACAACCTATCGAGCGTGTTCTATTGCTCGCGCGCGGTCGCCAAGGTGTTGATCGCCCAGAAGCAGGGCGGGCGCATCATCAACATGTCGTCGATCCATGCCACTTTGTCCGAGCCGTCAGCGGGCCCGTACACCGCGGCCAAGGGCGGCATCGAAGCGTTCTCGCGCACCATGGCGACCGAACTCGCGCCGTACAAGGTCAACGTCAACTGCGTCGCGCCAGGTGCAACTTATAGCGAATTGACCACGCCAATGTACACCGATTCCGTCAAGGAAGCGTTGTTCCAGCGCGTGCCGATGAAGGAGATCGCGCAACCCGAGTGGATCGCTGCCGGCGTCGTCTTTCTCGCCTGCGACGAATCACGCTACATGACCGGCCAGGTACTCACGATTGACGGCGGCTACGTCATGGATGGCAGCCTGCCAGGCGCGAAATACTGGACGGAATAACGCCACCGGGGCATTCATTTTCATGGTTTTTAGCCGTACATGAAAGCAAGCCCAAAAGGGTGCCTGTTGACAAATAGGCCATGTACGGTGGATAAAAAGTGGCGAAACCCAGCTTCGAGCGCGATTTTAGCGCGATAACTGTGGATAAGTGCCCCCCAATCTGTGGATGCCTGTGGATAGCCGTGGATAGCATTCCGCAACATTGTGCACCAATAATCGCAATCCGCTCTGCGCGCCGATGATTTCGCGCAGCCGCTGGGTACGCTCAGCCACTCAAGCTGGTGGATGCAATGTAAGGGCAGCCAGCACCAGCGTCTTGTCGTCATCCGTCCGTGCGCACACGCGCGGCGAATTCAGAAAGTCGACCAGGTGTGCATGAGCGGTATCATCCGCAGACGCGGCAAAGTCGAATAACGGTTTGAAGAACGGCGCATGCGGCTCGTAAGAGGGTAACTTCAGCGCGAGCCGCAACAAACCATCGGTGCTGACCGCCAACGCTGCAATGTCGGCGTCGATCACTTGTATCGCCACCAGGTCGGCAGCTTGTGCCATGGTGATGAAGTAGGCCTCATTGGCATATTCACCCCGCTGCGGTGGCGCGGCAGTGAATAATCGCCCACCCGTATCCTGCGCCACGGCAAAGCCATCGCCAACTTGCGCCACGCACAACGTCCCAGGCACAAGCACGGCGCAGATCAGGGTCGTGGCGTAGTCTCGCAAGGTGACTTCCTCACCGGCTGCCTTCACCTGCTCAATGTGTTTAACGATAGCTTCACGCGCCACGCCAAAACACACGTCCATCGTCACGCGCCATGTGGCTTCATCAACAGGTTGCGCATCCGTCGAATACATCGCGTGCACGGTCACTGCGAGGGCCAACAGTGCGTGATCCACTGCAATCGCTGCTCCCTCCGCAGAACGCGAAGCCGACCCCGCGCCATCTGCGACGGCAATCAACCACTCACCGGTAGGCAACTGGCGCACGCCATGCGCATCCTGGCAGGGCACACCGCCACTCACGTGCGACGTTCCCTGCACCGATGCGCCAGTCACTCGGAAAACAGATTTATCCACGAATAGGCCTGAATGAAACGTGATCGGAAATAGGACATGAACCTGTGTATTGGCATTGGGTATATGCCGACGACTGATTGTCTGAAAACCTTTATGCGCTTGCTGGTATTCCTACTCTGCATGTGAGTCATTCACGTTTTACGCATCACGCTTCAGTGCGAAGTGTCCACTTGCGCCCAGCCGACGGGTGGAAGTGGGGCTTGTTCGCCGGGGCGGGACTGCGCAACGGCAGTCAGGCTCTTTGATAGCCAGCGGAAGAGTTCGCGGAAGGCTAATCCTTTGAGTTTGAGGGGTGCACGCTGATCCGAGAAGCGCGCCAGTGTTTTCATGTCGGCATTCTCCACGCCAACTGCATAGAATAACGCGCCCTTGCGCAGTTCCTCGGCCTTCACCTGATCAGCCACGGCCTCCCAGCCGGCATCCGTGGGGTTACCATCGGTGATCAAGAAGATCCACGGGCGGAAATAATCCACCGCATTGCGCTTATACACTTCCTTGCGATCGCGTACCAACGCAAGCGCGCGCAGCGCCGCAGCACCCATTGGCGTCTCACCATTGGCAGAGAGCGTCGGCGGGTGAAAACTATCGGCGATGACAAAAGCCTGTTCGGCGTCCGCTGGAATTTCGCGGCTGCCTTCAGTTGCCACGTTCAACACGCGCACACTACCGCCAAAGGTGATGACGGCGACCTCAACGCGCAGTGCTGCGAGCGGGTCCGCCTTCATCGCTTTGTCAAATTCTTTCAACCCATCATTCAGTTCAGCAATCGCTTTGCCATGCATCGAGCCGGACGTGTCCAGCAACAGAACCACGGCGCAGCGAGGTTCTGGATTATCTGCAAATTCGGCTTGCTCAAGTTGTGTTTGTGTCATTTGGCTGTGCCTCAACGCTATTATCAACGATTCAACAGTTGATATTCGTTCCATGGATAACGGCTGTGTGGATAGCTTAAACGAACAACTCAGGATATGTCGTACAATCTCAAACAAGCCCTGCATCACGCGCCTTAACCACTGCCTGGGCGCGATCTATCACCTGGAGCTTGTTCAGGATATTCGACACATTATTCCGAATCGTCTTTTCACTCACACTCAGTTGACTGGCAATAGAGGTGTTCGAAAGGTGTTTCGTCATCAGAGACAAAATCTGTCGTTCACGCTCAGTGAGTTCCGGGAAAATGGGCGAAACAACATGCTGGTATTGCGCAAAATAGTGCATCATGCGCCCTGCCACGGCTGCGCCAAAGATGACCTCGCCACTGCTGACAGCGCGAATAGCGCGCAGTATTTCCGCTTTTAATGCCCCTTTAAGCAGATAGCCCCGCGCGCCGCTGCGCATAGCGGCAAATACAGAATCATCATCGTCGAACATCGTTAACATTAGTACGGCAATATGTGGGCTGGTGTGCAGAATCCTCTGTGTCGCCTGAATGCCATTCAGACGCGGCATGTTAATGTCCATCAACACGACATCGGGCTGCTGCTGCAAAGCAATGAGAATCGCTTGTTCGCCATCTGCAGCTTCTCCCACCACTTGCAGATCCGATGTGGTTTGCAGCATACCCAACAAACCGCCTCTGAATTCAGCGCTATCGTCTGCCAGCAAAATCGTCGTATGATCCATCATTGACCTTTTGTGGCAGTGACCAGCAAGACTGCCTGTACTTTTGTCCCATGTGGCTGATTCGGTGTGATGATCAACGTTCCACCAAGTTCTTCGACACGCTCGCGCATTGAATACATACCTACGCCCATACGGGCATCCACTGCCACGCCAATACCGTCATCGCATACTTCCAGAATAATGTCGTCATGTTGAACATGCTGCGCCACCATCGCGACAAAAACGGTACAGTGCGTCGCCTTCGCGTGCTTAACCACATTGGTGATTGCTTCCTGTGCGATGCGATACACCGCCACTTCCACTGCCGCAGGCAATAGCGGCAAATGGTCGGGGGCTATAAACTCTACTTGTAGATTCGGAGGAATATCACGCGATAGAACCTCACGCAATGCGCCGATCAAGCCCAGGTCGTCCAGAGCAGGGGGGCGCAAGGCATACACCAGTTGGCGAATGTCGCCCATCATTTTCTGCGACAAAACAATCAATTCGTTCAACAACGTCTGGGCGCGTTCCGGTTGATCGGAAATGAAATCACGCGCAGTCTCTAGCTTCAAGCTCTGCGACGCTAACTGTGGCCCCAGTCCATCATGTAGATCACGCCGGATTCGGCGACGTTCTTCTTCGCGTGCAGTGACAATGCGCTCGCGCGCACGTTGCAGATCAGCGCTAGCCTGAGCTGAATGTACTGCAATTCCAGCCTGCCGCGCGAGATCATGAAGAAGCATGTGATCCGCGTTATTCAACTGCTCACCCCTGCGTGGCGCAACCTGCAACACACCAAGCTGAGCACCGTTATAGTTGAGTGAAAATCCAGCCAGCTGTTCAATAGCGAACATATCTGGCTTAGAAAACGACTCGTAATATTCCGCCTGCCACCGCCGCTCATCATATGTTTCCAGACGCACATAGGGCAGCTTCAACGTCTGTCCAATGGTCTGTGCGATCACTTGCAACACATCTCCGCCGGACTGGCTCGATTCCATTTGCCTGCCAAAGTGCGTCACTACAGCATAAGGTTCGTCTCGCCGTCCATACAGTAGGCGATTAGCGCCACGCTGCAGACGTTCGCGCAGTGGATTGAATGCAATCGCGACCACGCCGGTTGCAATCAGTGATAGAAGGAGGCTTTCCTGCGCGCGCAACAATGTGCCAACTGCAATGACAATTGAAACGTAAGCACCAACGACAAATGTTGTCAGCGCGCCATAGACCAGAGCGCGGTTAATGATCAAGTCAATATCGAACAACCCGTGGCGAAGTATTGCTATGCCCACTGTTAAAGGCAACACAAGCGCGGCAAGAAGAAATCCAAGGCCAGTAAGGTAATACAACGCGGTCAGCGGTGCTGTTGGCACGTAGGTGGCGGCTACAAACCAACGCGTCAATAGCGATACACTCCACCAGACCAGTACTCCAAGCACGACCCACTTCGTCTGCCGGCGCTCAGTACTATTAGAGATTTTGCGATAGCGATCAATGTGCAGCACGACAGTGCAACTGAAGAGCACCACATTAATGGCAAGTTCGCGATACTGATCAGTTTGCGTTAGTAGCTGCCTTAATACTGGGGAAAGCTGCATCAGAGCATAGAAACCCCACAGAACCGCAACTACCATACTCCAACGAGGCTGGAACTTGCCGCGTGGAAACAGAATCAGAAAGAGGCCAAAGCACCCGGTATTCAGGGCAAGGAGAATTCCAATCGGCGCGAATAAAAATGGGTATTCCGAGGCAGTGGCAAACAGATCAAAAGGCGCGCCATAGGTGAAGAGCCACAATGTGGTTACCAGGCCCATTATTTCTCGCGAGCGATATCGAAGGATTAAGAGCGCCAGTATCCAGAAAGTTCCGCGCCCGACCACATTCAGCCCGACCTGCCAGAGTGCATGGAATTGGAGCAATGTGTCCGGATTATCTATACCGGCAAGATTACTCGGTAACAGTTGCATGGTCAGCGCGCAAGTTTCAAGCGGTGCAGAGCATGCATGCTGAAGGCGAGTATAGAGAATGACTGTGCCAATAGATGCCAGAACAAGCATCACCACACCAACCACTACAGTAGCCAGGCGCAGGAGAATTACCGAAGTCAGCCCCAGTACTTGTGAACGTGGCACCGTTTGCATTCCCATATCTCTCAGCAATCATGATACACGCTGACAGATAAAGTATCTGCCAGCGTGCACTATCAACTCATTTGCGTAACAGCAAACCAACTCCAAGAGCCGTGCTCAGTAGCGCAGGCACAAAGGGAATACCAAAGCCTGCTACTGTCATAAGAAGCGCCAGAATCACGCCCAGCACAGCAACAACCCAGCCAGTACGCTTAAGCACATTTTGACGCGCAAGGCTTACGCCGGTCAAAGCGATAGCGCCTGTCCAAACAATCATCGCGATATTGGACAGCGTATTATTAGCATAGAGTTCAACACGATCTGCCATCGGGAGATAATTGGGTGGATAGGCCAATGACAAACTGCCACGAAGGTAGGAATGAAACACGAGAACGACCAACGCGGCGACCGCAGCAATGACACTGAGTGTTGCCAATCTCTTCGATTGAGATGTCCTGTTTTGCCGGCCAATGTTGATCAGAGGCAGAACCCCCACCATAAAGGCAACATTGCCAATGATGTTCACAATTATGTTTCCCGCTCGATGTCCGTCTATTTGCTGCACGGCTTCAGCAGCAGTTTGGGGAATCTGTGGTGGGCCTCCGGAACCGAGAAGAGGTGCGAGAGACAGGAAGGTCATCACCCACAGAAAAAAGGTGGCGATCAATAACCACGCGTCCCGGCGCATAGGTGAGAATGCCGGAGACGTACCGGCTTGAACCGCGATTGCTGAACTCATTTGTTATCTCCTTTCGATAGAATATATTGACTTCACCGAATGTAGATAACACTATCGGGTTGCTATCCCACTTGAAAGAGACAAAGTCCCGTGGTAGCCGGGAAATTGCAACCAGGTGTAAACCTCCGGCTGCTCCTCTGCTCATCTTCTCATCTCCCCAACCTCAACACGCGCCAGCAATTCGCGCTGAATATCGTTGGCGTCGCCGGGGATTTGCGTTGACCACAAACTGGCTGCCAGTTCATTGGCGTTGGGACGTATGCCATATCGGTAGAAGTACTGGCACAAACGCTTGACATCACGGTTGAAGAACTGCCACGCGCCCGGGTTGAACAGCGGGTCCACGGCCTGCGGGAAGTCGATGATGCGCACCTCGCCCTCCCAGTACAACACGTTAAAAGCCGACAGGTCGCCATGCACGCGATTGTTTGCCAGCATGATGCGCACGCTGTCGATCAACGCATCGAAGAGAGGTTTCGCCTCCTCGCGCGGCAACTCCACTTGATCAAGCGTCGGCGCAGGCGCGAACGGCTCGCCCATGTATTCCATCAGGATCGCGTTCTCGCCAAACGCGTAGGGTTTCGGCACCAATGCGCCCGCCTCGTACAACGCCGTCATGGTGCGGTACTCGTTAAAGAGCCACGACCCATGCAGCACTTCAAGCCCGAAACTGGTCTTGCCTGCCACGGCGCGCAGCTCGCGCTTGCGTTTGAGTTGCTTGCCCTGTTGATCCACAGGCCCGCTGCCCTCGCGATAGGCCGCATCATTGCTCAGGTTGCGGAACATGCGCGGTCGATAGACCTTGGCCGCAAGATAATCCACGCCAAAGGCCGGGCCGGCGGAGCAACAGTACACCGTTGCCTCCTTACCGCCCTTCACCTGCGCCACGACATCCATGATCTGATGGTTCTCGTGGAACCCTCCCAGTGAATCGATGATCCAACGTCGCTCATGGCGCGATGCGTTGAAAGTCGGCGCGAAACCACTGCCCGCGCCCATCGCCACGGCGCCGGTCTTGTCGTCGTGTTCGAGTAGTTCGGCAATCGCATGCGCATTGGCGCGCCGCGACTTGTTTTTGTGGCGGGTATCGCCCGCGCGATTCGCGCGCCTGCTGTGCGCTGGCCGTCCACTCAGGTCATCATCATTGTCAATGGCAATATCTACTTCTAAAGACATGGCTGTTTTCTCTCGAATTTACAATCACTAACTCACACATCAAACCATTCAGCGTCGCCTGGTTAACAAAAACTCTTTCCATCGTTTCTCTCCTTGTGTTTTGATGCGCACATGGCGCGTTGAAAATAAAATCCGTCTGGGATACAGAGGTATACGGTTTGGGAAAAAAGGCTGCGAGGAACGCGCCTGGCGTCCCGCGGCCAACAACCAATAAAAAAGGCCACGGGTGGTTGTGCGTTCACCCGTGGCCTAAAAGGTCACTCGTTCAAGATCAGCGATTACGCTGTGTAATCAACTGTCAGGTGGGCGCACATAGCAGACGCGTTAAACGCAGCACGTTGAACCGAACTCATATGCACACCTCCTGAATTAAAGATAGCTAAACCATACCACGCTTCCGAAAAATCTGCAAACCAAAAACTATCCACGAATTCACGTGAACCAACATGAATGACGACGAATCAGAACATATCCATAAAAGCCCTGGACTTTCACGGTCATTCGTATGAAATTGTGACAATTCTTGGCGAGGTTTCGATTATTCGCGCGAGCCCAGGCCGGCGATCGTGCGCAGCAAGCCAACTGCCGTAATCACGATCGGGAGTACATCGGTGGGTTTTACGGGTGGAAGAGCAACGTCGTTTTTGTCACCCTGTTCAGCCGTAATCGTGCGAATATATACAAATGCCGATGCAACACCGACCAGGAGTCCAAAGAATCCACCCGCGAGCAGGACACGCGTTTTCCAATTCATCTGTTTTGTACCTCGCAGCCTATTGTATCGTGAGAGGCCGCTGAAGATATTTGTGTTATTGGACTCCCACAATAACAGTAAAATCAACGTGTGGTCGATTTTGAAGAAGAGTATCTTGACGTGCTGCAACATATCGAAATCGCCTTGCTTGGCGTCATTCGAGAGCAAGCCAGAGTCCTTGATTATGACGTCCGCGCCGGCGTCGAAGCTTTGATTCGAGAATACCAGACCGAGTCAAAAAGAGCAATGCGCCGACGATTAAGCTCAGCCCCATCGCGCAGGAGTTGCATGACGCGGCGCGAATCATGTGCGAATTTGATCTCGGACGTCAATCACTGGAGATGCTTGACGGCGATGGCGAAGACCTCACCATGACCAGTCCATCAGCCAAATCGATCGACGAGATCGTGGCGTGTTTGAAGCGAATTCGCAAATCCATTGATATGTGGACGAGGGAGTGTGGCCGGCGCGGGTATTGCGATTTCATCGACGGGATTTTCAGTAGCGCCGACCTATAATCTGAACATGCTCGATCAACAATTGGTGCATGCGCCGGAATTTCCTATTGGCGCGCGCTGGCTCAATTCCAAAGCGTTGTCATTGCGCGAATTGCGCGGTAAGTGCGTTCTGGTGGACTTCTGGGAATACTCGTGCGTGAATTGCGTCCATACGTTGCCCTATGTGGTGGAATGGGATCGCAAATACCGTGACCGCGGATTGGTTACCATCGGCGTGCATGCGCCGGAGTTTCAATTTGCCCATGAAGCGCGCCAGGTGGAGCGCGCCATGGCAGAATTCGGCATCACGTATCCAGTCGTGCAAGACAATGATTACGAGATATGGCAGGCTTTCAGCAACCAGGGCTGGCCGTCGAAATTCCTCATCGATGCGCAAGGCTACATTCGCTATCAGCACATGGGCGAAGGCGAGTACCTGGCGACAGAACTGGCCATCCAGGGTGCGTTACATCAGGCTGATCCCACCGGGTTTCGCCCACAGCCCCTGACCATTCCCATGCACGAAGAAGACCGGCCCGGCGCAATGTGCTATCGCCCGTCGCCGGAGCTCTATTGCGGCGCGGAGCGTGGCGAGATCGGCAATGAGGAAGGATTCGCTGAACAAGGCGTAGCCATCTATATCGACCGCGGCGAACATGTGGCCAACAAGTTCTATCTGCAGGGTGCATGGCGCGCGCACGGCGAATATCTCGAATTGGCCGGCACGCATGGGCATATCGCCCTGCGCTACCGCGCCAAGGATGTCAACCTGGTGCTATCGCCGACCGGTGATCCTGTTGAGTTGATGCTAGGACTGCAGGGCGCGCTACTGATCGGCGCAGCCGACACCAATGTGAGTAAACCGCGCATTACCATCACTCAGGACGGCTTGACCTTGCCCGGCGCCAACGCTGGTGCAGACGTGCGCTATGTGGACGATGCCGCCACCGTCACACCCGCGCGCCCGCGCATGACGCGGTTGGTGAGCAATCCTGCCTTTGAAGAACACGAACTGCGTCTGGACGTCTACGGCAGAGGCACGGCATTGTACGCGTTCACGTTTACGACGTGTGTAGCGAAATGATGATGGTGGAAAATAGAGATTGGAGATTGATTGGCGTAGTTTCGGAAGTTTGGTATAATATCGCAACGTGTTCGGGAAGTGTCACTCTGAAGTGTCCCGAACCGGTTGACAGAGCCGAAGTGGCGGAATTGGCAGACGCGCTACGTTCAGGGCGTAGTGGGCTTACGCTCATCGGGGTTCAAATCCCCGCTTCGGCATTATCTTCATTACAAGGGCACGACTTTGTCGTTGTACCAAATCCAGGTCATACATGAGATCAGCAGCACCGCCATCCAATGATCAAGCCCCCTCTCCCGCTGCCCGAATGTTAACTTGGGCTTCGGTAGTGATGATTTTGCTTACCCTGCCACTGGTGGTTAACTTCATTGGCAGACTGCAGGGCGAATCCAAAATGGCAACCGAAGTGCAAGCTCGAACAAACCTGATTCAAAAAGAAGAAAACACCCTGTCGCAATTACGATCTGCCCTCGCTTATGCCAAGAGCGACGCTTTCACCGAGCGCTATGCGCGTGAACAAGTTCGCCTGGCCAAGCCGGGTGAGGTTGTGGTTGTACCGCCTAGTATGCAGGACCCTACCAAGTCGCACAAAGTCTGGTGGGAAGAATTTGTGACAGGAGACATGAGCACCGCCACTCCAGCGCCAGACGCTACCGCCCAGGCAAATGATCAGAACCGTTAATGTTGCTGGCGTATTATGCCCACAAAACTTTGTACCACATCATGAACCTTGATAAGGAGTTGTCTTAATGTTTGGACGAGAAAAGCCTGCCCCACAGCAAAGCCAGCCAGTCGGCTCACCAAATCAGTATGGGGCGTCTTTGCAGCATCCCGGCACACCTTCGGGTGTCCCGGCCCCGAAAATTGAGACTGTGATCGGCCCTAATTGTCGCATCAATGGCATGCTGCAGAGTGATGGCGGCATTCGCATCGAAGGTATATTCGAAGGGCAGATTCAAACAACCGGCAACCTGATCATCGCCGACTCTGCCAAGGTAATCGCCGAAGTACAGGCTTATAACGTGGTTGTATCCGGCTCACTCAGAGGTAATGTCACTGCGAACCGGGTGGAAATCACAGGAAGCGGTAAGCTATGGGGCGACCTGAACGTTAACTCACTGTTGTTGAACGAGGGCGCGTTTATGAAGGGCCAAACCAATATGGGCGGCGACATTGAACCACCGTTGATCGAACCACCCAAGATTACTGCACCACGCTCGATCAGCACGGCTGAACTGGAAAGCGCGAATCCATAATATGGCGCACCTAACTGCCGAAGAAGTCGAACATATTGCGCTGCTGGGGCGCCTGTCGTTGACTGAAGAAGAGAAAGCGCGCTACGCGCAACAACTCTCTGCGGTGCTCGATTATGCGGTTGAACTGGCCAGTATCGATGTTGAAGGTATCCCTCCGACAGCTACAGTTCTTGCTGCGCACAATATCATGCGACAGGACGACTTGCCCAGCCTCAGCATCGAGCGCGATGACGCTCTCAAGAACGCACCGCGCACCGACGGAATCAGTTTCGAGGTGCAGGCTACATTTGAAGATAGGGACGCATGACATTCTGCACTCTCACCATCCAGCAAGCCAGAGAAGGGTTGCGCGCGCGGCAGTTCAGCTCAGTTGAAATCACCCGCGTATTCCTCACCCGCATTCACGAGTTAAACCCGACACTAAACGCCTATATCACGGTCAATGATGACGAAGCGCTGGCGCAGGCGCTAGCCGCTGATGCACGCATGGCCCGTGGCGACGACACCCCGCTTCTAGGCGTGCCTATTGCCATCAAGGACGTTTTGAGCACGCGCGGACTGCGTACCACTGCCGGATCGCGCATTTTGGAAAACTACGTGCCCACATGGGACGCCACCAGCATCAAGCGATTACGCGATGCGGGCGCCGTGTTTTTGGGCAAGACCAACCTCGATGAATTCGCGATGGGTTCGTCCACCGAGAATTCAGGCTACGGCGTCACGCGCAATCCATGGGATCAAACGCGCGTCCCTGGCGGCTCATCCGGCGGCAGCGCAGCGGCTGTAGCCGCCGATCTCTGTTGCGCAGCTCTCGGCACCGATACGGGCGGCAGTGTGCGCCAGCCGGCCGCATTGTGCGGCATCACTGGCCTCAAAGACACCTATGGCCGCGTATCTCGCAATGGGCTTATTGCCTATGGATCTTCGCTCGACACCGTTGGCGTGCTGGCAAAGACAGCGCGCGATGCCGCCATCGTGTTAAGCGTCATAGCCGGCTGCGACCCGCTGGATTCTACTTCGGTCGATACACCGGTGGCCGACTACCCGGCAGCTTTGAACGGTTCCATCGCCGGCTTGCGCATCGGAGTACCGCGCGAATATTTCATCGATGGCATGCAGGCTGAAGTTACATCAGCTGTGCGCGCGGGCATCGAACAGTTGCGCCAGATGGGCGCAACCATCAAAGAGATCAGCCTGCCGAGTACACACGTTGCACTGCCGGTGTACTACCTGATCGCGCCTGCGGAAGCGTCGGCGAACCTGGCGCGATTCGACGGCGTCCGCTATGGCCTGCGCGTCCCCGGCAATGACCTCATCGATACCTATGGCAAAACCAGAGGCGCTGGTTTCGGCGCCGAGGTTAAGCGCCGCATCATGCTGGGCACCTATGCCCTCAGCGCCGGCTATTACGACGCTTACTACATCCGCGCGCAAAAAGTCCGCACACTCATCAAGCAGGAATTTGAGCGCGCCTTTGATGAAGTGGATATCATTGCGTCGCCCGTTACGCCCACCACAGCTTTCAAGATCGGAGAGAAAGTAGACGACCCGATTCAAATGTACCTGGCCGATGTCTTTACACTGCCATGTAACCTGGCTGGCATTTGCGGCATCAGCATTCCGTGCGGCTTCGATGCAGCCAATCTACCTATCGGACTGCAGTTGATGGGCAAAGCATTTGACGAAATCAACCTGTTGCGGATTGCAGACGCGTACCAGAATGAGACGAGTTGGCATATGCGCAAACCGGTGTTAAGCTAAGACCATTAAGGGAGGCAATCAGATGAATGTCATTATTCCGTTAGCTGGCTTCGGAACACGTTTGCGCCCGCTTACCTTCAGCAAGCCCAAGCCGTTGATCAACGTCGCAGGCAAGCCTTTGTTGGGACATATTCTCGACTCATTGGTGAACGAACAACTTGAGGAAGTCGTGTTCATCGTTGGATATCTGGGAGAACAGATCGCCCAGTACGTGAAGAGCGCTTATCCCACACTGAAGGCGCACTATGTGGAGCAGAAAGAGTTGAACGGTCAGGCGCCCGCCATTCTGCTGGCGCGCGAACTAGTTCAAGGCCCCACCATAATCGTGTTTGTTGATACGCTGGCAGATGCCAAACTCGGCGTGCTGAGTACAGAAAAAGCAGATGGCGTGATCTACGTAAAAGAAGTGGAAGACCCGCGTCGTTTCGGCGTTATCAAGCTGGACGAACAGGGCTTTATCACAGGCTTTATCGAGAAACCCTCCGATATGAGCAATCGCCAGGCCGTTATCGGCATGTACTATGTCAAGGATATCCAGGCCTTGATGAGCGCATGCGCCGAACTGATCCAGCGCGACATCAAGACCAAGAACGAGTACTTCCTGGCAGACGCCTTCAACCTGATGATCGAGCACGGGGCCAAACTGCGCCCGGAATCGGTTGACGTTTGGATGGACTGCGGCAAGCCAGATACCGTGCTGGCCACCAACCGCTACCTGCTGGAGCATGGCCAGGACAATAGCGCACAGTGGGTCAACAACGGCAGCGTGATGATCATCCCGCCTGTGAACATCGGAGCCAACGCCAAAATCGAGCGCAGCGTCATCGGCCCACATGCTACCATCGGCGAGGGATGTCAGATTATGAGCAGTATTGTCAGCGACAGCGTGGTTGATGCAGGCGCCTATGTCGCCGGCCACGTCCTCACTAACTCACTCATCGGCCGCGACGCGGTATTAGTTGGGCGGACACGCCGCTTCAATGTGGGCGACTCCAGCGTCGTCGAATCTGATGCGGATTGATAATTGAACATACTATGAGATCCTATATTTCGCAACGTGTAAATGCAGTCCCGCCATCGGGCATACGACGATTCTTTGACATTGCTGCCACCATGCCTGATGTCATTTCACTGGGTATTGGTGAACCGGACTTTGTGACTCCTGCATCCATCATGGATGCAGGTATTGCTTCGCTGAAACGTGGCGAAACTCGCTATACCAGCAACTCGGGTACGATTGAATTGCGACGTGGCGTGAGCGAGCATCTGCAAGCCCACTACGGCGTCTCATACCACCCTGAACATGAGTTGTTGATCACGGTAGGCGTCAGCGAAGCTTTGTACCTGGCGCTGACAGCTATCGTTGATCCCGGCGATGAGGTCATCGTCCCACAACCATGCTTTGTGGCCTATACGGCCGAAGTCGTGTTTGCAGGCGGCACACCGGTGTCGATCGCAACTAAGGTAGAGAATAACTTTCAGGTCACCAGCTCCGAAATCGAGGCGTGCATTACGCCACACACCAAAGCCATTTTGATCGGTTACCCGAACAATCCAACCGGCGCCGTGATGACACGCGAGCGCATGCTTGAAATTGCCGCGGTGGCCGAAAAGCATGACCTGCTGGTGATCAGCGACGAAATCTATGATCGGTTGGTCTATGGCATCGATCACGTCTGTTTCTCGTCGCTACCCGGCATGCGTGAGCGCACGATCCTGCTGGGCGGGTTCAGCAAAGACTACGCCATGACCGGGTGGCGCATCGGCTATATGGCCGCTCCCCCAGAACTGCTGGGGGCGGCGCGTAAAGTGCATCAATACACGATCATGTCCGCACCGACCACGGCGCAGGCTGCCGGCCTGTATGCATTGCAGCACGGCGAAGAATACGTGCAGCACATGGTGGCCGAGTATGACCGCCGCCGCAAGCTGATCGTAAGTGGCTGCAACACACTGGGGTTGGACTGCTTCGAGCCGCGCGGCGCCTTCTATGCTTTCCCCTCAGTGGCGCGCACCGGCATGAATGATGATCAGTTTGCTGATGCCCTGCTGGCTGAAGAGCATGTTGCGGTCGTCCCCGGCAATGCCTTTGGCGCCGGCGGCGCAGGCTATGTGCGCATGGCCTACGCCCAATCCTACGAGAAGATCGAAATCGCCCTCGAACGCATCCACGCGTTCATGCAGCGTCACGGCTAAAAGTGAGCCGTGAAACGCAACCAGACATCTGATCACGTTTCACGGCTCACTGTCTAAAACCTGTATCCCCACCTGTACGTTCTGACGGTGTAAGCCGGGGCTTGCTGACGTATCCTGTTTCCCAATAGACCCGTGTGGGTAAAGGATACAAAAATGGCAAATCAAAGATTCGAGTACAAAGTGGCGTATGTGGATTTTCGTGGCCGCGTGTCAGTCGAAGGCGACGAGACCATGATCAAGGACGGCGAGCGCATGACGGCGTTTGGACGGCGTTACCTCAACGCACTTGGCGCAGAAGGATGGGAACTGGTGGGCATCCAGAACCAGCCCATGGGCGCGGCGTTCCACGTGTTTAAGCGTGCGCTGGCTGAAGGGCAACAAGCCGAACCGGCCAAGCCTGTGCAGACCCCCAAGCCTGAAGTTTAATCTCGCAGGGACAAGTCAGACTTCTCAAAGAAGCCTGACTTGTCCCTATCCTGCCCGCTATACACTACAGATATGGACGAAGTCACCCGCGAAGCTATCAATGACATCCTGCGCAGCGCGCTGGAGCGCACACAGCGCGCCGTCGATCTGGTGCCCCCTGACTCGCCCGCTGCCCGTGAACTTGGCATCGCACAATACCTGATCGATTCCGTAATGCAAACCATCAGCAACACGGATGCGGAGAATACCGGCGGCGGCTTGGAGGCCGGCGCTCCGGATGGCGATGCGATACACGACCAACATCATCTTGAGCACCATCTACCCATCTCCCCGCTGACTTTGCGCGAGGCAGAGGTATTGAGCTTGATGGCCACCGGTCTGCGCAACAAAGAGATTGCGGCGCGCCTCGGCATCTCGGAGCGCACAGCTACGTTTCACGTTGGCAACGTTCTCTCTAAACTGGGCGCCGATGGTCGGGTGGAAGCCATCAGCATCGCCCGTCGTCACCACCTGCTTACCTGAAAATCCCTCCGACTTCGTTTCTCTTGCCCATGCACTCCGATTGATGCTATGATTTCTGCTGCTGGAGGTTTGAATAATGATGTACGCATTGGTCCTGGCGGGTGGCAGCGGAACGCGGCTGTGGCCCTATAGTCGCAGCAGCAAGCCGAAACAATTTCTGGTACTCAGTCGCAAAGACGGCGAGACTCAACCACGCTCCATGTTGCAGGAGACTGTCGATCGCGTCTTGCCCCTGATACCACCATCAAACATTTTCGTCGCAACAGGCAGCATATATGCCCAGATGGTGGCAGAGCAATTGCCCGACGTTCCTGCCGAAAACATCATCGTAGAACCTTCCGGCAAGGGCACGGCACCCTGCATCGGTTTAGGCGCTCTGCACATGCTCCGGCGCGATCCTAATGCCGTTATGGCTGTGCTGAGTTCCGACCATGTCGTTCACCACGCCGATCGGTTGCGCGATGTATTGACCATTGGTGACCGCGCCGCGGGTGACGGCCACCTGGTGACCATTGGTATTCAACCGACTGAACCCTCTACGGGCTATGGCTATATTGAAAAGGGCGCGTTATTGCAGGATGCAGATTCTTATCAGATGTTCAAGGTGCGCCGGTTTGTTGAAAAACCTAATGAAGAACGGGCGCGCGCCTATATCGACAGCGGCGAGTACTACTGGAATGCGGGCATGTTTATATGGCGCGCCGATGTGGTGCTGAACGAACTTGAGTCGCATTGTCCAGGCGTTGCCGCACCGCTTAAGTTGATTGGGGCTGCCATCGGAAGCCCGGCAGAGGAATCATCCCTGCTGCGCCACTGGGCCGATATGGAGAATATAGCGATTGACGTGGCCGTCATGGAGCGCACAGCGCATGCGGCTGTTATTCCCGCTGACCTGGCGTGGAGCGACGTCGGCGACTGGTCCGCGCTGGCCGACATTCTGCCACGTGACGCCAATGGCAATACTGTAGTGGGGCATTCAGTAGGACTGGATACGCACAACACCCTGGTCTTTGGCGGCGAGCGCATCATCGCCACCATCGGACTTGATGACATGGTGATTGTCGATACACCCGATGCCTTACTGGTGTGTCCGCGTCACCGCACGCAGGATGTGAAAGCCATTGTGACGCGCTTGCGTGCACAGGGCAGCCGACTCTTGTAATCAATCATGTCCGACTTCGATTCATCTGTCAGGTTGAGACTATCTGCGGACAAGGATGGTTCCGGGTATCTGCCCGGCGGTGGCGTCAACCCGATAATCAGCCGGGCAAAAATTGAAGAGGTACTAGGCGCAGGCTTCTACAATGCCTTCGAATATGCCGCCGTGGGTATGGCAGTGGTCGACCTGAACGGGCGTTGCCGGGCTGCCAACCACGTTTTGTGTTCCATGTTGCAGTGCGACAGCTCGGAATTACTTGGCGAGGGTTTCCAACGGTTTACCCACCCCGACGATATCGCTGGAAACATACAACTCGGCTTGCAACTCATCAGCGGGCAAATTCCATTCTTCCAATACGAAAAACGTTACTTACGCAAGGATGGGCACCCGATCTGGGTGTTGTTAAACGCCTCGCTGGTGCGCGACCTGGATGGCGCACCATTCTGCGTTATCTCGCAACTTCAGGATATTGATCACCTGAAGCAGACCGAGGCCGCCTTGCGCGAGAGCGAGGAACGGTATCGCGGCATTGTGGAAGATCAGAGCGAACTGATCTGCCGGTTCCACATCGATGGCACCCTGACATTCGTCAACGACGCTTATTGCCGTTTCTTTAACCAGGCGCGCGACGAACTGGTAGGGTCGAACCTGGCGTTACAACTGCCAGAATCGCAAGCCATTGAATTGATGGTGCATTTCGAGCAACTGGCGGCCACTGGAGGCTTTTCGCGCGGGGAAAATCAATCGTTTGCAGCAGACGGCAGTATACGCTGGCTGGAATGGACGAATCGCGTGCTCCGTGATGAACAAGGCACTGTGACAGGCATACAAAGCGTAGGCCGCGACATCACAGAACGCAAGCTGGCCGAAACTGCCGAACTTGAACAGCGCCGACTGTCTGAAGCGCTGCGAGACAGCGCTGCAGCATTGAATAGCACGCTGGATTTTGAGGGAGTGCTCGATCGCATTTTGGCCAACGTTGACCGTGTGGTGCCGCATGATGCCAGCAGCGTCATGCTGATCGATAATTTGACCTATGAAGCCTACATTGTCCGCCAGAGAGGTTACAGCGAGCGTGGTTTGAGCGAGTGGATCAAACAACAGCGCATGCGGATCGATGATCACCCGGACTTCATACATATGATTGAAACTAGTCTGCCCCTGGTGATCTCAGATGTAAAAAATCATCCAACTTGGGTCACATGGGATGGTTCATCCTGGATACGGTCGTACGCAGCCGCGCCCATCACGATCAAGGGACAGACTATCGGCTTCCTCAATTTTGATAGCGCCACGCCAGGATTCTTCAATGAAGGTCACGTCAAACGATTACATGTGTTTGCCGATCAGACAGCCGTTGCCATAGAGAACGCACGGTTGTTTGATGCCAGCCGACACAAAGAAGCGCTTTTGACTCGTCTGTATGAGGCTGGTATGGCGCTGGCCAGCGCGAATACCATGGCGACATTATATGAGTTGATCGTGCAATGGGCCTGCGATCTGGTCAATGTCAAGCTATCTGGTCTGACGCTGTATGACGGCAACAGTCATTTGATCGTTGTTGCAGCCATCGGTTTTGGCGCTGAGATCATCGGTTCGCGCATCGCGCTTGGTGAAGGCTTGTCTGGTAAGGTCGCACAATGGCACAAACCTCTGCAGACGCGGGATTACGCCAACCTGGAAGGACAAATTCCTTTTTACCTCAACCGCGGGCTGACTTCAATTGCGGCCATGCCATTGATCTGGCAGGACCGATTGATTGGGACTATTAGTGTCGGCGATACCGCAAGAGTCACCTTTGACAGCGACGACATGCACATGCTGGGGCTATACGCCTCATTGATCGCCTCCGCCATCGACCAGCGCCGCGCCCTGGCAGAATTGGAGGCGCGTGAGGCAGAAGCCCAGGCGTTGAGTGTGCGCGTGCTACATGCGCAGGAGAAGGAGCGCCAGCGTATTGCGAGCCAATTACACGATACGATTGGCTCAAAATTGGTGGAATTGCAGAAAAACACCGAATCGCTTCTGACCAGCCTGGGTTCCAATCAGCCCAATACTTACCGAATGCGGATGGAGGCCAACGGTCAGGTGGCAGAGAGTACGCTACTGAATAGCTTGGAACTGCTGCGCGAAACCCAGAGCCTGACGCAGACATTGAGCATCGATCTCAGCGCACGCGCGCTGGCGGAACTCGGATTAAGCGCCACCACGCGACAGTATATTGAACGACTAAACCACAATAGCAACTGCCCGATTAACCTGCATGTGGCAGGCACTGTCAAACGTCTGCCGACTAACGTGGAAACAATAGCCTATCGCGGACTGCAGGAAAGCGTCATCAATGCATTGCAACATGCTGACGCCACAAAGATCAACATTCGCTTGCACTTTGGCGTCAAGCAATTGCGCCTGTCGATTGAGGATAACGGCCGCGGTTTTGACAATGAGTCGAATCGCGGCGCGCCAAAAGGTACGATGCTGGGGCTTCCAGAACTTCGCCGTCAGGTGGAATCACTTCAGGGAGAATTTTCCTTGAACTCCGCACCAGGGCAAGGCACGCGCATTGAAATTGCTTTGCCGTTTGAAGCGTTGCCTCAACAGAGGGCGAGCATCAAAACGCGTGTTGTTCTGGTTGATCCTCAAGAAGTCATGCGCAATGGGTTACGCATGTTGCTGACACAAAATGGTGAGTTTGCCTGTGTGAGTGAAGCAAGCGACGGTTTGCAGGGCATCCACCTGGTTGAATTACACCGCCCCGATATCGTGATGATGGATATCAATTTACCTTATCTGAGCGGCCAGGAAGTACTGCACCAGATTTCAATACGCATGCCGCATTTGAAAGTATTGATACTCGCCACCGAGGGTAATGAAGTCTTGATGCAGAGCGTCTTTAATGCAGGCGCGCGCGGCTTTCTGTTAAAGACTGATTCAGGCAAGGAAATCCTCAAAGGATTACAACTCGTGCGCGATGGTGGTGTTTGCATCAGTTCATCGCTGATGGATGCGTGGCATCGAGTGGAGGCCAACGCAGCGTTCGATGATCCATTGAAAGCGCTCTCAATACGCGAACGCGAGGTGCTGGAGTTGATCGTCGCCGGCAGTACCAATCGCACCACAGGCCTCCGCCTTGGCATCAGCTTCCGCACGGTTGAAGTACACCGCAAGAAGATCATGTCCAAGCTCGGCGTTAAGAGTCTGGCGCAGTTGCTTCAATTGGTGAACGGTAAACTGGACAGAATATCCGCAGGACTATCTGAACCCGTCACCCCGTCAAACTGAAGCAACACCGAAACCAGGTGTGTTGCGGCGTTGCTTCAGCGCTTTTTCTCTATGGTTCGATGACAACCTTCAGTCCATCACGGCGCAGTGCTGTATCAAAACCTTTCATCGAGTCGACCAGCGGGTAATGATGGGTCACCATCGAGCGCACATCGATCATGCCTCTTTCAACCAGTTTGATCGCGCGCGGATAGGTATGTTTCATGCGGCGCGACATCCGGATCGTCAGTCCTTTGCGGCGCGCCACCGATGCCGTGAAACTGGTGCGATCTTCAGATGGAATGCCGACGAGGACGACGGTTCCGCCGGGCTTGGTCGCGGCGACGGCTGCTTCAACCGCCTCGTTTTCGCCAGCGCACTCAAACGCCACATCCACACCGCGCTTGTTTGTCGCAGACAAAATCTGCGCAGCCTCTGTGCCATCAGCCTTGATCACGTTCGTAGCACCGTAATTCCGGGCTGCGTCGATGCGATGGGGTAATACTTCGGTCGCGAACAAGTCGGCAGCGCCGGCCAGGCGCGCCATTTGCAATGTCAGTAACCCGATGGGGCCATTCCCGAAAATTGCCACGCTCATGCCGGGACGAATATGGCCAAGGTCAACCGCGTGAATAGCCACGCCCAGCGGTTCAAGCATCACGCCATCAGCATCGTTGATTGCATCAGGCAGAGGGAACATCAAATGCTCCGGCCATGCCATGCACTCGCGCATCGCGCCATCATCAGCCCCATGCCCGGCAAAGTGCATATTTGAGCAAAAGTTAGGATTGCCTTCAACGCAAAACTCGCATTCGCCACATGCGATAGCGGGATCAACCGCTACGCGCCGCCCTTTGTACTTGCCCATAAGCGCCACGCCTGCGAACTCGTGACCGAGGACGAGGGGGCGCGACAAACGCGCATCGCCGATGCCAGACTCAGCAAACCAGTGCAGGTCAGACCCGCACACACCAATCGAGGTAACGCGCAGCACAGCCTGACCGGCAGTCGGAGACTGTGGATCGGGTTCATCATGCAGGCGTAGATCATGCACACCGTGTAGTCGTGCTACTTTCATTGTGATTAAATCCTTCAATCAAACTTAAGTCATTGTACGTCTGACATGCTGGACGCGTTAAAAATCAACGTGGCGTTAATGTGTTAGGGTCTAGCTTTGCGAGATGAAAATTCTCAGATCAAGGCACACGACCTCCATCCGCTTCTGCTACGCTTCACGTTTCAATGCATGCGTGTGCGTATGCGCCAGCGGATGAACGTGCGGATGCATATGCTCATTGCCATCATCATGACGATGCACATGATCATGGCTAAGGTTGCACGCCAGCAACAGTTCATTGTTCGACAGGATGGCGTGCGGCGTCCCCTGCGCAACGACGTGGTGCGCCTCATCAAACACATAGACGCGATCCGCAATGGCATCGACAATACTCAGGTCGTGCGTAGCAGTAATCACCGTGTGTCCGGCGCGCCCCTGGTCTACGATGAAATTCACCAGCCATGATTGGCTGCGTGGATCAAGGCCTGTCGTCGGTTCATCCAACAGCCAGACATCGGGTTGCAACGTTAAGACCGAAGCCAGCGCCACGCGGCGTTTCTCCCCGCCCGACAGACGGTGCGGCGCACGATCACGCAGTTTCTCAATGCGCAGTGCGTGCAATGCTGAATCGACGCGCGCATTTACCTCTGCCTTGCCAAGGCCCATCTGCATCGGGGCGAACGCCACTTCCTCCCATACCGATGGCGAGAACAACTGCACGTCCGTATCTTGAAATACCAGCCCGACTTTGCGGCGAAAGGCGAAATTAAAAGCGTCATCATCAAACGCAACCTCGGTTAAAGGTTGGCCATAAGCGTTCACCACACCTACTGTCGCGAAATACAGCCCGTCGAGCAATTTCAACAGTGTGCTCTTGCCCGAACCATTTGATCCGAGCACGACGATGCGTTCGCCGGCGTTAATTGAGAGCGATACATGCTCCAGCGCGGTCTGTTTGCCCTCATAGGCAAAACTTACATCCTGCAGGTCGAAAATCGTTTCGTTGTTCATTATTGTCCCAACCAGATAGCGCCAACAGTGACGATGGCGACGACGATGACCGCCACCCAGTCGCGCGCGCGAATGCTGAACGAAGCTGTTCCCGGCATACGAGCATGCCCGCGAAATCCACGCGATTGCATCGCCAGATAGACTTCGCTGCTCAAGCGCATCGATTTGCCCAGCAGCACGCCGGCGCTTGCGCCCATCATGCGACGCTGATCAGCGCCAGTCGTACGACCAACCACGCGGCTCTTACGTGACAGGAACATGTCATTAGCCGTGTTCAGCAGGAGATAGATATAACGGTAAGTCATCCCGAAAATCAGGATAACGGCTTCAGGCATGCGCAATACGCCGAGCGCTTTCAGCACATCGATCCATGGCGTGGTGAAAGTGAGTAGCGCAGCCATTGATACTGACGTACTGACCCGCAGGAGCAGGAATAACGCTGTCATCAGACCAGTGCGCGTGACAACCAAATCCAACGGTAATTGCAGCAACGCAGGGCCGGGCGTGAGAAACAACGCCGGTAATGCAATCACACCGGTAAAAAACGGCAGAAAAAGCCACACACGTTTGATAAAGAACCCGACCGGTATGGCCGACCGCCACGCCAAAACGAGCGTGATGACGTACAAGCCGGCAATGACCAGCAAGCTACGCGACAACCCCACGGCGATCAGCAACGCCAGCATGGAGAGGAGCTTGACGCGAGGATCAAGCGACTGCAACAACCCCGGTTTTCGGGCGATATCTTCTGAGAAGAGTGAGTGCTCCATGGCATGACTTAGTTCCGCCAGAGTTCGCTCGATTACACCATTGCGCCGACGCCCTGCCACGGGCGCAGGCAATCCAGCCTGCATTGAACCCGCACTAGGCGAGCTTGCAGTGAGATTCTCACTCATTTCTGCTCTGACTCCTGTAGCGCTGGCACCGCAGGCTTCTGGGAGCGTGTCATCCCGGCCAGCAGACGCGAGAGCAGCCACGAGACAACGACGATCAAGCCAACACCCGCGACCGCTGATAACACATAACCCAAGCTGGTATTTCCTAATGCCGGAATACCATAGTCGGCCAGCGGAGCGCCCCACAACCCCTGCATTGTGCTCATGCCCTGCGGCACAATCCCCAATCCCATGCGAGACAACTCATCGGCGCTCCATTCACCCCAGGCCGTGCCTGGCGCGAGTAAACCCAGCGGTGTGGCGACTATTAATGCAAGTAATCCAATCCACAGCAGGCGCAGCCGACCGGGCGCGACGGTTCCAGTTGCCACCGTTTGTTTAGTGAACAATTGCAGGATGGCCGGGTTGGCGCGCTGCAGGTACAGGACGACCGCTGCACCAACAAGACCTTCGATCACCGATGCAACCAGCAAATGCGGAATGACCATGGCCGGGATAGCCACATTTAACGGATACGGAGCGTACAAGGGCGTGCCATCGGCGGCATGCCATAGCAACGGTTGCAAGCCAAACTCGACAGCAGTCACCAACGCAGCCACGGTCAACCCTACCCAGCCACCCAATGCGGCACCTATCACGCGCCGGACGGAAGTCACGGATGAATTGGCGCTGATTAATGAGTAAATACCATAGGCCACGTAGGGCAACACAACCGCCATATTGAAACAGTTGGCGCCAATCTGCAAAATACCGCCATCGCCAAAGAAGATAGCCTGAATGACCAGCGCAATGCTGATGGCGATAGTCGCAACGCCAGGCCCAAGAATAATGGCCACCAGTGCGCCGGCAACGGCGTGCCCCGATGTCCCTCCGGGTAACGGCACGTTGAACATCATGACAATGAAGGAAAAAGCCGCCATCAGCGCGATGAGCGGTACGTTGCGCGCATTGACACGCTTACTTAAGCCGCGCGCGCCCTTATACCAGAATGGCAGAACGAGTAGAAACATGATCAGGGATGTCAGCGGGCTAAGCATCCCGTCGGGGACATGCATATATGACGGTGAATTAAGCATTGATACCTCCACCAGGAAAACTTCCAAATCGACGTACTCCCGGAATCACGCGCAGGTAGATTTGGGGAGTGCGCCTGTATAGTCGGCCGTTGCCTATAACGGATGCGGATGATGGCCTTGCTGCGCCTGCGCTTTGGTTTGGCAGGCATGGCACAAGCCAAACAACGCCAGGTGATCCATGTCAGCAATAAAGTGATAGTGATCCGACAGTTGCTTCTGCAACTCGGCGAACGTATCCGAGTTGATCATAATCGTATGCCGACAGTTGCGGCACACCAGGTGATGGTGATGCGGATGGCGATGAACCTCATACTCCACCCGCCCATTCCCGAAATCGACGCACGAGACCAATCCCAGTTCGGTGAGTAATTCCAGGTTGCGATACACTACTGATTTGTTGACGCGGGGATACACCTTGCGCACACCCATCAACAGCTTGTCGGCGCTGAGATGCTTGTCTGAACCACCTAACAGCGACAGCATCAATTCACGCTGCGGCGTCATTCTGTAGCCACGCTCCATCAAGGAATCTGCCAGATCAGTTTGCTTGGTTTTCATTTAGCACGCCATTAATGCAACTAGTTGCAAAAGCAACTGGATGCATCTTATCACATGGTGCATTGACAGAAAAATCAGGGCGTATTCCCTCAGCGCGTTCAAGTAGTAAAAGCAGGTGTAGCAGGCGTAATTGACGGATAAACGCACACGGGGCGCGCGTCATTCAAGAACGCATGATCGCCATCTGAATACGGAACCGGATCATACCGATTCTGGGCTTTTTAGTTGTTCCAGCATGGCGAATGAGTGTGCGGTGAGGCGGGGCTACATGCGATTTGATATGGCATGCGCCGCTGAGTGTGCAAACTGTGTGAACAGATCGTCAAGATCAGTTGGCGAGGGCGAGGCGTCCAGCATGATCGCGAGGCCTTCGGGGCGCAGTGCCTCGCGCAAGGCAATGACCTCATGCGGTGGGCAGATCGCCAGCACCGAACGCCCTTTGCGCTGTATCTTGCGAAACATATCTACCCAGGCCAGTGCCGAAGGTGTCCCGCTGCCGGGGGTAAACTGAATCGCCTGAATATCGGGAACCTCAAGCAGCGCGTCAATGTGGCGGGCTGCACCCGGACCGTCAAGGTGAAAGACGGCCCGTCCTACTGTTGCGGCCTGGCGGGCAATGTCGGGTAATAACAGGCGTTCAAATTCACGCGGGCCGATCATGAAGTTGAAGTCACAGGCGGGGATCATATAGGGTCGATTAGACCAGATCCCCAGCCAGTGAATCAGTCCCGCGCCGTGCCCCATGGCAATGTCATACAAACGTGTGTAGGCAGTGTGCCACGCAGCATAGATCGCATCAACCGCCGTTGTGATGCGCTCGGGTTGCTCCAGCACATCCATGCATAACGGCCCTGACCCGCGCAAGTTCAACAGCACATCACCCGAACCGCCAAGATCGGGTGTGCAAAGCAAATAACGCCCGGAGGCATCCTGCGCCACCCGCTCAGCTAACTCCTGTAACAACTGCCACCAGTGGTTGTCTTCATGCAACACCCAATCCGGCGCGTTAGCCCAGGCGTCATCAATGAAAGCATGCGTCCATGTCGTGTCTGCGCCAAATTCGATACCGCCTCCCAGCATACCGCCCAACAACACAGGCCCAAAGTCGGCGCGAATATACGGCAACGCGTCACCGACGCGATGCCATTGGCCCATATCGGTATACTTCGCCTCGAACCAGCGTTCGGTTTGCTCAATCACTTCCAAGCGGCGCGTGATGGGACGCTGCGGGCGGGTATCTGCAGTGCCGATGAAAACCGGGCGATCGACGACCTCATGCGCCCACCACGCTTCGTAACGTTGAGCAATCTGAGGAAAGTCGTGGCACAATGCGAGTGGTTGTGTCGCCATTCGCGCCAGTTGCCCGGCCCATTCGGTTGCAATAGGTTGTATTGACATTGAACTTTATAATCCTACATCTCAGTGCAATTTGCAGTCTACTCGATTTCGAAAATGTCACTGGACCGTTTGCAATTGTCCTATCGAAAGGCGTAGAATACATCCCGACATGCTTGTGCACACTGGCATTGCTTGTAAGCGTTATGGCAAGCCTGTGCAAGGCGCATGCAGGCCAAAGGTGGTCGTGACACAAGAGTGTCTGTGCGGCTGATGCCGTACAACCGTATGAAGGAGTTATGGATGGATTTTACGAAGGTCGTCAACATTGTCGCTGAACAGATCAAGGATGATCCTGCAGTCGAAGGTGTTTTTATTTTTGGTTCTATTGCCGCAAAAAAACACGATGAATTTTCAGATATCGATGTTGGCATCGCCACGCGGGACAATCTCAAGGATTATCGCAAAGCCTGTGGCTTAACCGAATCTGTTTTGAGCGCGATTGGAAAGCGCATTGCCGTATCAGAAGAAGATGAAGATGAGCACACTCACACGGCTAGTGCGCTCTTTGGTAAAACCGAGTACCCTCCCATGGGCGTGAAAGTGGATCTGTTGTTCAGCCAGATGAAACATCTGGGCGACAAAACACCGCGGAGCGCCGACTTTATCATTTTCGACCGCAATGGCAGTGTGGCTTCGCTGATTGAGAAGTATGCCAAGAGCAAGCCGAAAGACGATATTACTGGGAAGCTGAAAGAGAATCTGAACGAATTTCCTTTCTACCTTTATGACGCCTTGTGCGCCTTCGGGCGCAAGGATCATGCGCGGGTACAGTCGGCTGCCGAGCAGATGCGCAAATCGATCTACCATGTTGCAGCGGTGCGCGCCGGGAGTAAAGGGCAGAACAGCAGCTACGGGCTGGTTAATCTTGCGCCCGGTGAGAAATGGGTTGTGGAGCAGTCATACCAGACCTGCACGCGCAAAACGGTTATGAAACTCACCGATCTCTATCTTTCATGCTTTTCCGGCATCCAGACGATTTACCACCTTGAACCCGAAGTCACTACCCTGCAACAAGCCTTGAGCGATCTGATGTAATACCGAGGTAGCGCTAGCGGCAGCCCAGCCGACTGCAGGTACTGGCCAGCCGCCGGCGCTCATTATGTGAGGATGAGGACTAAACTTGACCACACACGGCTATTCTGATGCGTTTGCGCCCATCTATGACCAGCTATGGGGCGGCTGGGCGATTCAACTCGCGCCGCGAATCAGGCAATTCCTTGAAAGCCTGCCCAACGCCTCGCAGCGCCGTTCGCTGCTGGATGTTTGTTGCGGGACAGGCCAACTAGCGCGCCATTTCCTTGATAACGGCTATCGCGTCATCGGGCTCGATGCCTCAGCCGCCATGCTCCGACAGGCCGCGTTGAATATTCAGCCCTATCTTGACGCTGGCACAGCCAGGCTGGTTCAGGGTGATGCGGCGTGCTTCACGCTTGATGAACGCGTCAACATTGTCGTTTCAACCTACGATTCGCTCAACCATTTGCCCGACCTTGCTGCTCTGCGCAGTTGTTTTCAAAGTGCGTGGGACATACTGGCTGATGATGGCGTACTGCTGTTCGATCTCAACACCCATCATGGCATGGAAGGATGGCGATCAACAGCCATTGAGGACAGCCCGGAGTTAATGCTGATCAGTCGTGGCCAGTTCGACGAAGCGAATGGTTACGCATCCTTGCATGTCACCGGGTTCAAACTCACGCCAAGCGGGCTGTACGAGCGGTTCGAGGAGACAGCCCACAACACCTTGTTTGACCTGGAGCAAGTCCGTAAGCTATTGGTCGATGACGGCTGGCGCCATGTCTATCTGGCGGCTACGTCCGACTTGACCCAACCGGCCGCCAATCCTGAACGGGAACGTCGAATCTTCTTTATTGCCAGCAAACCCGGAGTCTCTTAGCCAGAGGAGCTGTTGAATGCGAACTGATTACGACGAAACCCCATATCCTAGTTTACCTTACGCCCAGACGCATCCCGACCGCATGGCGACCATTGCCACGTTGCTTGGGTTGCAGCCCGTCCCCGTAACCCGTTGCCGTGTATTGGAGCTGGGTGCTGCTGCAGGCGGCAACCTATATCCGATGGCTTATGCCCTGCCCGACAGCCAATTTGTCGGTATCGACTACTCTCAGGCCCAGGTCACTGAAGGGCAACGGCTGATATCGCATCTGGGGCTGACGAACATCACGCTTCTCAAGATGGACATCATGGACATCATGCCGGAGTTCGGGCAGTTCGATTACATCATCGCACACGGCATTTACTCGTGGGTTCCGGCGCCCGTTCGCGATCGGGTGATGCAGGTTTGCAAGCAGAATCTCGCGCCCAATGGCATCGCCTATATTAGTTACAACAGTTACCCCGGATGGCACATGATGGCCGTCATCCGCGACGCCATGCTGTATCACACGCGCAACATCAGCGATCAGATGGAACGGGTGACGGAAGCTCGGGCGCTGCTTGAATTCATGTCCGCAGGCGTGCCGGCGGAGAACTCGGCGTTTGGCGTGTTCTTGCAGTCCTACACCCATTTTCTGCAAGGTGAGTTAAAAGGCGCTACAGCATCAGGCAATGCCTTCCTCCTGCACGATGAACTTGAAGAAGTCAATGACCCGGTCTATTTCTCCCAGTTCATGAACCATGCCGATCAGCATGGACTGCAATATTTGGCAGAGGCGGATTTTGCCGATGTTTTTCCGAAGGGCTACCCGGACGAAACGATGGCCAAACTGCAGACGCTGTCGCACGATATCATCGAGATGGAGCAATATCTCGACTTCCTGCGTAGCAAGATGTTCCGCCAGACGCTGCTTTGCCACGCCGACCGCACAGTCCAGCGCACACTCACACTGAACCGCGCCATCCGGCTGTATGCCTCGTCGCGCATCAAGCCAGTCAGTGAAACACCCGACATCGAAGGTGTATCCGTGGAAAAGTTCAGCAACGGCGGAGAGGAGATAACGCTTTCCACCGATCACCCGGTAAGTAAGACTGCGTTGGTTCACCTCGCCGAAATATGGCCGCGCGCGGTGCGCATCAGCGATCTGCTGAACATCGCGTGCAGGAAAATACACGCCGCGCCTGATCGCATCGAGGAGGATGCGCAGGACCTGCTTGGCAACATGCTCAAGGCATATACCTACAGTTCGCAATTAGTAGAGTTGCACTCATACCATCCGCAACTTGTCACTGCGCCTACCGAGCGCCCACTGGCAAGCCCGGTGGCGCGCCTAGGAGCCGAGGAAGGGCTGATCGCAACGAATATGTGGCACGAGCGCGCCCATCTCACGCCGTTCAGTCGCCAGGTGCTTCGATTATTGGACGGCACCTGCGACCGCGAAGGATTGCTGGACAAACTGACCGATTTGGCGATTGCGGATGTGCTACATCTGAAACTGGATGGCGAACCTGTCAGCGATCCCGCCGTGATCCGTCCTTTGCTGGCGCGTGAACTGGAGCCAAACCTGGAGTGGCTGGGGCGCGCTGGGACTTTGATCGGTTAGCGCTGAGTACTCCCAGTTCAGGCGCGGCGATAAGAAAACTCGCTGCTGGCCGTCTCATCGCCTTTACGGTCATCGGCGGTTACCCGCAGCTCGGTGTCACTGATAAGCCGGTAGACGAAGCGCGTCGAACGGAAGCTCCCGCCACGCTCGAAGACAGCTTCACCCTCGCCGGCGCTGACCAACGGATAAGCCACCGCCATACCTCTGCGGTCTTCCCAGCAGTTCAACCCGCTGTCGAAGTGCTTCAGGCGCAGCACCAATCCATTTGCAGTCGGTTCGATCACCAGCAGTTCGTAGTAGTATACGCGGCCATTCTTCAGCCAGCGAAACATACCCATCATTGTGCCGCCGGCGGGCGTGCTCCAATGCTCGTCAACCGGGTCGCCATCGGCCTGCCCGATCCAGCTACCGGCCATCCACGCTAGTGAATAAATATCCGGTTGTGACTGACACAGACCCACTTGCGACCCGTATGAAGTCGGCGTCCCGGCAAGTGTTGTAGCCGGCGCGCCCATGGACTGACTTGTGTCAAGATTGGCTATCGCATTCATAATCTACCTCCGCTTTGATGCTGGAATGTGTTCTATGGTTAAATATATCACTCTCGCGTATGAATGCGATGGATAGCCTCGTTCAAGTCTGCTTCGGCCTTGCCGATTTTGCTCTGATATAGGTGCAACTGCGCCTGAAATGACGACGTCAGGTGGCTGGCCTTGTATCCTGCAATCATCTGTGCCAGCCAATCTTCCAACACACCAGGTGCTGGTTCGCGGTAACCGGTCGCGCCATCGAAACAGACCGTCTCCATCGGCAGGCGCGGAGGCATCGGGGGATAGGCGCCGGCAGCATACCCGAACACGATGGTCATTAACGGGAACACGCCAGGCGGTAGATGCAGCCGATCAGCCAGGTACTCGGCATCGAGCAAACCACTCTGCCCGGTCTCGGATAGCATGACCGACGACACACCCAGCGCTTCCGCCGCAATGTTCATCGCCATGGTCGCGAGTGAGGCGTTCATCACAGCGATGGTGTATTCGACCATGGGGCTGTGCGCGATGGCTTCTGCGCCAAGCGCCAGCCGATCGCGATGTGTGTCGCCCATGATGATCACGGCGCGTAGCGCCTTGAACGGGATGGGGTGATCAAACGTCTCGCGCCATGACGCCGCCGTGAATGTGGCAAATGACCACGACTGCAGATTGACTGTCGACGGTGCCACCCGACCGGCCTCGAGGATGGCGCTAAACACGTCTTCGGGGATATCGTCGCTACGATAACTGCGCACACTGCGCCGGCGCATGATCACATTCAATAGAGCATTGCCCTGCAACGATGGCGGAACCTGTGGTTTGCGCGATACGATGCGCCACAGGCTACGAATGAACTGAAACAGGCCAGGGGTTCGTAACATCTTCTTTCTTGTGGACTCTCAGCCGAGTACTCTCAGCCGATAAGCTGACACGCAGGTCGCAAGGGACGCCCCCCATGGGGGCGTCCCTTACATTCAGTTGCGAGAAATTTCGGGTGTGATGGCTGGTTGCGGCGCGCTAATCTTGTCTTTGTCGACCACGGTCAGGAAACCGCCAAACAGTCGATACTCATCCATGCGACATGAGTTGATCAACTTGCCGTCGAAGTAGGTCATATCTGGGCAGCTGTCGCACATGTCAGCCTGACCATTCGGCTGTACATCGGGCGCTTGAATGATGCCAATGCTCTGCACATACACATTATCGAAAAGATGGTTGGGGTGCCGTACCATATCACTCAGGTAGCTGGTATAGGCCTTGCCCACAGTCTTATCAAGCGGAGCGAGGGAGAATACTGACCGCCCGATCTTCGCCTGCGACAGATAAGCGAGATAGGTGCCGGTAAACAAATGGTGCGCCACCTGCGCCAGTTCCATCGTGCGCTTGCCCACCGAGCCGAAAATCTTGTTCTTCGTGCCAATGACAGCGCCTGCAGTCCACTTGAACGAGTCATGCCTCTGTGTGCCGCCCAGATAGGCTGACGCCTCAAACTCCGGGCAATGGTCCTGAATGATCTGTACGACTTCCGGACCCGTCACAAATTTCTCGTCGAAATGCTCGGTTGCATAGCTCAGCCGGCTCAAGTCCACTGCCTGCTTCGTGTTATCAAGCGCCACGGCTGTGTCGGTCGTCGCCGTGCGGTACGTGATAAACACCAATCCCTGCACCTTGTCGATATTAGCGTGTCCCCACTTCAGAATATCGGGGATCTCGTGATAAGACGACGGGTAGACCGTGGCGTTAAAAACAACGTACAGCCCCTTCTCGCGCGCAATCATATCGGTGCAGTGCTGGCGCAGTTCGTTATGCTCCTTCTCGGTCTTGCCTCGCCATTGCGGACGCCCTTGATGGCTGTCGATATGGATGGTGAATCCGCTCAGGCCAGCTTTCTTGAGTTCCTTCAATATCTCGGGGTTGAGCGCCAGTGCGTTGGTCAGTACGACCGGCTTGATCTTCTGTTCCTTGATAAAAGCCACAAGATCGATGATATGCGGATAGATCAGCGGTTCGCCGCCGGCAATCGAGATGTTGTCTGGGTTGCGCCAGCGCTTATAAAAAAGCACTTCTTCCTTGACTTCCTCAAGCGTCTTATGGCCACTGATGCGCTGACGATAGCAGCCTTCACAGGCCAGGTTGCAGATGTCCGAGACTTCCAGCCAGGCGATGGCGTTGTCATTCATCGACCACGGCAGGCGGTACATCGCACGTTTATCAACAGTCATGTCGTTTACTCCTTGGCTAACTTTGATTGTTCACGTCATCAGAAAGAACGAGTACATTGCACCAATACAGCATGCTGATTGCAGTGGAAGGCACCGCTGAGTATTTCTCAGCCGCTGAGTACCTCAGCCTGCCATCCCGCATCAACAAGAAGCGCGCTTCGCTGAGTACTCTCAGCCAGCGGCCCCCCTTCAAGGTAAACCCGACTTCGACCCCAATACAAGCAACACCGCCACCGAGGCGGCTTTCACCGAGAGCGTATTGTAGCGTACTCACATAAAAGAAGGCTTAAAAAAACGGGCGGGAAACGGCGATAATAGTGAGTCACAATCATGAAAATTACCAAGATTGAATCGATCAGTTTTTCCAAGCTGCCACGCCTGCTCTTCATACGCATCCATACCGATGTGGGCATCATTGGCGTCGGCGAAACCTACGACAAGGTGCCCGGCTCACGCGGTGCATTGCATGGCACGCTGGCGCCTATACTGCTGGGCAACGACCCGCGCGACATCGAGCGGTTATGGCGCTTCTGCTTCGACACCATTCTTTATCACGGCTTTGCCGGCGCAGAGTTGCGGGCACTCTCGGCGGTCGAGATGGCGTTGTGGGATATTCTCGGTAAAAGCTTGAGCGCGCCTGTCTATCAACTGCTGGGTGGCGCTGTGCGACCCGCCGTCAGCACCTATAACACGTGCATCGGCCATGGCGCAGTGGACGACTACGCACGCTGGCATACCGACGCCGGCGCACTCGCGACTGAATTGCAGGCCGAGGGCATCCAGGGCATGAAGATATGGCCCTTCGATCGTTTTACAGAGCGCTCCTTTGGACAGAACCTGCGCGTCGACGAGATCGAGGCAGGACTGGAACCCGTGCGCAGCATTCGCCGCGCTGTCGGGCGCGATTTCCGCATTGGGATCGAGTGCCATTTCCGTTTTTCACGTGCAGCCGCTGAGCAGTTGTGCTATGCGCTGGAACCACACAATATCTACTTTGTCGAAGATCCGCTGCCATCCGTGGACACTGCCGAAATCAAGCGCCTCAGCCAGGCTTCGCGCATCCCGATTGTGGGCAGCGAAACCCTGCTCAGCCGCTGGCAGATGCGCGATTGGATCGCCAACGGCGTTTCGCAGATTATCATGACCGACGTGGCATGGACGGGCGGCATCGCTGAATCAAAGCGCATCGCCAACATGGCCGAAGCCTATGGCATCCCGATTGTTTTTCACAATGCCGGTGGGCCGATCGCGCATATGGCGTCGCTGCATCTGGCCGCGCACGTGCCCAACCTGTTCGAGTTGGAGATGGTGCGCGCTTTCTATAACACTTACTTTCGTGAACTGACTGATGTTGATGTCAAGATTCACGATGGCCACGTGGCCATCCCATCGGATCGGCCGGGACTGGGCGTCGATTTCCTGCCTGCGGTGTGGGAACGCGCCGACATCGACGTGCAGACAAGTGAGGGCACAGGCAGGGCGCAGGGCATTCGGGCCATGGGCGACTCGTGGAGCAAACCCGAGATCCGCCTGTAACCTATGATCAACAAGCCGCTCGAAGATATCTTTCTCGATAGCGAAGCACTGGATTCGGTGCACGATCCGCATATCACCCGCTTGCCGCACGCGGATCGCATCGGCGCCTTGCGTTTCGGGCTGGCATTGACGCACGATGCGACGTTTGGCTGGCGCACCTGGACTTCGTCGCTGGTGAGTCTGTTATGGCATCACCTGAGCATGCCCGGCTTGCGCATTGTGGGCTGGGACATCCTGACCTATGATCTGCCAATAATCTGTAATGCTATGCAGCGCGAATGCCCCAATCCGATTCTGGATCTTTCAGCTGAGATTCGCGATGCCACTGCCAGGCAGTATCGATTGGACACCATCGCGTATGCCAACCTGGGGCACGGCAAACTGATAGACACCTACCAGGTGATGGAGTGGTTGCGCAAAGGCGACGGCGTCTCGATGTCACGGGCGACCGAGCATTGCCGCAATAATCTGCAACTGGTGATGGAGCTTCTCGCTTATGTGCAAAGCGGGCGCCCCTTGATGCTGCCTGGTCGCAGAAAGTCGCGCGATTACGCTCATCCTGCCGCAGACGAAAGTCCGTTGCGCCTGCAGTTCAACGCGTCCGGCGCATGGGTGCGCTGTGAGGATGCGCACGGCAGCGTCGTTAAACAGCGCCCTTTGTGAGATTAGGATTACTATTGGGTTTTGGAGTAAACAAACATGACAAAGATACGGGTCGGGGTACAACTCCCCCCACAACACACGACTTATGCATCGTATGCCCAGGCGGTTCGCGACGTTGAATCGCTGGGCGTCGATACGATTTTCAACTGGGATCACTTCTTCCCGCTGTCCGGTGACCCTCAGGGCAATCACTATGAGGCCATGACGATGCTCTCTGCCATCGCCACGTTAACCACACGCGCCGAGATCGGCACGCTGGTCACATGCAATTCCTATCGCAACCCGGCGTTGCTGTCGAACATGGCAAAGACGATTGATCACATCAGCGGTGGACGTTTGATCCTGGGCATTGGCGCAGGCTGGTGCGAGCGCGATTACGCTGAGTTCGGTTACACCTTTGGCACTGCGCCCGACCGGTTGCGCGCCCTCAGCCAAGCACTACCCATCATCACCCAACACTGGCAGACCGACGTGCCCGCGCCCGTTCGCAGCTCGATTCCGATCCTGATTGGCGGCGGCGGTGAACAAGTAACGTTGAAACTGACAGCCAAATATGCCAGCATCTGGAATTTCTTTGATCGCGATGGGCAGTACAAACACAAGAATCAAATCCTGAACGAATGGTGCGACAAGGTTGGCCGCAATCCTGCCGAGATCGAGCGATCCATGACCGTGTTCAACTCCAAAGACCTCGACAAATGGGTTGAGGCCGGCGCGACGCACATCATCATGGGTTCCGGCGAACCATGGAATATGGACGCCGTTGAGGAACTGGTGGAGTGGCGGAACAAGCAGAACAGAGCGTAAAACGTGAAACGTAAGGCGCGAGGTATGAGCGCAATGGTCTGTTTGCGTTTTACGTTTTACGCCTCACGTCGGTCATCATTCCCGAATGCCGAGTTTGGTTGCCTGCGGGCTATGCAAGAGGCGTTCGACCTGCTGGTCCCACGTTCCGGCAACGGTGACGCCATACTCACGCAGACCGCCGCTGGCCTGCGGGCCGGTGAGAAACGGGCGCGTGTCGCGCGCAGGATCGATCAAGTCGCTCTGGGCGTAATCGGCGCGCAGGAAGTGCATTGCCATTCCGGCGCGCTCATGGTCGGTAGTATTGGCACGGGTGCAGTGCGGCAGTCCGTAGGCGAAGAAGAGCGCGCCACCGGCGGGCAGTTCAATCGGAACGGCGCGCGACTCGTCAGGGTAGCAGCGGATGTGATGATCACTGTACGGATCGCGGCTGTGTTCCAGCGCAATGTGGGCACTATCAGGGATGATATTCATGGTTCCGTTGGCGATCGTCGCAGAATGTACGGCAGTCCATAACGCAGTGCCCATCATCGGGTCGCTGATCTTGAAGTAGGCGTTGTCCTGATGCCACGAAACCAATGCACCAACAGAAAATGCTTAAAATCAAGGTGAATCCGGAACAGAAGGTGTAGACAATCACACCAAGCTGCATGTTGCTTCGATACATATGGTCGGGATTATGAATATGTCGCAAAGCCTGTCCCATGGTTATACTTTCATATATGGCAGCGTCACTTTCTGAAGTATCACCTGTGAAATCAGAAAGAATCGCTTATAGTCGCGGAAGCAGAGGACAACGTGGACAAAACCCGGTGACCTACAATGGATCAGAGCATGTCAGATCTTCAGTTCTCAATATGTCAAAAATACGGGGCAGACTTGGTTCCTGCGCCACCCAGTTTGAAAGTCGGCATCGCTGCTAACGTGAAGGAGCACATTTATCCACTGAATGGCTTACGCATAATGCCTCTTGGCGATACTTCTGGCTGGTATCTATGGGCAGGTGAACTGTTATCCAGTGACCCTGATTTTTTCCAACCACTGCACGTTGTTCACCTTGACGAATGGTGTCCGGAACTATTGCCTTATCTGGGATTGCCGCCTGGGTGGCGGTTTCTAATCGCACCGAAATATGAAGATGTCTGGTTCGATCCACAACTCCTGGAACTGGCTCATATGATCTAATGAAGGCTTATATGCAGCCAGATTTGCGCCATCACTATATGAATCACCCGATCATTTTTTTTAGCGCAGCCAAGTGTTGGCGGAACTCTTTTGCGTTGATGTCATATTCCCGTGATTGCTGAACAACAATTTCTGCATACTGCGCCAACTGATCAAACCCAATCAATTCCCGCTGGATAAGAAATAGCACATCCTGCAGGTCTGTCTCAAAGCCGCGATCAATCTTGCTGATCGCAATGCTGTACGGGTCGAACACGCAGGCGGTCAGGTTCCCATACCGGCCAATCAGGCGATGGCGCGAGCTGGCGTCATTAGGTAATGGAATGAATTAATCAATGGGAACGCCTTCCACTTCCAGCTTCATCTCTGCAGCCAGCGATCGGATTGTCGTTGCCAGAGCATCTCCTGGCATGGGTAGGTCGCTGCCGACATAGTCAATGTCCAGCGTACGGCGTGGACTGCCTAGCAGGCACAGAGCGCCTCCGCCGATTAGGTAAAGTGTGGTTGGCTGTTGAACGCGCTCTCCCAGGCGACGTAAGAACTCTTCGATGTCGGCAGAAGTCAAACCGCCTGTGGGTGCGTCCATAATACTTCGTGCTCCAATCGCTTGATCAATCGTTGAGCGGCATACTCGTAAGTGCCAGCCCAGTTGATATTCAACCCGGTAAGCAGTGCATGTTGTTCCCCAAGCCGTTGCAGGTCCTCACGTGGTTCACTGACAAGTGAAACACCAAGGTCTGACCCAAAGAGATTGGGGAGAAGCAGTTGAACGCCGAGGAGATGTTCTAACGAATGACGAAAATACCGCTGAAGCAACACTCCCGCCGTGTAATAGAGCTTCAGCAACTGCCGCGTCTCACCTGTCACCTGTTCTATGGCGGCCGGCAATGCCATGGCGAAATCGGGATGGCGCAATAGAAGCGGGATAATGGCCAGCCGAATGCGTGCGTCCGGTTGAGCTGCCAGCTGTGCAAAGAGATCCTCCGGAGCCAGGCTGCGCGCTGACCGGCTGGATTCACCTCCAGTCAGGAAGTGAACGTCCAGTGCATCGAGCGCGCCAACAAGCTCGTTAGCAGTTAACTGGGGAGCGACCATGTGTATATTATCCAACAGCCGAGAACAGCAGTCATGTTGGGTTGCTCAAATGCTTACTGCTTGCCCAACATCCTCTCGACCTGGCTGTCCCACGTCCCAGCCACGGTGACGCCATACTCTCGCAGCCCGCCGCTGGCCTGCGAGCCGGTCAGATATGGGCGCGTGTCGCGGTCAGCGTGTATCAATTCGCTTTGCGCGTAGTCGGCGCGCAGGAAATGCATTGCCATGCCGGCGCGTTCGTGATCGGTGTTGTTCGCGCGCGTGCAATGCGGAACGCCATAGGCAAAGAACAACGCGCCGCCAGCAGGCAACTCGATCGGAATCGCGCGAGACTCATCCGGGTAGCAGCGAATGTGGTGATCGCTGTAGGGATCGCGGCTGTGTTCCAGCACCTCGTGCGCGCTGTCGGGGATGACATTCATCGTCCCATTCGCAATCGTCGCTGCATGCACTGCCGTCCACAAAGCGACGCCCTTCATCGGGTCGCTGATCTTGAAGTACGCGTTGTCCTGATGCCAGTTCGTACCCGCGCCATGTTGACCGGGCTTTAGAAACACCTGGTCGAGATGCAGGATAAACGGATCGCCGATCAACCTGCCGATCGAGTCGATGACCTTTGGCGCAAATGGCATAGAGCGGTAGAAATCGCTCTTGTTGTACATCGGGCACAGTTGTAGGTTGACGATGGTCTTCGAGTGCGTCTTGCCGTCGCCATCAGTGGCGATGTTGCGCAACAACCCATCCTCTTTCAACCGCTCCAGTTCGGCCTGCATCGCGCCTACTTCGCGCGCATCCCAGAAGTCCGGCACAGCCACATAGCCATGCGACGCAAAATGATGCACTTGTTCCGGCGAAAGACTTGTAAACATCCCTTACCTCCACCTGTGATAACGCTACTTCCCCACCAAGCCTTTTTGCTCCGGTACAAGAGGAACCTATGGTATTTTACCAATGGTTATGAAAATGGGCGCCGTGCGCCGCTTTGCCGTCGTAGCGTGTCCTCATCGCGATTCGCCATGAGGCCAATCTTTCGTAACAATACACATGAAGGCTCCCACCACATCGGGATCAAAGTGTTTCCCGGCCTGTTCCTGGACAGGGGTGTGGCGAGGGTGGCGTTATCGCTATGCGTGCGCGGCATAAGGCTCTGACAACACCTTGCGCGCTTGTTCAAAAGCCTTCACCGCTTCATTCACTTTCTGCGCGGCCCCATCGAGGCAACCTTCGCGACCCATCGCTTCCAATTCACGGCACAGCTCAGCCAGATGCAACGCACCAAAGGTAGCACTGCCTGATTTTAACGGGTGTGCCGCCCGTTCCAGCCCGTGCGCATCCGATTCTGCCACGGCTTTGTGCATGCTGTCCAGCAGTTGAACGCTGTTCTCAAGGTAGATGTCAATCACTTCCTGCATCTCGTCACGCAAGGTGGCGCGCAACCCTTCAAGGACGGCGCGGTCAATCACCGCGTAGTGGCCAACAACCGAGGTAGCTTCTTGTGTGCCTGCCTGCGGCGGTTGCGGAACAACCATCGACGTGTGGGCTGGCATAGTTACCGGCACGCATTGCGACAGCCGATCTACCAGTTCGTCCACGCGCACGGGTTTGGTGATGTAGTCGTCCATCCCAGCCTCGATGCATTCCTGCCGGTCGCCTTCCATCGCATAGGCCGTCATGGCGATGATGCGCGGGCGCACGGGGTTGGACGTCGGCTGAGAGATAAAATGAGCCCGGATGCGGCGCGATGTCTCTAGTCCGTCAAGTTCGGGCATCTGCACATCCATCAGGATGACATCATATTGCTGTCGTTCGATCGCGCCAAGAACTTCCAGCCCGTTGGCCACAACATCGCAGCGATAACCGAGGCGTTCAAGAATACGGCATGCCACTTTCTGGTTCACCTTGTTGTCTTCAGCCAGCAACAACCGCAGGGGATGGCGCGCGCCCATGGTGACATCCATGGTGGGCGGTGCAACAACCGGAATAGACGGCGTGCGCGGCCGCATCCGAATGGCATCCGCGATGACCTTGTAAAGCTGCCCCACCTTGATCGGCTTGGTCAGTATGGCTGCGATTGGCACGCCCCGCATCTCCGGTTCGCTGCGCCCCAACGATGTCAGCATGATTAATGGTAAGTCGGGACACAACTGATGGATTTCACACGCCAGCGTCGGGCCGTCCATCTCCGGCATGCGCACATCCAGAATGGCCACATCGAAGCGTTCGCCATTGCGAATGCATTCCAGCGCCTCTTTACCCGTGGCTACAGCGTGGCTAACCATATTCCATGGATCTCGTTGCGTCTGGCGCATCAGGATCAGGCGATTGATGGCGGTATCGTCGACGATGAGTACGCGCGCCCCCTTCAATCCCGACTCCGGTACAACATCTTCCACATGTCCCACCATTCCCGCAGCCGGCGCCACGATGGTGAAATGAAATGTGGCGCCTTTGCCGGGCCCTTCGCTCTCTACCCAGATACGCCCCCCCATCAACTGGCATAACCACGAACAAATCGCCAGCCCGAGGCCAGTTCCCCCATAACGCCGCGTTGTCGATGTATCCACTTGGCTGAAAGGCTGAAACAATCGGTTGACACGATCAGGTGGAATGCCAATGCCGGTATCGCGCACCGCAAAATGCACCTCATAATTATTTGCGCCCTGCAGTTCCGCTGTGACCGTAAGCGCAATTTCACCGGTTTCAGTGAACTTGATCGCGTTGCTCAGCAGATTGACCAGCACTTGGCGCAAGCGTGTTACATCACCGATCAAGTATTGCGGCACGCGGTAGTCGATGAGATGCCCCAGTTCCAGTTCCTTGTGCGCCGCAGCTGATGCCAGCAAGTCGATCGATTCTTCAATGCACGTCATCAGGTTGAACGTCTGTTGTTCCAGCTCCAGTTTGCCGGCTTCGATCTTCGAGAAATCGAGAATATCGTTGATCACAGACAGGAGCGAATCACCACTGTGACGGATAGTCTCGATAAAATCGCGTTGTTCCGGCATCAGGGGCGTATCAAGCAACAGGCTGGTCATGCCGATGACAGCGTTCAACGGTGTGCGGATTTCATGACTCATGTTGGCCAGAAAATCGCTCTTGGCGCGAGCAGCGGCTTCGGCAGCGATCAGCGCAGCATCCAGGCGTTGAGTTTTCTGCTCAAGCGCCTCTTCGATCTGCTTTCGGGCGCTGATTTCGATAAAAATACTCAAGGCCAGCTTGCCATAGTCAGTGTGCGTATAACTCACACCCACTTCGGCGGGGAATAAGTCACCATTGCGGCGCCGCACCAGCAGCTCGTAACCGCTACCCATCGGGCGGGTGCGCACCTTTTTGAAGAAATGGGTCACGATTTCAGGGTGAACCTTGAGTGTATCGGGTAACAGCAAGATGCTGATCGACTGGCCGATCAGCTCTTCGCGGGTATATCCAAACATCTGGAGCGCGCCACTATTGACCAGAACGATCAATCCGCGTTCATCAACTGCAATCACGCCAGCGGATTCAGATTCGAGCAACGCCTTGAACACGGTCGCCTGGATAGCCTCATCGTTGTCCAGCGTTGTCATAGCTGCTTGCCGCGTATATTGTTCTGATGTATCCCTGTTCATTGCTATTTATAGAGAATATGGACTAAATATCTCAACCTGTTGTCATAGTAGCTTGCGGCTATGCAATCACAATGCGCGATATAGCTGATATACAAGACGCGAAAAAATAGAACGTGATCGCGCAAAACAGGGGAAAACTAAAGCGTGGGGAAAGAGTATCATACGGCCATTATTCGGCGACGGAGGATTAACATGGCCGGTGAACTCTTACCAGGAATGACTGTATTTAATGTGCGCGATTTCGGTGCAAGCGGTAAAAAAGAAGACAACGCGCGGGCGGCGATTCAACAGGCAATTGATACGTGCGGAGCGGCCGGCGGTGGCGTGGTGTATTTTCCGCCTGGCGATTACACATCCACGACAGTCCACCTGCGCAGCCACGTGCGCATTCATATCGAGGCTGGCGCAACAGTATATTCCAGCAAAGACCGCGACAGCTACAGCAAGTACGCCTTATTTTTTGCGGAGGATGTCAATAACATCACACTTGAGGGTCGCGGCACAGTGCACGGGCAAGCCGAGTATGAATGGCGCCTGATGGACATGCAGGACTGGTACATCTATCCCAACCAGTTGCTGGCTGAAAAAGCCGGTGTCCCGCTCACGCGCTCATTCCCAACCAAGGACACCTATGGCAATCTCGTCTTGTTCATCCATTGTCAGGACGTGCAGATCACCGGGTTATCGTTCATCGACTCGCCGACGTGGACGATGCACATCTTCGGCTGCGACCGCGTGGTCATTGACGGGGTGTATGTCAGCACCAGCCTGAAATCCGGCGTATGGGCTGACGGCATCGATCCCGACGGCTGCAAGGATGTGCGCATCTCTAACTGCACCATCGAGACTGGCGACGATGCACTCGTTTTTTATTCTGGCCACTCCTATGGACCGGCGCGCCCCTGCGAAAACATCACCGTCACTAACTGCCGGCTGACTTCAGCCTCCAGCGCATTAAAGTTCTGCGACGGCAACGAAAAGGCGATTCGCAACGTGACTATCGACAACTGTGTTATCAGCGGCTCCAACCGGGGCATCGCATTGATGGTCTTTGACGGCGGTCTTCTTGAAAACGTCATCATCACGAACGTGACCATCGAATGCAAGCCGTTCGACTGGTTCTGGTGGGGTGATGGCGATCCGATCCATATCAATTGCATCCAGCGCGGCGAGATTGATCCCAACACCGCGAAGTTGCCACAACCACCCGTTGGCATCATCCGCAACGTGCTGTTGCGCAACGTGATCGCACGTGGCACCGGCCCTAACCGCATCCACGGGCATGTCGATTCGCCGCTGCAGAATATCACCCTCGACATGGTGCGACTTGAGATGACACACGATCCCAACACCTATGCCCGGAAGTGCGTCAACGCCATCACGGTCGACAATGCGCAGAATATCCGCATGAAGGACGTTGAGATTGTGTGGGATACACCCTATTCCGACCAGTGGCGCAGCGCGCTGGTGGTTGAAAATGTGCGTGGCTTGACGCTCGATGGCGTTTCGGCTCGACAGGCGCCGGGCAGCCCGGGGGCATCAGCTATTGTGTTGAACGGCGTGGATGGGGCATTGGTGGCTCATTGCCGCGCGCAGGAAGACACTGGCAATTTCCTGCAGGTAGAAGGTGCCGGCACGCGTGATATTGTTTTCCGCGCCAACGACACGCGCGAGGCGCATGTACCGGTGCAGGTTTCGGGCGAAGTAGGACATAGCGCCATGCGCGAGTGGTAAACCATGACTGTAAGTGTTGATATACAAGGCAAAGTAGCCATCGTCACGGGCGCAGCATCTGGCATGGGGCGCGCCGCAGCGTTGCGCTTTGCGGCATCTGGTGCCAGTGTCGTGATCGCCGATATCAACGACAGCGGCGGCGCTGAAACGGAGCGCCTCATTCGTGAAGCGCACCCCGGCGCTGCCGTCGTGTATGTGCATGCCGATGTGTCAGTCGCGGTTGATGTAGAAACGATGGTTGATACGGCCGTGCAGACCTACGGCAGACTGGATTACGCGTTTAATAACGCCGGCGTCTCCACCCGCGCGCCGCTGCACGAACTGAGCGAAGAGGCGTGGGATCGCGTGATGGACGTCGATCTGAAAGGTGTGTGGCTGTGCATGAAATATGAGATCGCCCATATGCTTGCGCAGGACTGTGGGCTGAGCGCACCCCAATTCGCCATTGTCAACACATCGTCGGTACTCGGGCAGGTCGGCGGCGATTGGGGTAACTCACCTTACATAGCAGCCAAACA
>CAIQQO010000158.1 GCA_903873965.1 uncultured bacterium
ACGGATGAGGTGCGGTTGGTGGCCATTATAATCTTATGTAAATGTCGATGAAACGGATTCGGACTCGGACGTCATCGCTGTCGACGCAGTGCGGTAAACTTGCCTTCACATGCAAAACTCGCGCTTCTCCAATGGGGTGTCCTCGTATGGCATGGTGGTGCTGGTCTGGGCCGCATTCTTATGCTGCTTGACGGCCCTGCTCATCGCGCATGACGTCCGCGCGATCAACGCCGACACCTTCAACATCTCGATCATCTTTCGCGATTTGACGCAATGGGGTGGGAGCTTAAAAGACTGGAATCAGCCGGGGGCGCCTTTCTTCTTCCCCGACATCGCAGAATACTTCATTGTCGGTTCGCTCATCGCCAACACGCAGGTTGCCATCGTGGCGGCGTCCATCGTCAACATCGTCCTATACCTGATCGGGTGGGCGCTCGTGGCGCGCGCCGTTCTGCCAGCCATGCCCGCCCGCCCTTACACGCGCTTCATCCCCGTCCTCTTCGCCGCAGCCACGTTCCTGCTCTTCAAGCAGATGGAATCCATCATGACCTTTGTGTTTCAACCGGGCAAACACATCGGCCTGACGACGGTTACACCGTATGCGCTGGCGTTGATACTCGTCCTGACACTGTCGCCCGGCGCGCGCCCTGCAACCCTCATTCGCGCGGCGCTGTTGTTCGCGCTATCGGTGTTGATGGTCATGTCGGACCTGCTGTACGTCATCCAGGTGGTCGCACCCGCGCTCGTGTTGCTGACGGGCGCTGCCGGTTTGCGACAACTGCGCTGGCGCCAGATAATGCCGCCGGTCATCACGCTGTTGGCCGGCGGCATTGCGGGTGTTGTCTTCGCGCGCATCGCCATGCCGAAACCGGCGGTGGATGTGTTCATCACGCATATCTCACCCGGCAACATCGTGATTTCCATCCGCACCTTTATTGACTGGTTCGTGCCATGGATGGGACAGTATCCTGTGGCTGCCGTGATGACCTTGGGCGCGCTGGCCTATCACCTTGCCTATCTTGTCAGCGCAGTCCGCCGAATCATTCGCCGTCAACCCGCATCGCTGCCCTTGATTCTGCTGAGTGGTTATGCCGTCCTGTCAGGGCTGGCGTCAGTCGTCGGCACCGTCGGCCTCGCCAATTTTCCCGACATCTATGCTGTGCGCTACATGGCGCCGTTCTTCTGGAACGGCTTGTACGCACTCGCTATCCATGGCGCCGGCTGGATCAAGCCTGCTGTCCTGCTCCGGCTGACGCTCGCGTTAGCCATACTGCTCGTGGCATTCGCCCTTCCGACCCTGCCGGGCGTCGCCAACCTTTCCAGATACAGCACCTACTACCCTCCACTCACGGCCTGCCTCGATAAACAGACCGAGGCGCGTCACCTGACCAATGGCGTAGCGCATTACTGGGATGCCATTGAAGTGACGATGACGGCGCGACGCCCACTTCATGTGATGCAGGTGCTGCCGTCGCTGTTGCCGTTTCTATGGGTCAGCAATACCCGCTGGTATGACCGTTTTCCGCCCGAATTTCTGATCCTCGATCACAATGCTCCTGCGGGACACCAGATGTCAGAAAGCATTATCCTCGCCCGTCTCGGCTCGCCGGCTGACCGGTTTGAGTGTCCCGGGCACAGCATTCTGGTATATAACCGCCCGACGGATCGGCTGGCCGGCATCATGGCTGACTTTGTGGCCGGAAAATGATCGCCGCGCCGCGCAGAAAACAGCTCCCGCTGGCGTGTTGCCGCAGGGGATGATCTGGCGAAAAAGGCGAGGACGATCCGCGTTTACTTGGCTTTATCCGCGGCTGGTTTGCTTTCCGCCTTCGTTTCGGTCTTGGTCTCAGTCTTGGCTTTGGTTTCGGCCTTGGCCTCGGATGTGCCTTCGGTCTTGGTTTCCGTCTTGGGTGCATCCGACGCGGGCGCATCGGTCGTCGCAGGCGCGTCTTTCTTCCGATTGTCCAGCGTGTGCTTGTCGCCGGATGACTTGCTGTCCGTGATGTACCAACCCGAACCCTTAAACGTGACGGCAACCTGACCGACAACGCGATAGACTTTGAGTTTTCCGCAACGTGGGCACAGCTTTATGGCTTCGTCGGTGAATTTTTGTTTCAGTTCAAACTTGTTTCCACAGTCTGAACAGGCGTACTGATATGTCGGCATAAACGCTCATTATAACCGCTACTATTGTCAAGATATTAGACTTTCTGCTCTTTTTCAGGTTCCACTGCAGGTGGAGTGCTCCGCGGAGCGATGGCAGGCGGGGCAGCCTGCGGTTTGACGTGCTTGTCATTATTAACAAACAGGCTGTCCTCGACTTTGCGGAAGATGCGGCGCGTGCGCGAGCGCACGTTGGCGAGACCCAGCCGGACGCGGTTCAGCGTGCGGTTGGTTCGGCTCAGAATGCGCGGTGTGCCCCACTGCAAAGCAGCCGCAGCCCATGTCAGCCCCGCGCCGAAACCCACCAGGATGATTCTGTCGTTGGGGCGCAGTCGCCCATGATTCACGGCATCGCAGATCGCGATCGGGATCGTGGCTGCACTTGTGTTGCCGTAGTGCTCGATGTTGCTATACAGCTTGTCCATCGGCAGCCCCAATGCCTTGGCTGCCGCCTCAATGATGCGATTGTTGGCCTGATGCGGGATGATCAGGTCGATATCGCCGATTTCCCAGCCTGCGCGGGTGGCGACATCGCGCGTGGCGCTGGCAAGGACGCGCGTGCCGAATCGAAACACCTCGCGCCCATTCATATACATAAAGCCGGCATCGGCCAGCTTGCTGTTGCCGGATGCGGCGGTGGGCGCGGCGGTATCCTGTGGCGCCGACACCACAATCTTGTCGCGGTACGTGCTGCGGCAATACAACATATCGCCGCCTGAACCATCGGCGCGCAACACCGATGTGAGCATGCCGCCCGGCTGATCGCTGGCCTGCAGCACGACAGCGCCGGCGCCATCGCCAAAGAGTACGCACGTGTTGCGGTCTTTCCAATCCACCACGCGCGACATCACATCGCTGCCGATGATGAGGGCGTAATCAATGCTCCCGGCCTTGATCGCATCAGACGCCATGCTCAGCCCGTAGACGAAGCCCGAACAAGCTGCGCTCAGGTCAAACGCGCCGGACGCATCCGCGCCCAGGGCATCCTGCACCAGGCACGCGGTCGACGGGAAGGCGAAATCGGGCGTAGAGGTGGCGACGATGATCATGCCGATCTGCGCTGCACTGATGTTGGCAACATCGAGCGCCTCGACCGCGGCATTGACAGCCAGCGATGTGCACGTGTCCTTTGGCCCGGCCAGGTGGCGCTGCCCGATGCCGGTGCGATCACGTATCCACGTATCTGAGGTATCGACGATGGTCGCTAACTCATCATTCGTCATGACCTTCTCAGGCGTGCACTTACCCCAACCGACGATATGGGCGTATCTCATTGTTTGAGTAGATGTCTGAAGTTAGAAGCAAGATGCGAGAAGCAAGAGGTCAGAAGTCAGAAGCTCGACGTCTTGCCTCTTGCTTCCTGTCTCTTGTCTCTTGCATCCTGCCTCTGGCTTCATCTTCCTTCATTCAGAATATTCCGAAATAATAATGGAGGCGTTATGGCCTCCGAAGCCGAAAGAATTGGACATGGTCACATGCACTGGTTTTTTCACGGCCACGTTCGGCGTATAGTTCAAATCACAGCTTGGATCGGGATTGTCGTAGTTGATGGTGGGTGGGACGATGCTTTCGTTGATGGCCTTGACGCATGCAATTGCCTCGAACGCGCCGGCGGCGCCGAGTAAGTGACCAGACATCGACTTGGTCGAACTGATCGTCAGGCCATAGGCGCGTTCGCCAAAGACGGCCTTGATGGCCTTGGTTTCGTTCGAATCGTTCAGGCTGGTGCTTGTGCCGTGCGCGTTGATGTAATCGATGTGGTCGGCGCGGCTGCCGGCCTGCTTCAACGCAATGCGCATGGCGACGGCGGGCCCGATGGTGTCGGGCGCCGTGATGTGATAGGCGTCATTCGTAACGCCATAGCCGAGTATCTCGGCATAGATGCGCGCCCCGCGCGCCTTGGCATGTTCCAGTGTTTCCATCACGAGAACGCCGGCGCCTTCGCCGGTGACGAAGCCGTTGCGCTTGGCGTCAAACGGGCGGGACGCATGCAGCGGGTCGTCATTGCTGGTGGAAAGCGCGCCCATGTTGTGAAATGCCGATATGGCAAATGCATTGACGGGCGCCTCATTGCCGCCGGCCAGCACCACGCTGGCGCGACCTGAGCGCAGCAGTTCAAAGGCTTCGCCAATGGCATTCGTGCCGCTGGCGCAGGCCGAAACCACGCAGAAGTTGGGGCCTTTAATCTTGAGGTGGATCGACATCTGGCCGGTGGCAGTGTCGGGCAACATCATCGGCACGGCAAACGGACTGACCCGGTTCGGGCCTTTTGACATCATGATTGCGTGTTCGTTCGTCAGTGTATTCACGCCGCCAATGCCGCTGCCCATGATGATGCCAGTGTCATAGGTGTTGTCGTCGGTGATGACATAGTTGGCATCGGCGAGGGCTGCCTTGCCGGCAGCGACGGCCAACTGGGCGCAGCGATCCATACGACGAGATTCCTTGGCGGTGAAGTAGGCATTGGGGTCAAACCCTTTCACTTCGCACGCAATCTTGATCTCGATGTTGCTGGTGTCAAACAGCGTAATGCGGCCGCATCCGGACTTGCCGTTGATCAGACCTTGCCACGTTGATTCAACAGAATTACCCAGCGGGCTGATCAAACCCATGCCCGTGATGACAACGCGCTGCGGGCCCGCAAATTGGTTGTTCACATCCACAAAATGTCTCCTGTTCCGGTTAGAGATGAGAATCGGGTTATTAAACTGAATCGCAACCCGGCGCCGGTTTCAATGGTCCACTAGCGCCGATTGTGCAACCTGCATAAGGAACACCGTCCATCCAACTACGTTGCGCCTCCAGATTGGCAACTGGCCATCATGGCATGGCGCCATGCCCAGTTGTCCGGCAGGCATCAGATAGGCTGTTGACAATACACAGCTTCGATTCGGTCAAACGCAAACCACTTGGCTTCGGTGAGATAGTTTAACATTTATTTACGAGACTTTTCAGTTAGGATGGGATTTCTTTTGGTAAAATTCAGCTGATGTCTCAACTGCATGTGTCTACCCATCCATTGGTACAGCATAAACTGGCACTCTTGCGCAACCAGAAAACTGAACCAAAGAAGTTTCGCGAAGTGGTGCGTGAATTGGCGACCTTGATGGTCATCGATGCCACCGCTGATCTACCCACTACCGAAGTTCAAGTCACCACACCGATGGGCATGGCAACATGCCATCGCCTGCGCGACAACCTGGGCTTGATTCCCATATTGCGTGCCGGCCTCGGCATGGTGGACGGCGCGCTCGAGATGCTGCCGTATGCCGAAGTGTGGCACATCGGGCTATACCGCGATGAACACACCCTGCGTCCTGTGACGTACTACAACAAGCTGCCGGTGAACCCCACCGTACAGGTGTGCCTGGTGCTCGATCCGATGCTGGCCACCGGTGGGAGCGCCGTCGCTACTGTCGATATTCTGAAACGCTGGGGCGCTCAGCACATTAAATATGTTGGCTTGATCGGCGCGCCTGAAGGCGTGGCGCATCTGCAACATGATCACCCCGACGTGCCCATCTATCTCGCCGCGCTCGATGAACGCTTGAACGAGATGGGCTACATTGTGCCCGGCCTCGGCGACGCCGGCGACCGCCAGTTTGGTACCGCATAGGAACGCATAAAACAACATGGTTGACTTAATCGAAAAAGTATTGACAACACTGAGCCAGGGTCCGTTTCCGTTTCTGGCCTATGCCGTGGTAGGGTTTGTCATTTTTGCCGAGAGTGGTCTGTTCTTCGGCTTCTTCCTGCCCGGTGATAGCCTGCTTGTGACGTGCGGGGCGCTGGCTGCCCTGCCCACCAGCCCGTTCAATATCTGGGTGCTGTTGCCCTTGCTCGGGTTTGCGGCTGTCTTTGGCGACAACGTGGGCTACTGGTTCGGCAAGAAAACCGGCCCGCGCATTTTCAGCCGACCTGAGTCGCGCTTCTTCAAGCCGAAGTATCTCAACCAGGCGCACGCCTTTTACGAGAAAAACGGCGGCAAGACCATCATCATCGCGCGCTTTATTCCGTTTGTGCGCACCTTCGCGCCCATCGTGGCCGGCGCTGTCGACATGGACTACAAGCGTTTCTTCCTGTACAACCTCATCGGCGGAGTCATCTGGGCCATCGGCATTACGTTGATTGGTTACATGTTCGGCAACATCCCGTTTGTGAAGAACAACCTGGAAGTCGCGCTCGTGGTCATCATCCTGCTCTCTGTCTCGCCGATCTTCATTCATCAAATCGGTGAACGACGCAACGCAAAGAAGGAACCAGCTAACCTCCAGAATTCGAAATTTGAAATCGTAGAAGTTACCCAAGTCACACAGGTTACCAAAGTGACGATGCGTTCACAAGACACGGAAGGGCAAAAGCCATAACAATGCGGCGCGGATTTGTGCAGAATAGCCAGAATGCATTTATCTAAGTTAACCTCTCTCGCGCATAGTTCTACTCATTGGAGGTAGAACATGGTATGCAATTTGAAGGTCATGGTCCGTACTTGTTATGGCAGAAATAAAGATAACCAATGATGCCTATATCGACCTACAATGGTTTCGAAAGCACGATCGAGTGAAAGTACTGGACTCCATAAAGAACCAGCTTACAACTCAACCAGCTACAGAAACAACTAACAGAAAAATACTGCGCTCCAATTCGTTGGCAACGTGGGAGTTACGAGCCGGAGTGTTTAGAGTGTTCTACAACTTGGAAGATGATAGTAAAACGGTTATTATTGTGGCAATTGGTCAAAAAAAGGGGCAAATACTATACATTCGTGGTGAGGAGTTTCTAATATGAGAACGGTAACAGTAACGGCCCGATCAAAAACGATTGTCGCACTGCTAGAACAGGCAAGGACGGAGAATCTGATTCTGCGTACATCAGATGGACGGGAATACATTTTAGCCGAGTTAGATGACTTTAACCGTGAGATTGAACTGACTCGCCAGAATAAAAAGCTGATGGAATTCCTGGATAAACGAGCTGAACAAACTCACACGATGTCTTTGGCCGAAGTAGAAGCAGAACTGGGTGCGAAATCGCGCCCGTAATTAACAGAGTTTAACTATGTCATATCGTATTGAAAAAGATTCACTTGGTGAAATGCAGGTGCCTGCCGACGCCTACTACGGCGCGCAGACACAACGCGCAGTCTTGAACTTCCCCATCAGCGGGATG
>CAIQQO010000159.1 GCA_903873965.1 uncultured bacterium
GCCAGTCTCGCGGAGGATTGTGCAAAACACTTGAGCAAGGGAGGGCATCTGGTCATGGCCGTCATGGGCAAGGTGTGCCCATGGGAATTGTTGTACTACACATTACACGCCGACTTTGCGCGTGCCCACCTGCGATTAACATCGAAGCAAATACCTGTGCGGTTGAATGGTAAAACTGTCTGGACAAGTTATTACACACCGGCAGAAGTGGCTGAGGCGTTTTCTAACGGTTTCACATTGAAACACTGTCAGGCACTCAATCTATTTCTACCGCCACCCTATCTCATTGGCGCCATCGAACGAATCCCTTCAGCCTTTGCGCCTCTAGCATTCCTGGACCGTTATCTTGGCCAGTTACCTGTTCTACGCAATATGGGAGATCACTTCCTGCTGGAGTTGAAGCGGCGTGACTAACAGCCCGGACGGTACTACTGATATGCAGGAATGGCCGAGTTCCCACACCAGCAATAGTGATTACGAGATGTTTCTGCAGAACTATCGGCGTATCCGGCATAATCAGGGCTGGGGAAGCGACTCCTCTGCATACTACCGGCAGCTGCCTGAAGTGTCGGCAGATGACCATCAATACGACATCTGGAAAGCGCGCCAGGTTCACTTTAACGCTCTCATGTCGCACATCATCGTGCCACTTGAACTACGGCTTCCACAACCACCCAACATCATCGATCTCGGCGCCGGTAATGGATGGTTGTCCCATCGTCTGACCGCTACCCGAAACCACCTCCATCATCGAAGTGGCTGCACCAGCGTCACCGCAGTCGATATCAATGTTGATAATGAAGATGGACTGGGTGCATGGCGTCATTACGGGAATTCTGCGAAGGCGGTAACGCTGTTGCAGGCTGATTTTAATCACCTGCCAGTGGCATCTGGAACGTACGACCTCGCGATTTTCAACGGCGCATTCCATTATTCAGCCGTTAAAGAACTCAGCCTGAGCGAAGCACTGCGTATCTTAAAACCTGATGGCATTCTCGTCATTATGGACTCGCCGTTATATCAACATGCCTCGGCGGGCAGAGCGGTGATGCGTGCGCGTGAAGCAGACTACCTTGCTCGTTATGGCACGTCAAACATACTCAACAATACCGAAGCATTCATCACACAACACGACCTGGAAAGTTTCCGGCGCAATCTAGGCGTCACTCTGGATGTTGTCTGGCCGATATCCCGTGGGCGGCGCATAGTGCGACAACTGAAAACAAAACTGTGCCTGCGCCGAGAAGCCGCACAGTTCCCGCTCATCGTGATAAAACCATTCCCTGCCTGGGTGCCATCACTGACACAACGTGTTATAAGACGAATCACAGAACCGCTGTTGCGGATTCGATACAGTTTGATCGACAAAAAACGAGGTATGCAACCTTACTTTGCCAAGGTGAAATCCACCACCAAGGCGGCAGATTATAGGCTGACCATCGCGCCGCAGGTCTTCGACCCGCAGCTTTTCGCCAGCGGTGAATTCATGACCCACGCCCTAAACTCAACTTTGATACCAAAAGGTTGCAGCGTGCTGGATATGGGCACCGGTTCAGGCATCGGCGCCATCGTTGCTGCGCAATGGGCTGATCGCGTTGTCGCTGTCGATATCAATCCAAGTGCGACCAAGTGTGCCCTCACTAATGTCTGTCTTCACGGTTTGTCGCATCAAATTGACATCCGTACCGGTAATCTGTTCGCTCCCGTGGCGGGAGAAAGGTTTGATGTCGTACTCTTCAACCCGCCTTATTTTCATGGAACACCTGCGACTCCGCTCGAGATGGCATTCTTCGCAACCGATATTGCGTCGGAATTTGCCCGTAACCTCGCGCAGCACCTGACGGCGACCGGGGTCTCACTGTTACTTCTGTCTTCACGCGGTGATATTTCGGGCTTTGTTCATGCTCTCCGCAGGCAAAAGTATCGGCTTGCTGTCGTGGCAGAGAAAACATATATCACCGAAAAACTGATGCTTTTCCGCGTGACGGAGTGCGTACGATGATCATTTTATACAACCCACCCAGCTCACCTGCGCGTAAACCGGTGCTCCCCATGTCTCTCCTCGCACTGGGCGCCGTACTTGAGGGGCATTACGAGTACCGGATTATCGACGCCAACCTCGAGGACAATCCACTTGCCACGCTGCTTCGCGCCATTGATACCGATGGCGCGCACATTCTGGCGGTGACCGTCATGCCCGGTCCACAATTAATGCATGCCGTGCCGTTGTGCCGGCAGATCAAGATGCTGCGACCACAGGTCGTGATCATCTGGGGCGGTTACTTCCCGAGCCAGCATTACGAATCATGCGTCAATGCGGTTTACATCGATTACATCATACGCGGCCATGGCGAGTTGATTTTCAAAAACCTGGTAGACCAGCTTCACTTGAACAAAGAACACCCAAAAACGTCTCAAAAGCCTCGAATGTGGCAGGGAGCACAACCATACATAAACAAGGTGGCAGCACCGGCGCCCATACCGCATCCCGATCATTTGCCAGACTTCCCATATCACCGGGTTAAGATGGAGCGTTACATCCGTCCCACTTTCATGGGCACACGGACACTGCCACACCATTCCAGTTATGGATGCCCGTTCTTCTGTAATTTTTGCGCTGTCGTCAACATGGTGCATGGCAAATGGCTCGCGCAATCCGCACAGCACGTTGCCGATGTGACAGAGCGCCTGGTCAGGGAATGGGGCGTCAACGCGGTCGACTTCTATGACAACAATTTCTTTACGCAGGAAGCACGCACAGTCGAGTTTGCTGAACGTATTACACCATTACACATCGGCTGGTGGGGCGAAGGTCGCATTGACACGCTGCATCACTATAGCGAAAAGTCTTGGCGCACGATGCGGGAGAGCGGGCTGCGCATGGTTTTTCTTGGCGCGGAGTCAGGTTCGAACGAAACACTGCAGCGCATGAATAAAGGTGGGAATGCCTCGATCGAAAAGACCATTGACATCGTTGGCCAAATGAAAGAGCACCATATCGTTCCCGAACTATCATTTGTCGTCGGCAATCCACCTGATCCTGAGGAAGACCTGAACCACACTATTGCTTTTATCCGAAGGATCAAGCGCCTGAATCCTGCCACGGAGATTATCCTGTACATGTACACACCTGTGCCGCTTGCGGGTGAGTTGTATGAGGAGGCCAAGACGCAGGGCTTTCACTTTCCACAAACACTCGAAGAGTGGATTCAACCCGACTGGATTGAATTCTCTCAACGGCATAGCATCAACATGCCGTGGCTAAATGATGTATTACGTCGACAAATCAGCGACTTTCAACGCGTGTTAAACGCATACTACCCAACAGCAACAGATCCAACCATGAGCGCTTTAAAAAAGGCGACGCTGCGCGCTCTCTCCGCTTGGCGCTATCACCTCAAACTGTATAGCCATCCACTAGAACTGCGTGCGCTCAACAGAGTGTTGGCATATCAGCGCCCAGAAACGAGTGGTTTCTAGCCATTAGCACTGACGACAGGAATATAAACAGTGCACTTGACTATCGTTTCTCCTTACCCTCCCACAACCACCGGCATAGGACAGTATGGCTACTACATGAGCCAGTCGCTGGCAGACAGTGCAGCCTTTGATCGCATCACGGTATTAACAGGTCATGTGCATAGCCAGAATACCGTTGACACGCAGCAAACCACATCCGGCAAGACAAACGTTCATATCGAGCGCACCTGGAGCGACTGTCAGCCAGCCAATACCGGCTGGCGGGTTGCGGCACGAATACGGCAGCTCAATCCCAATGTCGTGTGGTTCAACCTGGGCGCAACCAGCTTTGGTCAATCGGTCGTGTCGAATATCTCTGGATTACTGGCACCGGCACTTGTCAGAAGAATGGGATTCCCGACGGTTGTCACCATGCATGAAATGGCGGAGTTGGCCGACCTTAGTCAGTTGCGCGCACCCGGCGGTCCTTTCAGGAGGATAGGCGCGCACTGGGTAACGCGGGCTTTAACCCGGGCCGATGTGGTATGTGTGACTCTGCAACGCTACCATGACTGGCTGAGTACTCACAACCGAGGTGGCTTCGACAACGGCACCCGCTGCATTCATATCCCCATTGGCATGTATCAACAAGCCGATCCGACAGCTGAACCGCAGCAGCCATCGCTGCTCTTCTTTTCGACTATCGCACCCTACAAGGGACTTGAACTACTGCTGCAAACCTTTCAAACACTGCAAACTCATAGACCAGAACTGACGTTGACGATTGCAGGAGTTGACCATGTGCGCTTCCCCGGTTATCTGGCTGAACTGCGCCGTACTTATAGCGCATTAAACGGCGTGAACTGGATTGGATACGTGCCCGAAAACAATGTAGGCGCGTTGTTCAGGCAGTCGATGGTCGTCGTCCTGCCCTATTCAGCCGCTACCGGTTCATCCAGTGTGTTGTACCAGGCCATGATGCGCGGCCGGGCAATTGTTGCATCGGACCTGCCTGAACTGCAGTCGGCTGTCGATGAGGGCGGACTGCAAGTCGGGTTTTTTCACAGCGGCAATCACGACAATCTAGCCCGCGCCCTCACGAAAATGCTTGATTCAGCCGAGATACGCCGCGAACACGTCGCGCATAACCTTAAGGCCTTAAGTTGCCTGCGGCCATGCGAAACCGCCAACGCCTATCTGCGTGCCTTCCTCCTGGCGCAACAACTGCACCACCCAGTTCAGAGAACCTGCAGCCAGGACGAAATGAGGGGCATCCCCCAAGTGTCAACGGGGTCTACATTTTGACTACAATCCCTATGGGACACAGAGCCTTCAGTCCTCTGATAATCCTGAGCAGGATTCCATGGCGCCTGCACGTTGCACACATGACGGCAACAGCGTGCCACGGCGTGTTGATTCTTATGACTCGCTACCGGCTCAGTTACGACGCATACACGCACATGTTCTTTGCCGACCATTACCTGAATAACAGCAACTCGCTGTGGGATCCACGCTGGTATACAGGATTTTCAGTTGTGTCCTACCCACCTTTGACCCATCAGGTCATGGCATTGATTGCAGCACTGACTCAGAGTCTACCTATGACTCTGGGGCGGCCGGCGGGCGGCGTAGATACTGCGTTCGCAGTCCTCCTGTTGCTTGTTACGGCACTACTGCCCATTGCGGTGTATGCCTTCGCACGCGTCTTTATCGAACCGGAATCTGCCGGTAATGCCGCAATTGGCGCTGCACTATTACCATCCATTTACCTGGCTGCGCATGTATTCGGTCAGTTGCCAACGCTATGCGCCCTGTTGCTTGCCTTATTCGCACTCGCTGCTCTGGCACGCTATCTTCGCAGTGGTGATCGCGTGATGGCTGCTCTCGCCGTAACACTAACCGCTTCAGTCGCCGCCACCCATCATGCGACCCTTCTGTTCATGCCATTCGGCATTGCTGCTATAGCAGGTCATTTGTTGCTAAACAAGCAACATCCTGCACAAGACCAGCTACGCAGGCACATGATCATAATTCGCCTGCTTGTGATCGCTTTTCCAATCGCTGCGATCTGCCTTTTTGTGATCTGGCCATTCTGGTTATGGGGATTGCACCAGACCATGCAGACGCCGATCGACCACCTGTCACGACACAACTTCCTGACTGATATTGTTGCCATCCAGTTTTTTTTCTTGCCCGTATATGGGCTCTTCATTGTGGTCATCCCATATATATTCCTGAATCTTCGACATAAGCAGACACTGGCGCCTGCTGTGGCATGCATCGTTTTAGGCATACTGGGATTGGGCGGGACAACCACGCTACCGCGACTTCTCTTTAGCAACGGCTGGGAATGGTTGACATACGATCGCTTTGCCCTGTGGGCATCCATCATGATGCTTGTATTTGCCGGACGCCTCGCCACTGCGCTGACTCGTCGCCTCAGTACTCGAGCGAAATGGCAACCAGTTTCCCGTTTCATGCTGAGTGCGAGAACAGCCATCGTAGTATTGATCACGCTACTGCCCTTAGTCATTACGGCTTTTGGGGTGGCGCTCTTCCCCACCTGGTTTCCTACACAACCGCCGCAACTCGACTTGCGACCCATCGTGGCTTTCCTGAATGCGCAGGATTCGGTTACCCATCAGCCGAATGCAAACTGGCGCTACGTAACGTTTGGATTCGGTGACCAACTCGCTGCACTGTCTATTGCGTCCCCCGCTACGACCATCGACGGCAGCTACCATACAGCCCGCCAGTTACAAGAGCTGCGCGACAGCGGCATTGGCCAGATTGACGCGGTTTTCTGGTCAGATAAAGGTGTTACCGCTATCAATCCAATTTTGGCAAATGCCGATCACTATAGCGTTCGCTGGGGATTTGTCGACCGCGCCGAATACATTCCAGTACTGCAGCAACATGGCTGGGCATTCAATCGATTTCTTTCTAATGGCGTCTCTGTCTGGGAGAATCCTCGCCCAGGCCTGCCGGTTACGTCAGAGTCGCCGTCAACTACTGATCCACTCCAGTTGATCGCGTGGCAGGTATTACCTCTCACTATGCTGCTGACGACTGGCGTGCTGGCTCTAGGAATCGCTAATCCTGTCATCACACATCGTTTGCTATTGCGTCTGCATTCCATGATCGTCTGTGTATTGCCTGTCACGTTATGTTTCTGGTTTTACCGCGAACTGGCGCCGATTAGTTATCCGCGCATTTACTTTACTTACACGGATCTACTGTTATTCCTTAGCGATGGCCTAATTGTGGTCGCTGTTCTATTATGGATACTGAGTCGCTGGATTGTACCGGGGCAGGTACAGACTGCTTTGTACTCCGTTCGCAAGGTCAGGAACGTGCTGGGTAGTATAGCTATTGGGAATCATTTTGACCGTTTTGTTTGGTTGATGACCCGACTGCTGTTCAGCCTATGCCTGCTCGCCACGCTAAGCGCAATATGGGCAATTGATCGCAGACTTTCTATCGCGACCAGCCTGCATCTGTGGCTTCTATTCATGTTTTACTGCTCGTTGAAAGACAATCCAGTGCCAATGGGCTTCCTGTGTGTTGGTATGTCTGCGGCGCTGCTCATACAGGCGGGCATCAGCATGACAGAGGCCATCCAACAGTCCACCACCTTCCTCATGCATTGGCCACTCGCCATGCAATGGCCGGGGATACTGGACCCGTCGATTCGTGGCGCCAGCGTCGTGCAATTGCCTGATGGGACGCGCTGGCTGCGTGCCTATGGCAGTTTGCCCCACCCCAACATCCTGGGAGGCATTGCGTCCATTGCTCTTATGGCACCTGCGGCATGGTTGGCCGACGCAGGGGCAGCGTCGACTTCCTACGAGATACAAGGCGGCATGCGCCAGACGCCGAGTGAACGACTCTCAGCGACTGGGCTGTACCTACGTCTCAAAAGACTCTGGTCTGTAGTCCTGATTGGCGCTGTTGGCGCTGGCATCCTGGTGGTCTTTCTCACGTTTTCGCGCTCAGCCTGGATTGGCTGTACTGCAGCCATCCTAGTGCTGACCTGGCAGAGGCATAAATTACCCCGTATGCGCTTATTGTTCGCTGCCGCACTGATTGTGGTCATCCTTATTGGCGTAATTAACCTTGCATCAACCGGGACAACTCGCGAGGCGGTCGGAAATGCACACTTGTCACCCCCTGCGTCCATACCATTCAGCCAAATGGCGCTGACGCGTGTGGCTGGGCTTGCGCTTGGTGTGTCCACAGAGCAACAATCCATCGAAGTGCGCACATGGATGACGGAGCATGCACTCGCGATAATTCATGATCACCCGCTGCTAGGTGTTGGCGCAGGGAATTTCGTTGTGGCACTGGTCAATCAAAATCCCGGCGATTTCATGCTCGAGCCAGTACATAGCATTCTCTTGCTCGTCACAAGCGAGTTGGGTTTTGCAGGATTGATGCTAATACTTGCCATCTCCGGCACGCTGATCATCAGCATTATCAGATTACCCCATCACGTAGCGACTGCCACACGATCAGCCCGAACCGGCAAAGCCAATGCTATTCTCCCCTTCGGGGCTTTTGCTACGATGAATGACGGAGAGACCGTCAATCCGCCATTGATCATCCCGACTAGCATTGTGTCCGCTATCGCAGCTTCCGCGATGGTAGCCTGTTTGATCTCCGCTGCAGCGTTCGACCACTATCTCTGGACAACGGCGCCTGGGCGCGACTTGCTATGGCTAGTTATCGGTATCTGGGCAAGTACATCAACTCTTCGTCAAAAACCAAGAAAGCCACCTCGGCTGTAGCCTCCATAGAACCAAAACGGCACACCCCGACGTTCTCTATTGCAGATCGTATACGTTTCGGGCCGTCATTCTTAAAAAAAGTCGAGTGAGATGAGGGTTCTTTCATCATACTCACATCATCCAATCACACGAATAAGCGATGTTGTGGGGAATTAATAACTAGTACTTACTGTCTGAAAATGATCATGAATACATCCTATGCACGGTTTAAACGCACCAATCATCTGTTTCCAATTACATTGTTACTCCTATCAAGCCTGTTGTTCTTAGGCCTGATGCTCATGTCGACGGCCCAGTCCGCATTCGCTAGTGTCGATGCTGCAGTTAGTGGCGGTGGTGGCGGAGGAGGTGGCGGTGGCGGGTCCAACGGTCTGACCATTTCTATAGGTGATAGCGGATTCGTATCACCTTCAGTTTGGATATCCACAGGTGTGTCACTGCAGTGGGAAAACACTTCAGACAACGTTACCCACACCATCGTCTTTTCTGATGGCCAATCCTCAGCGCCCCTGGGCAAACATGCGACGTATTCCCGCACCTTTCTCACGCCAGGCGATTACCCGTACTATTGTGCCCAACACCCATCAGAGACAGCCATCATCCATGTCAGCGGAGACGCAGTCCCTACCGCGACAGTCGAACTACACTTGAATGTGGTTCACGACCAGGCGATTCAGGGCGGTGCGACGGTAACCTATCATGTGCAATACATCAATCACAGCGACTATGTCGACGCGCTGGGTGTAGTCATCTCTGTCACCTTGCCACCCAGTGGTACGTTGTTTTCTACCAGCCCTGTGACCCAGGCACAAAGCGGTGAAACATTGGTGTATCAGATTGGCTCTGTTGGGGCTAAGGCACAAGGACAGATTGACCTGGTCATTGTGTTTGCACCTAACTTGCCATCGCATACCTCTTTCCCTCTCATGGCCACACTATCTGCCAGTAATCTGGGCTCGTCCAGCGGATCAAGCGCAGAAGACAACAGCGAAATATCGAGACCGTTACTTACCGTGGGTGCACGTCCCTTTGAAGGCGTCAAACTAGCGCCTGGCAAAACGGTGACCTACTTGATCGAATATGCCAACCGATCCAGCAAAGTGGCTGCCGACAACGTCACCATCACACTGCAACTGCCCGATGTGATCAGTTTTATAACTGCCATCAAAGATGACTCTAGCCATGTGCCAACAGTGCCGCTGCTGCTTGAAGATAGCCTCGGTGGGGCGCCGAGCCATAGTGTGTCGTTCTTCGTTGGCACAGTTAACCCTGACAGCAATGGGCGCATTCTGGCCAGGTTGAGTGTCAGCGATACCGTAACCGGCGGCCAAAAGCTGCAGATTTCGGCGCAGATCACATCAACCAATATGGGGGTCTTAGGATCTGAAGGCACTGACAATGTCGTTTCTGAGACCGAAGACATTCCCACTGCGGCGGCTGATCTGTACATTCGTCTGCATAGCAGCGGTGACACCGAAATCAGTGGAACGCGCATCATACAAGTGTATTTTGGCAATGCAGGCTTGAGCTCAGCGCGCAATATAAAGGTCACTGTTACGTTACCCGGCACGCTGCACGCCACATTACAGGACTTTGGCATCACCCCTCCAACCACATTCATCAGCAACGTGGCCGTCTGGCAGATCAACGTTCTGCCGGGTCAGGTTGTAGCGCCACCTTTGACCATACAGGCAACCATCATCGCGCAGGGATCTTTAAGCACAACCGCCACAATAGAGGGCACTTCGGATAACACGGGAGAAAAGAACTCGCGTTCCGCATTCGGTGAAGACTCATTCGTCATTCCAATTCTGCCTCCGCGAATCACCAGCCCCAACGGTTCGATCGTCGGGATGCAGCCCGCATTTCGAGGCATTGGCCGCGCCAGCGCTGAAGTGAGTCTGTACCTGTCAGGGACAGTCGCTGTCCCTGGGCAATTGCTTGGCAGCGCCATTGTCGGTATGGATAACATATGGGTCATCACGCCAACATCACCACTACCTGCAACTGGCTGGTTCTGGGTAACAGCCACCCAGATGCTGACAACGGTCAATAGTGGTATCGCAGGCGTGCGCGTGCTGATCAGTGACACGCTTAGGATTGATCCTGCATCTGTCACAAGAAACGGCATCAGCACAGGCGGACTCAATCCACATCTCGTCTGGCGCACCGTTAACTACCGCATCGGAATGAAGATTAATCCGTGTGGCACACCATTAACCCCAACGTTGCAAGCCCTGCTTTTTAATGCACAGGGATTGATGACGGGATATCGTAACTTCACAGCCACCAACGCCATTTCAGGAACAGGTTACGTGGAGTTCGACTATAGACCAGTAGCGGGTTTCGCGTTTGAACTCTATGTAGAATACTATTGCCCGGCGGCCATCGTGACTGACAATCCGGTTCACTACAGTGAGTGTTTCATCGGAATGAGTTGCTCCGATAATCCGCCCGAGCCGCCACAGCCGTGTGACGATTGTTCCTACGATAACTCACCCCCTCATCCGATCACGATCGATCCCGATGGCTTCATCTACGATGCTGTGCCGGTGCGGTCAGGGTCCACCGTGACACAGTCCATCATTACGAGTGCATGGGTGACGATCACCCGGCAAACCGGCCCGGCAACGTTCGCGCCATGGAATGCGTTTGACTTTAATCAGGTCAACCCGCAATACACTGACAGTATCTATCCGGACAAGGTTCAATCGCCCGGTTACTACTCGTTTCTTGTCCCACCCGGCAGTTATCGCATTCAGGTCACAGCATTGGGTTTTCTGCCCTATGACAGTGTCGTGCTCCAGGTAACATCAGCTCCCATCTCACTGAATGTCGGATTGGAGCGCACCAACGGCGCAGTCGCCACTAACATCGTGATACAGCACTCCATGTCATTCCTTCCGCTGATACAGCGGTAATCGTCGCTGAATGGACAGCGAATTATCTACGGGACGACCACCGAGATGGTCGTCCCGTAGATAACCTGCAATGGATCTGCTCCTCCTCGGAGTTTTTGCGAATGAATCCATTTGGCGCATTTCATACGTTTCATGAGATGTACGCGTTTAGTCTTGAGTTGTTTTAAGTCTTATAGTATTGGAGGACATGGTATGAGTATTGGATCTCGTGTATCAGCTGTGATGGGTGCACTACTCCTGGCAGGCAGCCTGGGGACATCAGCACTCCCTGTGCAAGCAGCAAAACCGATGGAGTCAACCGGACCGAGCAACGCCACCCGCGTGGACATGACCACAGGCGCACTGGGGACATATCTGACCGATGCCAAAGGCCGAACGGTCTACATCTTTCTGAAGGATAATTACGGGCCAAGTGTTTGTTATGGGGGATGTGCAACTGCATGGCCACCACTCCTTACGAAAGGCACGCCCGTCGCCGGATCGGGCATTGATCAAGCGCGACTTGGAACATCCGCGCGCACGGACGGCACGACACAAGTCACGTACAACGGCTGGCCGCTGTATTACTGGGCTCGCGATAGCGCACCGGGGGACACCAAGGGTCAATGGGTTGGCAATGTGTGGTTTGTCATCGGGCCAAACGCCGAACCCAATCCTCGCAAGGTCACATACGTTGGTATGTCAAGTTCTCCGCTGGGCAATGTCCTCGTCGGGCCCAATGGCAAGACGTTGTACATGTTTGATGTTGACAAAGGCGGTAGCAGCAAGTGCTATGGATCCTGTGAAACCTCTTGGCCACCACTGCTGACCGAAGCTGCTCCACAGGCAGACAAGGGTGTTGACCAGTCACTGCTCGGCGCTACCAAGCGCACGGATGGCAAGCTGCAGGTTACCTACAATGGCCAGCCGATCTACTACTGGTTCCGTGACAGCGCGGCCGGTAACTGGAGTGGTCAGGCTGTTGGGAAAGTGTGGTGGATGCTTAATCCGTCAGGCACCAAGATCGGCACCCCTCTGCCGACCTTCGCAAAACTCACCATTGGCACAACACCCTACGGTCCGATTCTTGTCGGCACCAATGGCCGCACTGTGTATATGTTCGGCAAGGACAGTAATGGACAGAGCGCGTGCTACAACGCTTGCGCTACGTTCTGGCCACCTGTCCTGTCTGACATACCTGTCATCACCGGGAACGGCGTCGACGCCAAGTTAATCGGCAGCGTGGCTCGCAAAGATGGCAAGATGCAAGTCACCTATAACGGTATGCCGCTGTACTACTTCTATGATGACAAGGAGCCAGGCGACCTAAAAGGTCAGAATGTCAATAGCGTGTGGTTCATCCTGCACCCTAACGGCAACATCTTCAAACCAGGCTAAGTCTCTGCGCTGATGCAGACAAGCGACCGGGGATCGTGGCTGACACATTGTCAGCGGGTGCCCCGGTCGCTTTTTTAAGCCTCTCTCCACATGATTGACGCAGACACACGCCGATCCATCCTGCGCAGGTTGCATTGAGCCCCATACCAATGCCGCCCACAGAAATACACAGAGCCAGAAGAAATCAACGACTGTTCACAAATCGCATGGCCATACGTGCTAGTTTCGCGACACCGGATTGAATCGCGGAACGTGTGCTGAACTGGTCATCCGGTCGTACCATGCGATAGGTGTACCAACCCAGCACAAGCACGACTGTCGACAGAATGAACAACAGCATATTGCCATCGATATACGAAGCGCCAATGGGCACGCGCCATCCTTGTGTGATTGACAGAAGCTGGCCTGCCAACAATGGCGCCAGACCGCCTGTAACGCCCATCCACGCGTAATAAATAGCGGTATAGGCAGCGCTTTTCTCGTGCGGGATGACGCTGTTAAACAATAACCGGCCTGCCCCAATGTTGATCCCATTCGAGGCAACGCCATAGATGAAATACAACGCTGCACAGAATGCCGCCACCTGAACCGCCTGCGGCGACAGAGCAACCCACCCGACGGGAACGAGGATGCACAGGCCAGCAGACAGCGTCAACACCGGTCGGCTGCCAACGCGATCCGCCAACCAGCCCCATACGAAACTGGCCAGCACACCGCCAAGCATGATGGCCGTATCAAGTGCAACCACGGTGCCTGACGGCAAGCCAACATTGTCCTTGACATAGAGCGGCAGAAAACTGATGAGCAACATCGTGCCTATGGTGACGGCACCCATGCCGACAAGGTAAGCGATGAAATTACTGTCACGCAGTGCCTCGGCCATGTCTGCCAGGTGAGTTCCACGTGATGTAGTCGCAGGCACAGGTTCACCGCCTGGTACACGCGCCATCATCGCCACGCCGATCAAGCCTAGCACTGAACCGATACCCAGCAGCAACAGGTAGCGTGACAGCCCGACACCTTGATCGAGCACTTGCCTGGCAATCAATAGCGCGATGCTGGACGCCCCTGCGCCAAGGACGATGGCAACAGCCGCATATTTGCCGCGAACAGCATTCGGGACAAACTGCTGCAACCACGGGAAGTAAGCTGTTTCTGCCAGCGATCGCAGCACTGCAAAAACGATCACGATAAAGAACAGGTACAGCATGGCTGTGCTTAAGCCCGCCGCTGCTACTACCCACGGTAGTAGCAGCAGGCCAGCCATGACCACCTTACGGCTTCCATAACAAGCCAGGAAAACGCGCTTGCGCCCCAGTCGGGCAGCAACCGGGGCAAAGCCCAATGCAAGCAATCCGCAGAACGGAAAAAGCGATAACAGAGCGCCAATCTCGGCCTTGGGCAATCCCAATTCATTCAGAAACAATAGAAACACAGAGCCGTTAAATGTCCACAGGGCAAAGATACTGTTAAAAATCCCTGCGCCAAGGCTCCACGGTAACGCACGGCGATTTTGCTCATCGGCTGACGCAAAGTCAGCGGCTGACTCTGTGTCAGCTGATATATCCGCCGGATGGTTACCTTGCATGAGCCTCACGCACGTCACGTGCACTCACAATGCCCAATCCCTTATTGATGAAGTCTTTGCACGCCTGTACAGATTCAACCGGCGAATAACCGGAGTAGTCGAAGTCGTCGACCAGCCAACCGTCATAACCTGCATCGAGTAGGATATTCGTCACTTCTTTGAATGGCACAACGCCGCGCCCCAGTTCTACAAAGCGCCCTCGTGAATCCACGCCATAAGCACCCTCATCTGCAGGAACAGCATAGTCTCGCCATAACTCGCCATGCGGGCGCCCGGCAAAAGTGATATCCTTATAGTGCATGAACTTGATCCGGCTGACATAGCGCTTCACAATATCCACGACATCCATACCGCTCAAAGCAATTTGTCCGACATCACAACAAAAACCTACGACTTCGGGATCGGTCAATGCCAAAAACCTCTCCAGTGCTGGCTGTGTTTCAAAGATACTGCCCCAATGCTGATGCCAGGCTAATGTCAGACCTTGCGAGCGGGCATATTCTCCCAGCTGATTGGCTGTTTCAGCGATGAACTTGATGTAGTCATCCACACTGGAATATTCTGCATGCCAATCGCGTTCGCCCCCATCCAGCAAAATCGTTTGCCCGCCAATTGCCGAAACGAACCTGCAGCGCCGTTTAACCTCTTCAATCCCGCGCCGACAAGCCTCCTTGTTGTTAAAACTGATTCCCCAGTAGTAACTGGAAAGCTCAAGTCCGTGCATCGATAGCAGACGCATCAGTTCGCGCGGTTTACGTTCATACCAGTCAATCAGGAATGCGTAACAGACCTCGAATCCATCCAGCCCTACCAACGCCATTTCATCAAGCATGCGATGAAAATTCTCATAGTGATTGTCTTTCAGCCACAGTTGCGTGCCAAATCCAATTTTCATTTGTTTTGTTATCCCGGATTTTGTAAGATGGCTCTACTCCCCATTCGGGGACTTTGGGATTGTAGTTCGGAAAGGTAATCGGAATGTACGGGAAGGGAAGTAGCTACCCACACGTCGCCCCGATGGCTTTAATCTCCTTCGATGCCATTGGGTTTGAAGGATTGTGTAATCGGCATGACAATAGCCCGCGGAGGTCACGATGGTTCTTCTACAAATCTATTTTAATGTACCACTCGACAAGGCAGGCGAATTTGAACGCATGTATTCAGACGTCTACGTGCCAGCCTTGCGCAAACAGGAAGGTTATCTACGATCGCGTTGCCTGCACCTTTACCCGCCTGAGATCACACAGGCAATTGGTGCAACATCCACCGAATTCAACTACCAGATTATGCTCACATTTGATACCGAAGCCAACCGGTTGCGTTGGGCCAACAGCCCGGAACATGCTGTCGCATGGCCACAGGCTGTCGCTCTTGCGCAAAATGTAGCATGGCGTGGTTTCAACGTCTCAGGACACGACGATATCATGTGAAGTTGAGTCGGCATTCTTCTCGCTTCCGCTTCGGCGCGTTTCTATGCTGCCATTCCGTTCGACCTGTATGAAGCCTCGAAGAATACGACTCAAACATTAATCAGGGAGTTGCTATGTTGATCGACATTTTTGATAATTCAGTTAAGGCTTTGATTGATCCGGCGTCCGAGCTTACCAAGGTAGCCAGCGGGTTCATGTTTACCGAAGGCCCGATCTGGGACCGCTCCTGCCAAATGCTGCACTTTTCAGACATCCCAGCCAACACGATGTATTCTTGGTCGGCAGCAACAGGCGTCACAGTTAAACGTAAGCCCAGCAATAACACCAACGGAAACACCCTCGATCATGCAGGCCGAATGCTCTCGTGCGAACACCATACACGACGTGTGACACGCGAAGGACCAGACGGCATTGAGGTGCTGGCGAGTCATTACAAAGGCAAGCGACTGAACTCACCCAACGATGTCATCGTGGCAAGCGATGGGGCTATCATCTTCACCGATCCACACTACGGGCTAATGGAAGGTCTGGGCGGCCCCGGTGAACAGGAATTGGCATTTCGCGGTGTGTACCGACTTGCGTCCGGCGCAACAGAACCAACGCTGCTGGTTGATGACTTCTCAGCGCCAAACGGACTTGCACTCAGCCTGGATGAACGCACACTCTATATCGATGACACGATCGGCATGCACTTGCGTGCGTTTGATGTCAACGACGACTGGTCATTGTCGAACGGTCACGTGCTGTTTGAGTTTCCGCGCGGGCTGGATGAAGGCGTACCCGATGGGCTGAAGCTGGACAAGCACGGCAATATCTATTGCACCGGCCCTTATGGCGTATGGATCATCTCGCCGCGCGGTGAAGCGCTAGGTTGCATCCACCTGCCCGAAGTGACCGCCAACTTGAACTGGGGGGAAGACGACGTTCAAACTCTATTCCTCACAGCCAGCACGAGCGTGTACGCAGTGCGTACACTGGCGCGCGGTGGCTATGGGCGCGTTGGGATAACTCCGAGCGCAACTTGACCTCCTAGGTGAAGCACAAAAACTGCGCTATCAGAGTTGACGTCCGGTGAAACAGCGAGTGCGACTGCAGGCTGCCCGCTGATGATGCCCACACGAGTCCATGGCTGAAATTCAGCGGCATCCTCTGCTAGCGCAGGCCACTGTTCATTAGCCTCCAGTCCCGTGGGGACGTTTCGCCATAGCGA
>CAIQQO010000160.1 GCA_903873965.1 uncultured bacterium
AAACGCTTGATGCCATTACGGCTTCTATGCGCCTGGGCGGCAGCCCGATTGTGATCGGCTCATGAATGATGTCTATATTCACCCCACAGCCATCGTAGATGCTCACGATGTTGGTGAGGGTACGCGTCTATGGGCGTATGTCCATGTATTGCATGGAGCGCGTATCGGCTCTCACTGCAATATCGGTGATCATGCGTTCATCGAGGGCGGCGCTGCTATTGGTAATAACGTAACAATTAAGAACGGTAACATGATCTGGGAAGGCGTGACCATAGAAGATAATGTCTTCCTTGGCCCAGGCGCTATCTTTACAAATGATCTGTATCCTCGTTCCCCGCGTATGCCTTCTGCGGTACAGCGTTATAGTGACAGGGCGAACTGGCTTGTCCCTACTCTAGTAAGAGAAGGTGCGTCCATTGGTGCAGGCGCAATCATCATCGCGGGCGCCACCATTGGACGTTATGCGCTTGTTGCAGCAGGCGCCCTGGTCAGCAAGAGTGTTCCGGATTTTGCACTCGTGCGGGGGCATCCGGCGAGAGTAGCGGGTTGGGTGAGTATATCTGGTCAGCCGCTGGAGTTTAGTGATGGGATGGCCACATGCGATGGGCAGACATATCGCCTGCGCGACGGCATCGTTGAAATACAGGAGTAGGTAATGCAGGTTCCATTTGTTGATCTTCAGGCGCAATATCGCGCCATCCAGGATGAGGTGAACCCCGCCATCCAGCAGGTGCTCAATCAATGCAATTTCATTCTTGGTAAACCGGTAGATGAATTTGAGCAGGAATTTGCCTCGTTTGTCAATACAAAGTATGGCGTAGGCTTGAGCAGCGGATTGGACGCGCTCAGACTCGCGCTCGAAGCGATGGATGTGGGTGCAGGAGATGAAGTCATCTTGCCTGCCAATACCTACATCGCAACCGCGCTTGGTGTAAGTGCTGTTGGCGCTACACCGGTGCTGGTCGACTGTCATCCGCGCACCTATGAAATCGACGTTGATCTCATTGAGGCTGCTATTACGCCAAGGACCAAAGTACTGATGCCAGTCCACCTGACCGGACAGGCCGCGGACATGGATGCGATCATGTGTATTGCCAGGAAGCATGGCTTGCGTGTTGTCGAGGATGCAGCACAGGCGCATGGCACACTGTGCAACGGGCAGCCAGTTGGTTCGATTGGTGATATAGGGTGCTTTAGTTTCTACCCGGGTAAAAACCTTGGGGCGTACGGCGATGCCGGCATGACCGTGACCAATGACCCTTTACTGGCAGAGCGCATGAAGCGTTTGCGTAACTACGGTCAACGTGTGAAATATGAACACATTGAGAAAGGATTAAATGCCCGACTGGATACCATCCAGGCTGCGGTGTTGCGCGTGAAGCTGCGTCACTTGCCAGAATGGAACCGCAAACGATTGGAACATGCTGATCAATATCAAGAACTGTTGACCGGAGTGGGCGACATTGTTGTGCAGGGACGTGCGTCCTATTCAACGCATATTTATCACCTGTACATTATTGAGACCAGCCAGCGCGATGAACTCCAAAAGCACCTCAATGCCAAAGGTATTCAAACTGGTATTCACTACCCGATTCCTATTCATTTGCAGCAGGCTTACGCGGATTTGCATTACGCGCGAGGAGCATTCCCCGTAGCCGAATACCTAGCTGACAAAATGCTCTCGTTGCCGATGTCGCCCGAACTCAGCGTCGAGCAGATCACTTATGTGACAGAAGAAATCAAGGCATTCTTCGCAGCTAGATAATTAGGCGGCGTGCGAGACAAGGTAGTACGGCGCGCGCCCGTCGCAGCGGGTTGTAACCTGCTGCGCGGGATGCGTCCAGAATAGCATCCAGCATGTGTAAATGGGTGTATACATCGATGCGAGTTTCTGTGCGTACTTGTGGTCTTGCACGCCGCATCGGAGCATTCTTGCCGAATGATGGCGCGCTGATAGCTTCTACAATCGTTTTCACTCGTTGATGATAGGTATGCTGTGAGTGTACACGTTCGGAACCTGAGCGAGCAATTGATGCGCGTTCATCCTCGTGCGCAAGATAGTAGTCGATTTTTTGCATGAGATCCTCGTCGGTAGTGTAACGAACCACGTCGCGACCGAACTCATACATATTTCCCATTGCCTCGTCACGCGTGTCGGTCAGGACGAGTGCGCCACATGCGGTGCCTTCAAGAATGCGTTGGGTTACCCCTCCCGAAATGCTGGTGTTGAACACAATGCGAGACTGGCTATAGACTTCAACGATTTCCTCGGGTGAGTAGTATTGTTTTGCGCTTCGAAAGAAGTCATTTGTCTTGTATTTTGCAGCGAGTAGCTTTAGCTGGCGCTCACGAGATGTATTACGATGAGCGCGCACGATGTTTCCGATGAAGCCAACATCGTATTTACGCGGAAGATTATGGTCGTAATGCAGTGTGGGTTCTATACAGGGTGGCAGCCAGTACACCTGGTCATGTCCAACGGCTTGCTTATAGTGATCGATGTAATCGTGTTCTGTGACGAAGACGCCATCGAAAAAACGGGCGGCAGAGGGTCGCCAATGACCTAAGTGAGGATCAATGATCCAGCATAAAGTAGGAATATCGAGATTCTCGATACCAACAGGGAAATATCGTGTTCCCGGGTCGATCCACAGGAAAATATCAGGCTTAGGTTGCAGTGCATCAATGATTTCCGTGATCGGGATGCGCATGTCATAGCCAGGTCGAAAGACGTGTGGTAAGCCGACATAGGTCACAGTCCATCCTAATTCACAGATTGCTTTCTCTAAATAATTGAGTAATGTTGTTGGGTGCCACTCGTACCCGATTGCGAGATTCATTATGGCTCCTGTGGCGCTGAAATGAAAATTATGTGCTGCGCCATGTCTTCATCAAATAACGCACCCGTTCGATCGTTTCGGATGGCTTGAGAATAAACAAGATAGTTAAGAGTATGATTGTTGCCGCAATGCCGATTACGAGAGTGCGAACGAGAGCTGATAGATCAGACCAGCCAGTGGCATTCGTTACCATAGCCAAAATGACAATTGTGATAGTAGTTGCTATTGCTGGACGGACGAATACGTCAACTGGCCTGAGATTTACATGCCTAAATACGTAAATACAGCTCACGATGCTGCCTACAAGCATACTGGTGCCGACGCCAGCTAACGTCCCGGTCGATCCGAGCAATAGTGTAAGCGGCGTGGCGACTACTATGAGTGTTCCTGCTTGTACCATCGACATAATGATGGTCTCACGCTTGTGCCCCAGCGCGATTGACAACCAGAAACCGAGCGAAACAAAACCCCATAGTAGGTTGCTAATGCTCAGGAAGCGCAGGAATGCGGCGCTTGGTAGCCATTTATCTGTCAGCAATACTGTAATCAATTCAGACGCACTGAAAAATAACCATAAACTGATGACAACAGAAAGGCTTGTCATGATCCAGAACATGAGTCTCACCGTATGCGCAAGTCGGGGTGGGTCATCCTTGACCTTGGCAAATGTCAAGAACGCCGCTTTGCTAATCACGAATCCGATCAGGATGTTTGGCCATTGAGCTACACGATAGGCACGATCGTAATAACCAAGTGTTGTTACGCCGACAAAAGTGCCGATAAGAAAGTTGTCAAACTGGCCAACGACCGTACTCAAGGCAGTCGCTGATAACCCAGCAGACAAACCCGCTTGAAGCAGAGTTTTCGCCAATGTGCGATCGAATCGCCACTTCATTTTGAATACTTTGGGGATACGCTGCCGAGTGAAGAGATATACGCCGATGGATGCTAGCGGTACATAGACCAGGTTAATCGATATCAACGCCCATATACCGTGTCCAGTTAGTGCAAATGCAATAGCGACTGCATACGAGATGGTGTAGCCTATGAGGGTGATAAGACCAAGGCGGCTGAGTTGTAACTCGCGCTCAAGTGCCATTGACAATGGGCTAACAAGTAGTGAGATCACATCGGTGCTCATCAACGCGATAAGAATATAAACGACCTGAATTGGGTAGTGAAGCAAGGACAACACGATGCTCGCGACTGCAGCTAATAGCAGTCCTCCTGATGTCATGATCGCGTCGAGAGCATAATAAGTGCCTAGAAGCTCACCAGTAGTTTCCTTGTGTTGTACAGCAGCATAATTCAAACCAGCTTTGGCTCGCAGGTTGAGTATGCCTGACCAGAAGCCCGCCAGTGCAAAATAGCCGAATATCTCAGGCGCCAGCAATCGCGCTAGCAACAACATGGTAGCAAATCCGATCAACTGCGTGACATAGTTGCCAATCGTTACCCAAACAGTACCGCGCAGGGCAATGCGTGCTGTACCTGAAGAGTCAACAATGCCTCCCGCCGTGGTACCGCTGGTATTTTCGGCTGATTCAGGTGTGGTGTCTGATGGTTGTGGTCTGGACACGTAATTAGTTCAAGCCAGCAACGGCAACTGTTCTGGTGCCTGGATAGAAATCGGTTCCAGTTGGGCAACTTGCCGTTGATCCAACTTTAGGTCGCGTCCAATGATTTTAGACGCCTCGATGATTGACTCAACGTTGCTGTATTGCCGGGCATCAGGCGCACCAATACCAGCGACTTGCATCAATTTCGATGCAAGGCCACGTGTTAGGTTGTTTTTTGCAGCAAATTGGCGCAAATGGAACATAGCCGTTGCTTTGATTCGTCCAGAGATAGCGTTAGCATCGTGCTGGTGGAGAAGATCGTCATTTCCATAATGCTCGCGCATATAGTTGGAGAGTTTTTCCATCTCATGTGCAACATCGTCACCAATCTGTTGGTAACCGCTCAATTCGGTTGCCAGCGAAGCCAAATAGTTATCGATATTTAGAGTGCTCTTGAAGCTATCCGGATACAATTTTTGAAATTTCAGATATGTCATCATCAGGTAGGTGGCTGTGAGGAATTCCATTGGGTAGGGAACACCATCAAACGATATTTCGCCCGGCTTGAAGAGTGCGAAGTAGCTCTTTACCTTCTCCATGCGTTTGTAAAAGATTCCGGAATTAGCAGCGATGCTTATGCCACATACATAAAGTGGTGTGTCGATCACCTGGTATGTATCATGAGTTGCTAATAACTGGCAAACGGATGTGTAATCTGGGTAAGGTGGAACAAAAAACTGTCCGGTATGGGTTTTGCATTCCAATATGGCATTACGCGAAACGGCACAGTTGAGCATCTTCGGGATAACAAAGTGATAATTTGGGTGCTGACTTTCGAAGTCGCATAAGTTGTTTATCATGAGTTGCGAACTAACATTGTATAAGTTGCCAGATCGCAAACGAAAGGCAAGGAACAGGCGTGTGCGATGTTTTGCGGTTGATAAGTCAGGGTGTCCGTACCCACCGCGTTGCCATGTCAATACATCGATTGCATTACCGCCTGGTGCCTTATGCCGAGTCAGGATATCATAAACGAATTTAAGTGCGCCTGAAACGAGTGCGTCATCATCACTGACATATAAGATGTAATCCCCTACAGCGTGATCAAGTACATACTCCCAATTGGCGCACATTGAAAGGTCTTTACCTGGATTGATGTATCTCACTCTATTTGACTTGGCCAGAGCCTCATCAGCAACTTGGCGCGTGTCGTCATGGGAATTGTTATCGCAGATTATTAGTTCGTAATCATCAAAATCCTGTCCTAGTACAGTCTGGATGGAGTCCCGCAGCAGATATCCACGGTTGCGGGTGGGCATGAGAATTGAGAAAAATGGCATCTTTTATTGTTCCCAAGTAACTATAAGTTTGTAGTCAACTGGATAGGCTCTGGTTTCCATCCTGTTAGTAATTGCGACGCTTTTTCTGATAACGCAAAAAACAAAAAACCGATTTTGCGTGCAATCCTGAAACGGTGTGAGATGGAGTCTGCGTCGGTTCTGGTTCGGAATACACGGTGCGCCAGCCTACGTAATGCAGGAGGGCTTTCAAAAGAAGCTAATCCCATGACTAGAGCAACAATCTGTTCAGCAACGGCGGTACGACAATGGTTTTCGATATCAGTAAGACTACAGTCCCCCTTATTTACAAGAAATTGAGCAACATAACGTGCAGCGTATGCACGCATGCATACCAATTTCTCATTAAACAGCCACTTACCGTTGCTATAGCTAGAGAGGTTGGCATCATGGTACCGATAGCAAACCGTAGGTAGACGACCAAACACGAACCCACCGTGGGCCATTAGCTGAGTGTAAAGTAATAGATCATAAGGTAAGAAATCCTTGTTGCCCCAATACAAATGATCGAGTAATGCGACCTTTCGTATAACAAGTGAACTGCCTAACCCAGCAGTCACTCCGATGAACTCAACAGCCCGGTCAGTTTTGTAATACAGTAGTGGCGAATCCCCGGTTGGATTGGGGAACATATACATCACATCACTCTGACCATTGCCGAATGTCTTCCCGGGACAGTTGAAATAAGCTGCCTGTTCATGTTTCTCTAATGCATCAATGGCAATCGCAAGGTGATCTGGCATATAAAGATCATCATCGCATAATAACGCAACGTATTCTGTCCCTTTGTCTTGGGTGGCTTTTTGGACCGCTAGCTTGGTGTTGAGAGTAGAACCGATGTTTTGCTCGTTACGATGGTAAATAATCCGAGGATCGTGGAAACTCGCCACAACTTCGCGCGTGTTGTCCTGCGATGCATTATCTGATATGTAGATTGTGAAATTGTTGTAACTCTGTTCCAGAACACTCTGGATCGCCTCACGCAAATATGTGGGACGTTGATAAGTTGGTATACAAATCGCAATTCTACTCGCCATCTGGTTGCTCTAGGTCTAGACGTTTCTCTTGAGCCAAGCGCCTGGCCAGTGAGTAATATTTTGTGTTAGCTCGCTCTCGTTGAATGGCCACATAGGTTGTTCTATCGTGAAATCCTGGTGTTTGGCAGCAAATTCCTCGGCTGCAATGGATGGATTGTCCCATTTCCACTCTGGCTTGCCACGTGGAGTGTCATACAGCCACTGCATGCTGCCATCGGTAGCAACAATATAGGAACCAGGTGTTACCAAACCGTAGTAGGCTTCAAGCTCATTTAGTACGTGCTGTTTGGTATGGTTGGAATCAAGAAAGACCAAAACTGTTTCCCCCGGGTTGATTAATGCCATAATTCGTGCAACGATTTCCGGTGCAGTTGAACTGCCCTCAACGAGGGTTATTAACGGAAAAAGCTCATGTGCTTCAATGGCCTTGCGATTGTGTGGACGGATTTCGATATCTGCACCAATGACGCGTCCTCGCCCAATGACCTTACAAAGGCTGGCATAATAAATCAGGGAACCGCCATGCGCTATCCCGGTTTCGATTATAACATCGGGTTTTACGGTGTACAACACTTCCTGAGCGCGGATTAAGTCTTCCGGTGCCTGGATGATGGGACGACCAAGCCAACTGAATGCGTAGGGATACTTCTGATTCCATCCTACTGTCAGCCATTGACGAGATATCACCTCAAAAGCCTGCTTGGAATACAAACTGTCAGAGGTGGTTTCTCCATTTTGCTCTGTGACCAGTGTCTTGTTATCGGTATCAATAATGATCTTCATGACTTCCTTCGATTCTGTTCAGATGCGTTTCCGCCACCACTCTATCGTGTGTGTTAGTCCTGTATCCAGATCATACGTCGGATGCCAACCCACCTCTTCATTTAGCCGCCGTGTATTGGCTACAAGTAACTGTGGATCTGTAGGCGATGTCGGAATAACGCCAAGTTGCACCAGATCACGCGCGTTCAACTGATCTGCTATCCCGAGTATTACATCCTTCAGGCTGACCGGCTGACCGGATGCGATGTTAACAGTACCAACAACATTACTCAATAGCAACGCCACAAAAGCTGCACCCACATCTTGGACGTGCAGGAAATCCCGGACCTGATTGCCGTGTGAGCAGCGAGCCGTTTCATTTTTAAGGAGTGATTGGATCACAGATGCGACAAGGCGAATCGGGTGTTCGCGTGGCCCATACAAAAAGAAAATTCGTCCCCATGCGACACTTAGCCCCACCTGCTCCGCATATGTGCGCAGGATGACTTGCACAGCATGTTTACTTGCGCCATAGACAGTTGTGGGCGCGAGAGGCGTAATGTATTCGGAGCAATAGCCATAGTTCCAGTCGTACTCTGCGCATGTTCCCGCCATCACGATGCGCTTACCGCCATTCGCGCTGAAGTTCTGCATCAAGCTCAGACTCGCTTGCACCCAGCGTAGGTTTTCTGAGGACGACCAGAACTTTCCGGGCACGGCATACCATGAGAAATGTAACAAATGCGTGGGCTGCACTCGACTCATCAAAGATGCAACCTGAACTGGATCGAGCAGATCAAGCTGATGCCAATGTACACCGCAGTCATCCACCGCTCGTTCCGGCGAGTCAATCGAGACTGCATGGACTTCGCATCCGTTTTGTATTAATAAGGGTAGACATTGCCAACCAATGAAGCCAGTTGCACCGGTAATCAGGACTCGCATCATAGACCCAAATCACCGTATTGCTGATCTTTCATGGATATAACTCGTGGCTCTAAAGGCCAACGAATGTCGAATGCAGGATCGTTCCATCGCACGCCACGAGCGCATTCCGGATGGTAAAACTCCGACATTTGGTAGAAGACCTCAGTCTTATCGGTCAGAGTCACAAATCCATGAGCACACCCATCAGGTATGTAGTACATCAACCGGTTATCTGCGCTTAATGTCACACCATACCATTGCTTGAAGGCAGGCGAATTCGGTCGCAGGTCTACGATCACATCGTAAATGGCACCCATGGTACAACGCACCACCTTTACTTCTGGGTATGGCGCAATTTGGAAATGCATCCCCCGCAGCGTGCCAGCGATGGTGTTAAAAGAGATGTTACATTGTACGAAACCATTGACCAGCCCATGTTGTTTGAATTCATCGCTGCACCATGCACGAGCGAAAAAACCACGCTCATCATCGACATGCTCCAGTTCAATCAAATAAGCTTCTGGTAGGCTGGTTTCTGTAAAGATCATATAACCTTCAATTCCGGGATCGGGATGATAAACTTTCCGCCACCCAGACGATATTCAGCCTGTTGCGCCAAAATCTCGTCAGCAAAATTCCAAGTAAGCAGCAATACGTATTCAGGCCTTGCCTCGATCAGCCGCATTGGTGAGGATATTAACAGGTGTGTCCCAGGCGTATAGTAGCCCTGCTTGACTGTGCTTCGATCAACAACGTAATCCAACGTTCCTTCGCCGATTCTAAAGTAATTGAGCAAAGTGCTACCTTTGGCAGATGCACCATAAACGGCGATGTGTTTTCCGTGCGATTTGAGTTCGGATAGCAATGAGAGCAAGTCAACACGCAACTTCTCAACCCGTAATCCAAAATCACGATAAAACGCGAGGTTGGTCATGCCGAGAGCGATTTCGGATGCCAGAGTGTCATCAACATTTGCGGACGGAGTACCGTGTGAGGCGTGAGACACAAATATGCGAAGAGATCCACCATGGATCGGTAAATGCTCGATATCCACGATGTGAAGACCATGCCTGAGGCAAAGAAAGTTAAGAGCAGTGAGTGAGAAGTAACACAAATGCTCATGATAGATCGTATCAAATTCGACACCGGTCAGCATGTCTTTAAGATAAGGAGCTTCAATCACTGCGATACCATCATCCTTTAACAGAGTGGCGATCCCAGCGACGAACCCATTCAGATCTGCTACGTGCGCCAGTACATTGTTGGCGTGAATCACATCGGCGCGCACACCCTCGGTGCGGAGTTTGCGAGCCAACGATGCACCAAAAAACTCGCATATTGTATGGATGCCGCGTTGTTCCTGAGCCACTTTCGCGATATTTGCAGCTGGTTCAATACCCAGCACGGGTATATTTGCCTGCTTGTAATACTGTAATAAATACCCATCATTACTCGCCAGTTCGACCACGAGGCTTGAAGAATTAAGCCCGCGCAATCCAGTTAACCGCGCAGCAATCTCTTCCGCATTTTGCAGCATGGTATCTGAGAACGAAGAAAAGTAGAAGTAATTGCTGAAAAGTATCTCAGGCGGTACGGTCTCTGTTATCTGGACGAGTGTGCAGTGAGGGCAGAAAACTAATTCCAATGGGTATAGAGGTTCAGGATCAGCTAGTTGCGTTTCTGAAAGCAGCCGGTTAGCAAGTGGCGTAAAACCTAATTGCAGGACAGTCTCAAGTCCAGTATTGTTGCATGATCTACATCTAAGCATGGCTGTCCTTTCTGGATATAGCGGTATCTTCGATTGTGCCAAGGTAACGAGAGTACCACGTTATCGTCTCTGTCAAACCTGCTTCCAGGGTATAGCGGGGTTGCCAGCACAGCACTTGATGGGCGCGTGATGATGATAGATACTGTGAATGAATTTCACCGCGCGCTGTATTTTGTATGTCCGGTGTAAGATCGGAGCGATTCATTATTCGTGATATTACTGCAACCAGTTCTAGTACGCTGACTGCGCGTTCTGGGCTAAAGTTGAAGGCTTCTCCTCGCACAGCCGGGTTGTCTATGGTTTCAGCCAACCGCAGATAAGCCTCCGTTACATCTCTTACATAGATGTAATCACGTAGGAAAGTGCCGTCGCTACGTATCACGGGACGTTGGCCCCTTAAAAGTGAACGAATCGTATCAGGTACGATTCGGCTCCAATTCAAATCCCCGCCACCGTATATATTTCCGCACCTTGCGATTGCAACTGGAAGCTCATAGGTGTGACTGTAAGCCTGGGCAATCAAATCTGTGCAGCTTTTGGATACCTCATAGGGGTGTTTTCCTTGCAATGGCATGTCTTCTGTATATGGCAATACAGGCTGCTCGCCATAGGCTTTATCGCTTGACGCAATTACAATTCGCTTGACTAGATCATGATGGATTCGACACGCCTCAAGCAGGTTGTAAGTACCTCGTATATTGGCCTCAAATGTCTGAAGTGGGAAGCGATGCGCAACACTCACAATAGGTTGCGCCGCGAGATGGAATACAGTATCAATCTCGTTCTCGTTGATTGCTCGTTCCAATGACCAAAAATCCTCGAGCCGTCCACTCACAATATTGCAACGCCGATAATCGCCTGAAGAATAAAACTCGGATAGTGGATCAGGATCACGCACAAGTGCAACAACTCTTGCTTCCAGTGAAAGCAAGTCTTTCACGAGCCATGATCCAACTAAACCAGTTGCACCGGTTACCAATACGCGCCGATTCTCCCAGATATTTGTTGCCGTACTCATTCCGCAACCTTCCAAGGTGCCTTGTTACTCTGCCAAAGGTCTTCTAGGATTTGTTTTTCGCGTAACGTGTCCATTGGTTGCCAGAAGCCGTTATGACGATAGACAGCCAGTTGTTTTTCTTGAGAAAGGCGATCTAGTGGATCCATTTCCCACGAGGTAGAATCCGACCGTATGTAGTCGAGTACTTTACGGTCCAGTACAAAAAAACCGCCGTTGATCCAACCCTCACGTGACTGCGATTTTTCTGCAAACTGCGTGACTATATCACCGTCCAATTCAATATTTCCAAAACGCGCAGGTGGACGGACGGCAGTCACCGTTGCAAGCCTGCTATGTGATTGATGAAAAGATAGCAACGAATGTAGATCGACATTGGACAGACCGTCACCGTAAGTCATCATGAATGTTTGGTCTGGTAGCCAGTCGCGCAGTCGTGCCAATCGTCCGCCGGTCATGGTAATTAGGCCTGTATCAATCAGGTGGACTGTCCAGTCCTTACGTTTACTGCCGTGTGTTGTGACGGATCCGTCGTTGAGAGAGATTGATATATCAGCACTAAGTGTGTAATAGTTGAGGAAATATTCCTTAATCTGTTCGCCTTTATAACCAAGCGCAACAACAAACTCGTTAAAACCAAAGTGCGCATACCACTGCATGATATGCCACAAAATAGGGTGACCACCGATCTCAACCATGGGCTTTGGACGCACAATGGTTTCTTCAGATAACCGCGTCCCCAGACCGCCTGCTAGTATTACGACTCGCATAGTAATTCTTCGCTGTATTGGTATGAGCGACTACTTCTCAATCCTCGGCAACGTGATCTCGCCCTGTCCCTGATACTTCCCTTTCTTGTCCTTATAACTTCGCTCGCACTCGCCATCTGCCCCGAGGAACAGCAGTTGCGAAATGCCTTCATTGGCGTAAACCTTCGCGGGGAGCGGCGTGGTGTTACTGATCTCCAGTGTCAGGTAGCCTTCCCATTCCGGCTCCAACGGCGTCACGTTCACGATCAACCCACACCGTGCATAGGTGCTCTTGCCCAGGCAGATCACGAGTACGTCGCGCGGGATACGGAAGTACTCGACTGTGCGGCTGAGCACAAACGAGTTGGGCGGGATGATGCACACGTCGCCTTTGAAGTCGACGAATGAGGATGGATCGAAGTTCTTCGGGTCAACGACTGCTGAGTTCACATTCGTAAAAATCTTGAACTCATTGCTTACGCGGATGTCGTAACCGTAAGATGACAAGCCAAAGCTGACTACACCGCTGCGGACCGATCCTTCAACATAAGGCTCGATCATGCGGTGTTCCAATGCCATACGTCGTATCCAGTGATCTGGTTTGATGCCCATTACATGCGCTCCGGTGCGCTCATACCCATCAGCGCAAGGGTGTTTGCCAGTGTCGCCTGCGTCGCCCGCACCAGCCTGAGACGGGATGCGGTGACTTCGGGGGCTTCGCCGAGAACGTGGCAGTCGCGATAAAACGCGCTGAAGGTGGTCGCCAGGCTCTGTGCGTAAGCGGGTAAGTGGTGTGGTTGCAGTTGGCCTGATACCAATTCGACTACTTCCTCTAGTTCCAGGAGTTTGCGGATCAAAGCGAGTTCGCTCGGATGCTGATACTCCAAGAGGGGAGCCTGGTGATCAAGGGTTTCTGCTACTGTTGTAAGGTCAGTGGCCACGTGTGAATCTGCACCACCTAATCTCGTATCTGTGGTTTCCTCTGCCTTGCGCAGGATGGAACAGATACGCGCGTGTGCATATTGAACGTAGTAGACGGGATTCTCGTCCGATTGCTTCTTAACCAAGTCGATATCAAAAACGATTTTGGTGTCGATGGAACGTGATAGAAGCACAAAGCGCGTAGCATCGGAGCCGACTTCGTCGACTACATCGTCGATGGTCACGATATTGCCTGAGCGCTTGCCCATGCGCACTTCCTGTCCATCTCGCATCAAAGTGATAAAACGATAGATCAGTAGCTCAACACGCTTCGGATCAAGTCCCAACGCTTTGGTCACTGCCATCAAGCGTGGCACATCGCCCTGGTGATCTTCGCCCCAGACGTAGATGGCGCGCTCAAAGCCGCGCAGCACCAGTTTGTTCCATACATACGCGATATCACTCGCAAAGTAGGTGGGGCGCTCAGAGGGTTCGGCGATGATCTTGGGCGATCTGATGACTACGACCTGCACCGCTTCCGTTTTCTGTTCCTTGCTTTCTGACTTCTGACTTCTGACCTCTGACTTCTCTTGCCCATCCTCTGGCTTCAGACCTCTGACTTCAGTCTTCCGTATGGGGCTACCATCTTCGCTGAACCACAAGGCATCATCGTACTCAATAAGTAGATTCTTATCGCGAAGAATAGGCAATACGCGTTCAAACTGCCCGCTTTCATACAGGCTGCGCTCCGAGAAGAAATTGTCGTGATGTATGCTGACGCGGATCAACGATGCCCTTACACCGTCCATGATGGCATCAATGCCAATCTTGCCAAGTGCGCGGCGCGCATCATCACGGGGCAGGCTGATGTACTTATCGCCTTCTGCTGCAATGATGGCCTTTGCGATGTCATTGATGTAGTCGCCCTTGTAACCGTCATCTGGAAACGGTTCATCACGTCCGAGTTGTTGTGCATAGCGCGCGTATACGCTCTCGCCAAAGTGCCGAATCTGATTCCCGGCATCGTTGACGTACCATTCGCGGTGCACGGCATACCCGGCGGCGCTCAATGCATTGGCAAGTGTATCGCCAATGATCACATTGCGCCCGGATGCGACAGTGAGTGGCCCAGTCGGGTTAGCACTGCCGTGTTCCACCTGAATTGGTTTACCGGCGCCAATGTTGATATGCCCCCATGCTTTGCCGGCTTCCAGAATTACCGCTACCTGCTCAGTCAGGTACTTCTGCGATAAACGAAAATTGATGTAAGCGCCGACCAGTTCAGCAGTGGCGACTTCACCAAGCTCAAGATGCTTCACAATGGTCTGGGCAATCTGCGGTGGCGGCATTCTGGTCACGCGTGCGAGTTGCATCGCTATGGATGCAGCATAGTCCGCGACATTAGCCTGGCGAGGGTGATCGACTGTGAAAGTGGGTATCTCGAATGACGGAAGATCACCAGCAGCCTGTGCGGCCTGGATTGCCAGCGTTATGTGGCTTTTGAGTTGTTCCCGGATCATAGGGCTAGATTATAAACGTCAGTGACGTGTTTCAGCCTGCACGTTATCGAGGAATAACCGAAGTTCTCTGCCTGAACGCTTCATAAAGCGCCACTGCGCCGGCAACCGATGCATTCAACGAGGCCACATGCCCACGCATAGGCAACTTCAGCAGGAAGTCGGCTTTGTCGCGCAGCAATCGGCTCACGCCATCACCTTCGTTACCGACAATCAAAGCCAGAGCGCCGCGCAAATCAACCTGGTATATGTTCTGCGCACGCGGATCATCCTGCAAAGCAGCAACCCAGACATCGTGTTGCTTCAGGTCATCAACAGTTCGCGCGAGGTTGACCACACGGGCAATCAGCAGGTGCTCTGCTGCGCCTGATGAGGCATTAACGACTGCCGGCGTTACAGACACGCTACGGCGATCCGATATCACGATCCCGTGTGCACCTACAGCATCTGCTGTGCGGATCAGGTTACCAAAATTCTGTGGATCCTGCAGCGTATCCAGAATCAGGATGAAAGCAGGCTCATTACGTGACTTTGCCAGATCAAGAATGTCATCTGGACTGCTGTAGGCATACTCCGAGACTTCGAGCGCAACGCCGTGGTTGTGATCCGATATAGCGTCGAGTGTTTGACGCGGCACACTGTCGATGCGCAGGCGCAGGGTTTCTGCTTGTGTCAGGATATCGCGCAGCGTGGGAGATTGCCGTGCGCCGTCCGCAATCAGCAGCTTGGTCATCGTGCGGCGTTGAGCGCGCAGGCATTCCTGTACTGCATGTCTTCCGTAAAGTCGTTCCATGGTTATTTGATCGGTTTGAGTACTGCCACTATTGTAACGGTCTGAGTGAGTGCCGCATCATTTATTGGTTGGCCCGATGAGTCGAAGCCTGGCATGCGCGATCCGTCTACAGGTTTGTATAGACCGTATTTCATCACATACTCACCGGGTGGTAGACCTGCCGGAAGCTCAAAAAGGTGGTCGTCCTGGATCTGATCGCCGGCGCGCCACCATCGTGCTGAATAGGCGCCACCGGCCGCGCGCCCGTCGGCTTGTGCTACTTTCTCGCCGTTGGCGTTAAACAGGTGCGCAAACACGGTATAGTCTTCGCCAAAATCCGCTGTGGCCGTCCAGTGGATACTCGCCGCCAGCTTCGCGCCGTCCTGCTTCAGGCTTGTAATCGATGCATTAGCATTAACCAGATGTGCCTGAGAGGATGCCGGTGCATTACTGAGCGACGAATTCATTGCAAGCGCCCCGGCTTCGTAGCGTTGGCGCCCGGTTTCATTGCCATTACCGTCGAATGTCTTCATGAACTCCTTTGTCTGGAAATTCCAGAAGCCGGCATCCAACCAGAGCGCTGTCGGCATCAGTTGTGTATTGGTAAGTGTGTTGGGTATGCGCAGTCGATACCGGTCAGCGATGATCTCGCCTGTTTGCCAGCGCGATGTTGGCCACATTCCACCGCCGGGATAAGTATCAAGTAAAGCCACCTGTGTGTCGCCGTGACCATATAGGCGAATGAAAGCACTATTGTTGCTAACCATGGAATTTAATCCCTGCCAGTAAAGCGTGACAATAAACTCATCACCGGGGCGCACTCGCGGCGTCTCAACCTTAAATCCTATCCACCGGATGCTGTCTTCAAAGCGTAGTTCTGTTTTGATCAAGTCTGCGGGTAACTGACTCTCGTTTTGAAACAAGGGTGGGGTGGCATAGGCTGGGCGAATGTAAAACCACGGGGTTGCGAAAGTCAGGAAAGCAAGTCCGGCGCAGAGTGCTATTGGGACACCGAAACGTATCTTTCCTGTGATGATCGTGCGCGGTAACATACGAAGTGATCGCGCCAAACCAACAGCAATGAACGCTGAAATAACAGCGATAACCGGAAATAGCAGTCGTCCTTGACTAGCGAGAGTGATTGACGTCCAACGTATCAGGGCCGCGCAAGCGATCGCTAGCGTCCCCAAGCACATGATAGCGCCAAGAGTGCGGCTGCGTTCGCGTGACCCGGTAAACCAGTCCCGAATCTGGAGCAGTAGACCGATGCCGGCAACAACCAGAACGACATCAAATGCGGCATATGACCATGGTGTCATCGGAATATTGACAGCGCCAAACAGGCCGAGATAAGCTTTACGAAAGCCATCCCATTCGCCGATTAATTCTAATGCAGACGGTAATTGCTCTCGCGCGCCCGCAATGGTAGCCATCATGGATGTGCCAGTGAAATCGCCTTGATAGAGGACAGCATTGCGTACGTACCACCAGCCCGCAATAACCAGAACAAGCGCAATCATTGTGACGATAGGCAGAAGTGTTGCGCGCAACCTGGCAGTGTTCCCGACCTTATTGCTCTGGCGCAACCATTCATTGGTGAAGATTGCTAGGGGCACCATGCCTACCAGTGCTAGCGCCGACGATTTTGACAATGCCGCACATCCAAGTATCAGGACAAGCGCAAGTGCATTGCGCCAGGACAGGCCTTTTTTTATGATACGCATACCCAGCAATAGACCAAGCGAGCTTAACATCGTGGCGAGTGTGTCGTTGTTTACCGAGGCCATGATAAACACGAACATCGGATTAAACGCCGTCAGTGCAGCCGCTACTAATGGTGCTAACGCCCCTGCCGTGCTGTGCGCATCATCATTACCGACAAGGTTGCATGTTATGCCATAGGTGCATACCACGGTGACTGCGCCCATGAGGACACCCAGAACTCGTAAAAGGTGCATCACCAAAACCGTGCCGCGCCATGGGAAGTTCTCAGCCGATGTGTGGATTAACTGGTTGAAATTGCTGGTCGCGTCGGCGCGTCCAAGGAGCGCGTGAACATTAAACTGCGCCAGCTGCATGAAATCGCTGCGATCAAAGGGCAGTGCAACCAAAGCCATTGCGGCGTAATAAAGCGGTGGCTGGCTGCCTTCTTGTTCGTAAAACCCGTGTTGCGCCGGGTCCTGAATTGGCAAGCCGCGTCCTTGGGCCAACTGCTCTACCATGGCATAGTGGCGCACTTCGTCGGACACATCCAGAAATGGTGTACTGATGCTGTAGATCAATCCCGCTATGATGTAGAGGCCGATGATAACGGCAAGGACGGCAGGATGGAAGGTTTTGGCTTGTGTCAAGTTTGAGTTCTTCATTTTTTGGCCAATCACACTACAATATCGCCCAGGCAGGGAACAACATGGTAAAGATTGTAACGGACTCAACGTGCGACCTATCAAAAGAGCAGATCAAACAATATGGTATTTCGGCAGTAGCCAATCTTCACGTCACCTTTGGAAATAAGACATATGAAGATGGCGTCACGATCAATAATCGGCAGTTCTACGAATATCTGAAAACAGACCCCAATTTCCCCTCAACCTCACAACCTTCTGTAGGTGATTTCGCAGCAATCTACGAGCAGTTCAAGAATGATGACATCATCTCTATTCACGTCTCGCGCGATCTAAGCGGCACAATGGCGTCGGCAGAAGCAGCTCGCGATATGGTTGGCAGCAAAGTCGCCATCATCGATAGCCGCAATGTGAATGCCGGATTATCTTTACTGGTGATCAAGGCGGCGCGAATGGCGCAAGCTGGTTCATCTGCCGTCGACATCAAAGCCACGATTGAGTCGATGGTAGCCCGCACGCGTCTTATCTTCTCGCTTGAAACACTTGAAAACCTCCGGCGCGGTGGGCGTATCGGCGCCGCGCAAGCCTTTTTGGGCGGCGTCCTGCAATTCAAGCCTGTTATAGCTGTGAAAGAAGGCAAGCTTGAGCCCGTTGAGCGTGTACGCACTCTAAGCAAAGCGATTCTTCGTTTGCGCGATATCGCAGTGCAGGATTTGGGAGTAGATAAGGTGCGCCAAATTGCCATTATGCACGCGGATGCACTTTCAGCTGCTAACGATCTGTTGGCTGCATGCAAACAAAGCTTCACACTTGATGAAGCGATCATTATTGAAGTCGGCCCGGTTGTAGGAACGCATAGTGGTCCTGGTGCCGTGGGTATTGCGTACACCATTTAATGCGTACTAAAATTGTCTGCACACTTGGGCCTTCCAGTGACCCGGAGCCCGTCTTGCGCGAGATGATTCGAGCTGGAATGGACGTCGCTCGTATAAATTTCTCACATGGCACCCATGACGAACATGCTGCGCGAATCGCTTTAGTGCGCCGGCTGGCTGCAGAGGAACACAAGCTGGTCGCTGTCATGGGTGATCTGCAAGGTCCCAAGTACCGCGTTGGTGATATACCCGGCGGCGTCATGATATCGCACGATCGCATGGTCACGTTCTCATCCACGGTTGCATTCAATGCAGCGATAGAGCCATGTGTCATTCCGATGCCGCACCCAGACCTCATAGACGCGATGGAACCGGGGTATCGGGTGTTGATCGATGATGGTGCGCTTGAATTGCGTGTCACAGGTAAGGATGATGATGGCAATGTGCAGTGCATTGTAGTGACAGGCGGATTGTTGACATCCCATAAGGGTGTTACCGTACCAGGTGCGCGCCTGTCAGTCTCTTCACTCACAGAGAAAGACAAAGTTGATGTGGCATTTGCGGTAACCCAGCAGTTGGATGCTGTCGCATTGTCATTCGTCCGAACTGCAGCCGATGTGCGCGCATTAAAAGCGACGTTGAGCGACCTGAAAGGTGATCCGTTTATCGTTGCCAAAATCGAGAAACCGGAAGCCGTTGATGACCTGCCAAATATTCTGCGTGAGGTGGATGTCATCATGGTGGCTCGTGGCGATTTAGGCGTTGAGGCCCCCGCAGAAGAAGTTCCTTTCTATCAGAAAAAGATCATCCGCAGTTGCCTGAATGCCGGCGTGCCAGTCATTACCGCAACACAAATGCTGCAAAGCATGATTCATGCGCCACAACCAACGCGCGCTGAGGCTAGTGATGTCGCCAATGCCGTACTTGATGGCACGGATGCTGTCATGCTCAGCGCTGAAACAGCAGCAGGCGAGTATCCTGTGGAGTCCGTGCAGGCATTGGAACGTATCGCGACACGGGCAGAGGCTGATGCACACTTGAGCCCGTTTCCACTGAAACAGAACGAAGAAGTAACGTTACCAACGCTCGATGCCGTGACGCGTGCAATGACAACAGCTGCTGCGGAAGTGGCGAATACTATCGGTGCGAAGGCAATCGTGTGCACTACGCGTTCTGGTTTCACGGCGCGCATGGTTGCACGCCATCGACCCTCAACGCCCATACTGATGATCACACCCAGCCATCGGACTTACCAGTTCAGTGCCTTTATCTGGGACGTGAGAGCTGTTGAAATGCCCATGGTCTCGACGGCTGATGAAATGTTTGATGCTGCATCCAAGTACGTGGCTCAAGCTGGGTTTGCTGTCAACGGCGACAAAATCGTCATCACAGCGGGGGCGCCTTTGGGAAGCGGTTCCGGCAAGACCAACCTTATTAAGGTGCAAATCATCTAATAAACACAGGTGCACTCAAAACCGAAATGCACCTGTGCTGCTAAAACCCATTAGGCTTTGAGGATACCTACTCCAGTGGTTCCTCGCGACTGATGAGCGGTTTTATTGGCGAAGTCGACCCTCTGGCCGTGTCTCCAACTGGTTGAGGTCGTGGGTATGTCTGGTTCTGAGCTTCGTCATTCTCAATGATTGGCGCTTGGCCACTCTTGACTTGGGCGCTGCTGCTACCACGCGAACTTACCCGGTCTACTAAACCTTCAATCGCGCCACCCACCTTATCCAGCATGGCTGTAAAGCCGCCGTTTACACTCTGGCTGGGCTCGTTATTCCCAAAATCCACAGCACTTGCAGCGATTTGAGGAACAGGCTCAGTCTGCGCCGGTGGTAACGAATTGGCACCATATGGTTGTGGAGCCCGTACCTGGCGATGCTTCTGTTTTCCTGTGACCGGTCTTTCTGGCTGTAGTTCATTGCCGCAATACGGGCACATATCCCATGCCAGATGAACTGCCTTGTGGCAGCTTGGGCACGAGTTACGCAATGTGTTGTGACACTTTGGACAGAATACCATGTCGGGATCGACGCGTCGGCCACAAGACGGGCAAAATTCCTGATGCTCGATACTGGCCAGTAGCGACTCTTCTTCGAGTGCGCGCACATAGGCCTCGGCCAGCGTTTCGCGAGGGCGCAGCATAAAGTAAACAAGAATGCCTGCAATAGGCACCACACCGACCATAACAGTTGCGAGGATCTGGACGAGAAAGTCACGCGAACGTGACCGAATGTCGCGGAATGTCCAGATTGTTAGACCGCCAATGAGTGCTGCTGTTATCGCGCCGATGATTGCGACGGCCGTCACGATCAGGTTGCTTATGTTCTCCATCAGCCGCGATTATACTGGACGAAATTCGCATGATTCCATACTAATCACTAGGGTTGACGTCATGATTGAGAAGAATCCAGCTTCCGATAGCAACGGAGAACGCAAAAACGAATACCATGTCCTGATCAGTGACATCCCGGAAGGTGAGCGCCCTCGTGAAAGGTTTATGGCCGTTGGCGCTGCCGGCATGTCCCAGCGTGAACTGCTTGCCATACTGATTCGCATGGGACCGCCTGGCGTTGGTGCGTTGGCTCTAGCCGATCAGTTACTCAAGGAGTTTGACGGTTTGAGCGGGTTGGCGCGCGCAGATATCAATGAGTTACAGGTGGTTCGCGGCATTGGCCCTGTAAAAGCTATTGAGATTAAAGCCGCTTTGGAACTGGGCAAGCGCATGATTTTGGCCGCACCTGATCAGCAACGGACACAGATTAAAACACCCGGCGATGCGGCGCAATTACTCATGTTGGAAATGGGCGTGCTTGAACAGGAGGAAGTTCGTACGCTGCTGCTGGATACACGCAACAGAGTGCTCTCTATGCAACAGGTATATAAAGGTAGCCTGAACACAGCCAGCATGCGCATTGCGGAGGTTTTTAAGCAAGCGATTCGTGCTAATTGCGCTTCGATCATTGTTGCACATAACCACCCCTCTGGTGACCCCGCGCCATCAGCAGAGGATGTTAAAGTCACCCAGTCGCTTGTGCATGCAGGCAAACTATTGGACATCGATGTACTTGATCATATTGTGATTGCACAGAACCGTTACGTCAGTCTTAAGGAACGCGGTCTGGGATTCGAGGAATAACGGGCTGTTGTGAGAATGCTTCAATGAGCCAGCAACGATCGCAGCAGAATCGCTTCGCATTCAGATGGGGCTGGCTTTGGCTAATACCTGCCCTGGTCGTGCTTTTTGCATTCGCGTTGCGTGTACTCAATCTGAGCGCCCAAAGCATCTGGTTTGATGAAGGCTGGTCATGGTATCTGGCGCGCCTGCCAATCGGTGAGATGGCCAAAATAACAAGCGCCGACCGTAGCCCAGTTCTGTACTATGCACTGCTGCATATGTGGACCGACCTGGTCGGTGAAAGCCCATTTGTGATGCGCTATCTGTCCGTTATCGCCGATACCACGACAGTCGCCCTGGTCATCGTTTTGGCGCAGGCCCTATTCAAGCGTGCCCGGCATTTCCCAGTCTCAGGTGTGCTGTATGCCGTCTGTCCGTTTGCTGTCTGGTATGCACAGGAAACGCGTATGTACGCTCTCGTAGGCGCGTTATGTGCAGCTTCGAGTTACTGGTTGTGGCGATGGCTGCGCGAACCTGATCGACGAGTAAGTCTTCTTGCCTCAGCAGTGTTGATGGCGGCTGCTATTAACACGCACTATTACGCCGTTTTTCTGCTACCTTCTCACGGATTAGCCGTAGTGCTTTTTACCGTGTTACAGAGTAGCCAGCAAGCTCGCGGTAAAAGATTGCGGTTATTTGTACGCAATGCAGGGAGTTGGGTAGTAGCAATGATGGGTGTGGCGGTAGTGCTGGTGCCGTGGCTGTTGTTTGCCTCATCGGGCTTTGCCTATGATGATGGCTTTGTCTTTCCACTTAATACGGTCGACGGTCGACTGGGTGAATGGATCAACGCGTTCGCAAGTGGTGGCATACCACGACCGCAGCCTGATTTTTGGCCAATGGCGCTCATATGCGCCGCTGCGATTACCTGCGTTCTATGCGTCATCAGGCGCAGATGGCGCGCCCTGGCTTTTCTGCTGATAATGACAGTTGGATCGCTCTTAGCCGCCTCTATCGCCGTGCGCATCGTATATCCTTACCGGTCGGTGTTTCATCCGCGCTATCTGATCTATGTCATACCCTGTACAGTCGTTATGCTCGGTGGGGTGGGGCAAGTAATGCTGGGTGACTCCCGGAGAGCACGTCCCAGTATCATCCGCCTATTTTCCGCAATAGTCGGCTTGCTGCCGATGGTATTACTCACTGTTCTGTGGCTGCCTGCGCTGATGGCCATCTACAGAGATCCGACGGTGGCTCGGGACAACACCCGCGCAGCAATGGTTCATGTTGTTGAAGCTCTGAAGCCTGGCGATGTTGTCATAGTCACCCGCGACAATTATGCCGTCCAATATTACCTGCATACCCAATTCGCAGCATACGCTAATCAGTTTATTGCCTTCCCCGCCGGTTTGCATGGAGTGCTAAAAACAGACGTTGACTATGTAGCAGCATTACGCCAATACAATCCTGACCGCGTCCGCTTGTTTTTGTGGCAAGATCAGGTTGTCGATCCGCACAGATTGATTGAGTCGACACTGTGGGCTAATGGCTACGAATTAGGCGAAATTAGTTTCGGCCAGATTCGTCTCCCCTTATTCCAGATGGTGAAACATCCAATAACGGCAGTACCAGTGCAAAGCGCCGATGTCCAGTTTGCTGATGCGCTTAACCTGGCGGGTTTCTGGATGCGTGCCGAAGGGTATCCTGGCGATTGGTTTTATGCGGTGTTGCGATGGAGCGTGATTCGGAAAATCAACGCCAACTATAAAGTTTTTATTCATGTACTCGCGCCTGATGGTCATACAGTGTTTCAACGTGATAAACTCCCTCTGAGCGACTTGCTTCCCATGACAACATGGAAAGTCGGCGAAACAGTCAGTGACGCCTATGCCATGGTCATTCCGGCCAATCTCCCCGTTGGTGATTACCGCATTTATCTTGGGATATACGATCCGTATGCTCAGGCCATGCGGCTGCATACCCAGTCAAGTATGCTTCTCACCGCTGATGACTCAGTGATGCTTGGTACACTGCATATACATAAACGATGAGAACGAAACACCGTGATCTATGGCTGTTGACATTGATGGTACTGTCTGCGACGGCGTTGCGTATTGCTGATCTGACAGGTCGCAGTCTATGGATTGATGAGAGTCTCACACTATCCCGACTGGTTGGCTCGTGGAAAGATATTTTTAATAATGTCGTGGTGATGCAGGGTGTTCACACCATCGACTTGCATCCTCCGCTGTATTTTGCCGCACTGAAAGCGACAGGTTTTCTTCTGGGTGACAGCGAATTTTCACTCAAACTGGTAGGTGCGTTTGCATCTATTCTTCTGGTGCCAGTGACATACGTACTAGGTCGGCGGTTATTTTCCAGCCGTGTCGGACTGATAGCAGCAGTGCTGGCGCTGTTGTCACCCGCGTATCAATGGTATGGCCATGAACTGCGCATGTACACGGTTGTGCCGTTACTCGCAGGTGTCAGTAACTACTGCCTGTATCTGGCAACGCAGAAGCAACGCATGAGCGTGGGCAGGTGGGCGCTCTGGCTCGGTATTACCGCCAGCGCGCTGTTTACCCACTACTCCGTCGTGGGTTTGTTTGCGGCGCAGTTACTCTTTGCTGCGGCGATCATCATTTATAAGCGCCCCAAAATTGCCCGGCGCGACTTTGCCATTCTAGGTATGGTTGTTGGAATCATTTTGATTCTTGCGTTGGCAGCCGGCGTAGGCGGCGACATTTCCTTCCGGTTGCGTCAGTTCGTCGTCGGCTCTACAAAGCCGGCAGTCGAAATGGATCCATTTGGCGAGATTGTTCAGAATGTATTCAACACGACATTGTTCGGCATGAATGCATCTGATCCGTCCGAAGGTGTATTTACCTGGTTTGTGATTGTCGTCTTCATACTCGGAATTTTGCTACCTAAATTCCTCACTCTGGATAAGGTTGATAACGCAGCGTCGCGAACCTCGCGCGTCTTTCTTGGACTGATGTCTATTTTTCCGATGGTGTTCGTTCTGGTTTACTACCTCATTGATCATCATCCAAGCTTTCGCTATTCGATCCTGATTGTGACTTCCGCGCACGTGCTGATCGCCCGGACGATCAGCATAGGTATTGTGCAATTCAGATCGATTGCCCGCCGGTCCACTACTTTTATACAATCAAGGCCGCGCAGTTCCATAATGCGGACATTGAGTGCTGCGGTTGGACTGATCGCACTGATCAGCATCATTGTTGCGCAGGTGTACGGTCTGGCTTATACATTTATTCAGACTCCCTCGTGGCAGGATGACTGGCGTGGTATGGCGCAGTATCTGCGTGACAACTGGCGACCGGGCGATGTCTTTGTAATCACACTTTACACGCCCGAAGAAGAATTGAAGCGACTTCTAAATGATCTCCCGATTGAAGTTCTGCCGGCGCAGATGTTGCCAGAGGAAGGTCAGGCGCGGCAAATACTGACCACCCATTACAAGCGAATCTGGTACGCTAACACTGGCGGCGTTGATCTGGATAGCAACACCAAGATGGGTCGAATACTGTTGCCGATGCACCGACGCGATCGACTATCGTTCCCGAGTCAGACCAACATTCTTGACCTCATGCTGTTTGAGGTATCACCGGCCATTACACCTGATCTTCCTTCAAATGCGCACAGGGTCGAAAGCAACTCGGGCAGGTCTGATACGCCCGAGATAGCGGGCTATGTCATTGAATCGGGAAACCCCTACCACCGTTATCCGAACATGCAACTCGGTCTGTATTGGCGTAAGCTGACACCATCTGCGCGATTGGGCCAATTCAGCGTGTCAGTGCGCCTTAAGTCAGCCGATCAGCGGGTTTGGGCAGATTGGTTTCTGCCATCGAGGCTGGATCGGGCGCCGGCACTTTGGACATCCAACAGCCTGTATCGAGAAGACTACATTGTGCCGCTTCCGATTGGCCTGCCGAAACAACCGTATACGCTGGAGCTGGCTATAGGCGCTGGCGAAAAAGCGGAGGTCTATCGCACTATAACACAACCTGTTGATGATTCTGCAATAGATTGTTGCATCAGGATATTGCGTTGGCCGCTCAATGTCGATGCTGCTTCCGCGCCGACCTTTTGGCAGACCAACGGCGTGCAGCTGCAAAAATCGGAGTTTCCGGAAGGTATTACACCGGGCGGGATTCTTCCAGTAATACTTACGTGGCGATTATCAACACCACCATCTGTGGCATGGGGCACTGGTTTGCGACTTGAGGGATTACTGGGCGGCTCAGTTATTGAGTCGCCACAACAGGATGTTAAGAATGATCCTACAGTGATGTCCTGGCCTGTTGGTCAGGCAGTGCGTACAATGCAGTCGCTGCAACTCCCTTTCACGGTGAAGCCCGGCTTCTATAGGTTATCTGCCTACCGGAAGTCGATACCCAGTCCAGACTCACAAACTGTTGTGGATGATGGGTTATTGCTTGGTATTGTGAAGATCAATGACTTCCCGTTCAGCCAGGCCGCGAAGGAGATACCGCAGCCTGTCAATGGCAAGGTGAGTGATATGACGCTACTGGGGTATAGTCTTGACCAGAAATTCGCCAGAGCGGTTACACTGCGGTTCCAACTGTACTGGCGCGTCGATGCGCAGCCAACACGCGATGGCGTGTTGTTTTTGCACGTGATCGGGCCTGACGGTCAAATGGTTGCTCAAGATGACAATCCGCCCGAGTTGGGTAAACGTTCTTCGATGACATATAGACCTGGCGAAGGCATCAGTCAAATTCATCGTCTGGTGATTCCAAAGGATGCGCTTCCAGGCCAGTACAAGTTGTATGCTGGGGTTTACGATCGTGGTGGACAACAGTTGCGTTGGCCTGCTCAGCAGAATGGGACAGCGGCACAGGATGATCTGCTATTACTGGGCGCTCTTGTACTGCCAGAGCCGCCTAATCTATCGCATCGCACTTTCATACCATTTCTTCTGGTTGGAGACTGATAGGTTAAGCATGCGAGCATTCAGGTTGGCGATGATGTTGGTAGTCTGCTTATTGTTGCATGCACTCTATAGCGTATGGACACCGGTAGCGGCGCAGACGACCGATAAGGCAGCCATTCTTACGGCGCTAAACCGCGTGCGTCTGGCTGGCGGTGTTGCGCCATTAGCACTAAACCCCGCACTTGAGAATGCTGCCCAGCTGCACAGCATTGAAATGGCAACGGCTGGCAGTATTGATCTCGCGGGAAAGCGTGGTTCTTCTGCGCTTGAGAGGATTACGGCTGTTAGTTATCCAGCATGGCGTCAGACTCGGATCTGGGCAGAGAATGTCTTCGCAGGTAATCACGGCTTCGATGAGGCATTAGCTTTCCTCCTGAAGAATGAAGAACCAGATCATTCTCCCATGAGTGCGCGTTTTCGCGAGGTCGGGATTGGCGCCCAGATTGCGCTAAACAGCGCCGGAGAGCAGATCACCTATTGGACATTGACATTTGGTTCTCAACCCAATGTACTGCCTGTTTTCATCAATGATGGTGCCACGGCAGTGATGTCACAGCAGATAGCCGTCCATTTTACGCAAGAAGAGGCTGTGCCTTCTGGCGAAGGGACAACGATGGGCACAGTAATCGAAGTACGCATGAGCATGAATCCGTCATTTCAAGGCGCGCTTTGGCAGCGATGGGAATCTTTGATCCCATTTACCTTTGATCCACAGCCAGGTCCAAAGACGGTATACGTTCAGATGCGCGATGCTGGCGGTAGAACTGCCAGTGCGACCGCCAGTGTGCTATATGATCCCAATGGTACTCCGCAGCCTGCCGTGGTTGCTGAAAAATCATCAACCGATTCTGGCGCCACACTGAATGGATCGCGTGTTTCTGCAACCACACCAGCACGTACCGCTGTGCCAATATTGACATTACCGCCAGAGGCACTGCCAGGACAAGACGGCGTTAATCGTGCGGGATCGGCTGCAACCAAGATTGTGCTTAGAACGCCTTTTCCACATTCTGACACCAGGCAAAATCCCGACAGTGTCGCTACTGAAGCTGGAACGGACTGGTTGCTGCCAACCTATCTGGTTGTCCAGGCGGCACTGGTTATTACAGGAATCTACTGGTTTCTTTCACTGAAGAAATCATCCAGGATATAGGATTGAGTGAATTATGAAAGTTGTTGTCTTAACAGACTTTAATGAAACCGCAAAGGGAATCATTCGTAGGGCTGCAATTGATGCAGAGTTTCATTTCTACCCTACCACCAGCCTTAACGTGGTTCCTGAGCAGCTAATACGCGAAATGGACGTTTATTACACCCATTCGCCACTGCCATTACCAGAGCAGGCGCCGTTCTTGAGATGGGTACAGGCGCATTCTGCCGGCGTCGATCACCTGATCAGTAATCCCCTTTTTTTGCGCAAAAACCAAGCTGGTGCTAGCGCACCTGAAGTGATCTTGACGACGGCATCCGGTGTTCATGGCATTAATATTACGGAATATATTGTGATGATGATGCTTGGGTTGGCACATCATCTCCCCGTCGCCTTCGGGATGATGCATCAAGGAGAATGGGATGGTAATCGCGCGCGTTATATTCCAGCTGAACTATATGGTGCGACGGTTGGAATTATCGGTTATGGCGCTATCGGTGGCCGCACGGCGCAGATTTGCCGCGCTCTGGGGATGCAGGTGCTCGCCATGCGTAAGGGTATAAGTGGCCCTGGAGATTCAGATGAAGTCAAGTTCTATCAACGAAGTCAGTTGCATGCTATGTTGAGCCAGAGTGATTACGTCGTACTGGCTGCGCCGCTAACGCCGGAAACATACCGTATCATTGACAGCGAGGCGCTGGCAGCCATGAAGCGTACAGCCTGTCTGATTAATATCGGGCGAGGTGATCTAGTTGATGAGGCAGCACTGATAGCTGCGCTGAATGGAGGCGTTATTGCAGGTGCTGCGCTCGATGTGTTCGCGCGAGAACCGTTGCCTATGGACAGCCCACTGTGGAACATGGATAATGTCATCCTCACGCCGCACATTGCCGGTATTACGCCGAATTATGAACGCAGAGCGGCTGAGCTGTTCGCTTTGAATTTGCAGCACTTTCAGGCCGGCGAACGCCTTGTGAATCAAGTGGATATTGCTAGAGGATACTGAGTAAGAATCATGAAGTTGTCAGTCATCATGCCCGTCTATAACGAAGCCGATACGATCGCTGAAATACTTCAGCGCGTTGCAGCCGTCCCCATTGAAAAGGAAATCGTCCTTGTCGACGACTGCTCGAAAGATGGCACGAGTGAGATCCTCAAGCAGCAAGGCCATATTCCTAACTTGCGAATTATCTCGCATAAAGTGAACGGTGGAAAGGGTGCGGCTGTTCAAACCGCTTTGCAGGAAATCTCGGGCGACATCGTCATTATTCAGGACGCTGATCTTGAATACAACCCGGATGACTATCTGCGTCTCGTCGAACCCATCGTGACAGGCAGGACGAAAGTGGTCTATGGAGTGCGTCATCTGGGGACACAGAAGTGGTACATGGCGCTAGGCAACAAGTTTCTCTCATTAGTGACAAGCCTTCTATATGGCATTAAGGTGTCGGACATGGAAACCTGTTACAAGACCATGGCGCGCGAGGTGGTACAAGGGATGACATTGGATTGTCGGCGCTTTGACGTTGAGGCCGAAATAACCGCCAAAGTGACTCGCCGCGGTTACAGCATCATTGAAGTACCGATTTCTTACAATGCGCGCCACGAGCAAAAAAAACTATCACCGCTGGACGGCTGGCCTGCTATACGGGCTTTACTCAAGTATCGCTTTATCAAGATATAAAAAAAGCGGTAATCGGAGCCACCGATTACCGCTTTTTTGTTACCTTTCCATCCTGCGATTACAGCTCGTAATACAGGTAGAACTCGTAAGGATGCGGGCGCAGGCGCACCGGATCGATTTCGCGGCTTCTCTTGTAAGCGATATAAACCTCGAGCAGGTCTTTGGTGAAGACACCCCCTTCGAGAAGGAAGGCATGATCTTTTTCGAGCGCGTCCAGTGCCTCTGGTAGGCTGCCCGGAACGGTCTTGACATGGGCCTTTTCTTCGGCCGACAACTCGAAAATGTCTACATCCAAAGGATCACCCGGATCGATTTTGTTGATGATGCCATCCAGACCAGCCATCAGCATTGCACTGAATGCCAGGTACGGATTCGCCAGCGGGTCAGGGCAGCGGAACTCGACGCGCTTGGCCTTTGGGTTCTGGCTGTACATCGGAATACGGCAGGCGGCTGACCGGTTGCGCTGTGAGAACACCAGGTTAACGGGTGCTTCGTAGCCGGGTACCAGTCGGCGGTATGAGTTTGTCGTGGGTGACGTGAGTGCCAGTAGCGCGGGGGCATGCTTCAGCAATCCACCGATATACCACTTGGCCATCTGTGAGATGCCAGCATAGCCAGCGGGATCAGAGAACAGCGGTTTGCCAGCAGTCCACAAACTCTGGTGCACGTGCATACCGGAACCGTTATCGGAAAACAGCGGCTTTGGCATGAAGGTAGCCGTCTTTCCATTTCGGGCAGCTACATTGTGTATGACGTATTTGTAAGTCAGCATCTGATCGGCCATGCGCGTTAATGTGCCGTAACGCATGTCGATTTCGCACTGTCCGGCAGTGGCGACTTCGTGGTGATGCGTCTCAATGTCAATGCCAAGGGCAATCAACGTCATGGTCATCTGAGTGCGAATGTCCTGCAGTGTATCGATTGGCGCGACGGGGAAGTAACCTTCCTTATAGCGGGGGCGATGACCCAGGTTGGGTTTGCCATCATTCGGGCGGCCGCTGTTCCATGCACCTTCGTCGCTGTCGATGAAGTAATAACCACTATACTGATTCTGGTCGAACCGTACAGAGTCGAAGATAAAAAATTCGGCTTCAGGACCAAAATAGGCGTTATCGGCCAGGCCGGTCTTCTTTACGTAAGCTTCCGCCTTCTGTGCCACATGGCGCGGATCGCGTGAGTAGGGTTCGCCTGTAATAGGATCCTTCACATTACATATCATGGACAGGGTGGGGACCCCGGTCGAGAAAGGATCAATCACTGCAGTCGATGGATCGGGGAAGAGCAGCATATCGCTCTCCTGAATCGCCTGGAAGCCTCGGATCGAAGAACCGTCAAAGCCAACACCCTCGACAAACTGGTCTTCACCAAACTGATTAATGGGAATAGTGAAGTGGTGCCACTGACCAGGCAAATCCACAAATTTCAGGTCAATCTGTGCCACTTTTCGAGCCTTTGCAAACTCGAGCGCTTCAGCGCCCGTAGTGGGCGTTGAGGCTGGTGTTAACCCGCCACCGGGCAGACTCTCTGAAGGTACAGCTAATTTTTCGCTCATATTTCTCCTTGTTTACTTTATCAGTTCTCCGTATATGATTCCGATCCTGGCTATTGATGACGCATGCTATTCCCAAGTGCTGATCTTCGTTACCTTCATACTCGCGTGGAAGTAAGTCGCTGGGAAAAATAAAAACGTGATGGCGATTTCTCATATGAGAACAACCATCACGTCCAGGTGCACTGCGTCGAAAAGATTCGTGGTATCAAGATCATCAAGAATCTGGATACGAGGCCGTATTATATGGCGCTCGTGATTTTCGTCAAGGTCTCAAATCGATAAATGTTGCTACTTCCCGCCACCAGGATGAATTGCGCCTGTGATGGCGCTTATAATGGCGACAATGGTTCGCTGGCTCGTCAACAATCTCGGCCTGATGTTACTTGCGCTCTTCTTTGGCTTTGGCGCGTGGGCGATATCGACAGTGCAGGATGATCCTATAGTCAATGACCGCATTACTATCAGGGTGGTTAAGCTGGGTGAAAACCTGCTGGGCGGTAATATCTGGACTGGCACTGTACCCTCGTCAATAGCAGCGGAGGTTCGTGCTCCTCGAAGTGTCATTAACAAACTGAATGCAGCCAGCTTGAAATTGGATGTTGACTTCAGCAAGATGACCATTGGCGACAACACCATCTCGCTCGCGCCCAAACTCCAGATGGATCAGGTTGTCATCATTTCATCGGAGCCTCTGACTGCGGTTGTCAGAATTGAGCGCATGGTTTCAACGCGATTGCCAATCCGGATCAGTGTCATTGGTACACCGGCACTGGGTTTTCGCGCCGGAATCCCAACATCGATTCCCTATCAGGTAACGATAACAGGATCTGAAGAGATTATCTCGCGTGTGGTGGGTGCCAACGTGATTGTCTCAGTCGATGGGGCGCGCGCATCAGTAGAGCAGCAGGTGCGAGCGTATGCGCGTGACGCTAATGGCGAGATCGTCGGCAGTGTACAGATTGTTCCGGAAACCGTTTCAGTTCGCGTACTCATGGAGCAATTGAGTAACTATCGCGACCTGGCTGTCCTGATCAAAAAGAAGGGACAACCTTCTGAGGGCTATGCGGTGACCGATGTATCAGTTGATCCGGTTATTGTCACGGTATATGGGCCGGTCGAGGCAGTGCAGGCTACCAAGGGCTATATCGAGACACTCGAAGTTGACATCAACAGCGCCAAGAGTGATGTTGACGAACAAGTCGGACTGGACATACCTGCCGGAGTCTCTCTCGTATCGGAAAAACAGACGAGTGTCCGCGTACATATTCGGATACAACCATTAATGGGGACGCGCACAATCAAGCGCAAACCGGTGCTGATTGGTCTCACGTCTACTTATAGCAGTACTGTTTCACCAGATACTGCCGATATTTTGCTGAATGGCCCGTTGCCAAAACTGAATACTCTTACGGACAGTGATGTCGTTATCGAGATGGATGTTACCGGGCTTGGCATTGGTGTGCACCAACTGACGCCGAAGGTGAGGGTGCCTGAGGGGATAACGGCGCAGAGTGTATTACCGGCAACAATGCAGGTGGAATTGAGCTCAGGCAACCCACCCAAAATTGTTCCATAACAATCGTGCACTGACCGTCAGGTTGCCGGTGGTTATAGACGGTAGTCTGCATGATAAAATCCTGATTCTTCATGAGTCGCTATACATTCAACCCAAAAATCGACCCAAGTCGCGACCGCAGAAGGCGTCTTCTATTAGGCGCCTTAGCCTTTGCGGTGGTTCTCGTCGTCGGCGTCGCGTTGTTCATCATAGGCATCCGAGGACTAACGGGTAGTGGTATTCTTCCCGCTAGTCGCGCCCCTTCCAGCACGGGTTTCGTTGCTAACGTGACGATCTTTGCACCCAATGTAACCATGCTGCCTGGAACGCCGTCAGGTGCTACCAAATCCACGGCACAAGCACTGGTAGCGACTTCGGCCAGTGCGCCGGCAGGTACTGTTGCATCAGGAGTAGCTCCGACTGCGACTGTGCAATCCCAAGTCAGCCAGACGCCAGCGGTTCCCGCTGTTGCAGATCCGCGGGGGGCATTGCCCGGTATGGCTGATTTCTCTTGTCCCAAGCCTCATATAGCCCCGGCGAACTTTGGATATGGCATCCAGAGCAACTGGCCTGTTGGTAATATTGGTTATTGGAACACCGTGATGTCTGATCGGTTAAAACTGAATTGGACCAAGGCGCAGGTGCGTTGGAAGGACTTTCAACCTGACCGAAATGACTGGTCTAAAGCCCAAAACAACTGGCAATTGCTGGACGCCTTTACGGCTGATGCGAACAAGAAGGGCTTGAATATTATGTATGGCGTGATTGATGCACCCGAATGGGCACGCAGTACGATCGTCCCCCAAAAGACCGGTCCACCAGATGATTACTCACTCGCTGCGAAGTTCTTCGAGAAGGTGGTTGCACGTTATAAGGGTTGTGTGCAGGCGATTGAAGTTTGGAATGAGATGAACATTGATCGCGAGTGGACAACTCCTTCCGGCGATATTACAGGCGCAGCGTACGTTAAGTTTCTGAATGCGGTAGTGCCAACGATTCGTGCAGTTGATCCCAGCCTGATGGTGGTCATGGGCGCACTTGCACCTACAGGGATTAATGCCCCTGGTCAATCTCAAGATGATTTTAGTTATATGGACCAGTTTGTCGCTGCCGGTGGGCCCAATCTGGTGGACTGTATCGGTGTGCACTTGAATGGGTATAACATGCCCCCAGACAAGGATTGGGATGCAGGTTATAACAACCCGTCTGCCAGTTTCCGCGGCCCGTTTGATGGCCCTCATCATTCCTGGTCATTCAAAAGCACGTTATATGGCTATTACCAACGCACTAACAAGCCGCAGTGTGTGACAGAGTTCGGCTGGGCGTCCATGGAAAATCTGGGTGTTAGCGGAAATCCACCAGGGTTTGAGTTTGCACTCGACAACACGGAAAAACAGCAGGCAGAATGGATTGTCAAGGGCTTCCAAATGATGCGTGAATCTGGATTTGTGCGCTTTGGTATGGTTTTTAACCTCGATTACATCCAGAAGATTGGACAGAAGCCCAATGAAGCTGGCGGTGATCCAGCGACCTATAGTGTGATCCGTCCCGATGGAGCACCCAGGCCAGCCTTTGACGCCATTGCAAATATGGCAAAGCCCTGACGTGGGTTATAAATCCTGTCAGCTTGCATGAAAGTCAATAAGGCGAGAGCATTTGTTGTTGCCCTGATCATGATACTAACAGGGTGTGCCGTGTTCACGCCTGGAACGGCTGCACCACCTCCAACACCCTATCCACGCAGTCGTGTGGCGTCTCCGGATTACGGCCTGGAGGCGTATCTGTGGTGGAAACCTGAAATCGCCACTCGCGATCTTGGTCTGATTCGTGATGCTGGGTTCTCTTGGGTGAAACAAACCTTTGCGTGGCGAGACATCGAGACTGACAAAGACCATTTCGATTGGAGCCACGCGGATGAAACAGTGATGCTCGCAGAACACTTCGGGCTTAAGCTACTGATCCGCTTAGATCGTGATCCGTGGTGGGATCGCACTTACGCTGATGGCAAAGGTATTGCCAGTGGGCCACCCAAGGACCTAGGTCACTTTACTCATTTCTGCTCGGTGATCGCGGAACGCTATAAAGGAAGGGTAGGGGCTTATCAAGTCTGGAATGAACCTAATCTTTCCCGGGAATGGGGCGGCAATCCCCCCGATCCTGCGCAATATACCGAAATGCTGCGTCAGTGCTATCTGGCTATCAAGGCGGTGGACTCTTCGGCGTTGGTCATAAGTGCCGGGCTTGCACCTACTGGGAATGGACCGCCAGATGCGATGCCGCACGTCGAGTTTCTGCAAGGAATGTACGCAGCTGGTGCGGCGTCCTACTTTGACCTGCTGGGTGTCAATGCGCCCGGTTTCAAGGCGGCGCCGGAGACCTCACCCTCGGATGTAGCAGCAAATCCAGTGCTGGGTGGTCAACGTTTCTTTGCCTTTCGTGGTGTTGAGGATATGCGCGCAATCATGGTGCAACATGGCGACAGTGATAAGCAGGTAGCTATCCTCGAGTTTGGCTGGACATCCGATACTATCCACAAGGATTACGCGTGGTTTGCTGTCGATGAAACCACAAAAGCGGATTATCTTGTGCGTGCTTATCAATACGCGAAATTGCACTGGCAACCATGGATTGGCCCAATGATCGCCCTGTCCCTGCCGCAATATGACTGGACGGCGGACAACGAACAATATTGGTGGTCGATCATTGATCCGGCATACCCGCGTACAGTCACCCGCCCTGCTTATGTTGCTCTTAAAAAGATGACGAAATAGTCGCGGACGTCACGACTGCCATTTGCGGATTATTGCAGCTAAAATAAGGCTCGAACTAAATGCTGGTAATACGCCATGAGTGATCAAACCGCTAACTCTCAAAACGCCTCTATTCTGAATGGGCGATATCGCCTGCTCGCGATTGTTGCTGGCGGTGGGATGGCGACCGTGTATAAGGCGCAGGATACCTTGCTGAATCGCGTGGTAGCCATCAAGACACTTCGTGAAAAATTTGCACAGGACCCGCAGTTTGTGCAGCGATTTCGCGAAGAAGCACAGGCAGCCGCAAATCTGAACCACCCGAATATCGTTACTATTTTTGATGTAGGTAGCGATCAAGGCAACGGCAAAGAGCGCAATTACATCGTGATGGAGTTCGTGGAAGGCCAGGATCTCAAGACAGCTATTCGCGAACGCGTCATTGCCAATGAATTGTTCAGCATCGAGGAGGCCGTTGGAATTGCGCGGCAAGTCAGTGAGGGGGTTGGCTATGCGCACCGGCGAGGTCTGGTCCACTGCGATCTAAAGCCGCAAAATGTCATCCTGAACCCTGATGGCCGCGCCAAGGTGGCAGATTTCGGCATTGCACGGGCATACACGGCAATGGTGGCCGAGCGCGTTGACGTGGTATGGGGTACACCGCAGTACTTTTCCCCTGAGCAGGCAGTGGGCAATGCGCCTACTCCGGCCAGCGATGTCTACAGCATCGGCATCATGTTGTACGAAATGCTGAGTGGTCGATTGCCCTTTGAATCGCGCGATGCGCGCGAATTGGCGCGCATGCACATGACGGTTGAACCCCCGGCATTGCACACTTTGAACCCAAGTGTGCCATTGCAGCTTGAGGCCATTGTGCGGCGGATGCTGGCTAAAGATGCGAGCAACCGTTATCGTGATGCGGATCAGGTGGCGCGCGTACTGGCTTCTTATATTCAGCAGGGCGATGAACAGACTTTGCATTCACCTCTTACCCCTCCAGTTGATGCTGGCTCGGTTCGTCTACCGGCGCAACGCTCTGGGGGGACATCGGTCAACCGGACTTCACAGACGCCGTCGCGTGTCACAACGCCGCCGCAGATCGTAACTGGAAGACCGTCCACGAGTGTTCCATCAGCTAACGCGCCACGCTTATCATCAAGGAATGGCGTAAGTGTGACTGGCTCGATTGGACCATTAACTACAAGCGCTACTTCCCAGCAACCTGGTACTGACATCCTGCTTTGGCTGCTGTCGGGATTGGCATTGCTTTGTGTGCTGGGGTTGATACCTGTTTGGGCGCTAGTGTCTCGCGCTTACAATCCACCGGGACAATCGCAAAACGCTGTAGGTCCCAACCAGCGTACCCCTACCGTGTTTGTGACAGTGACTGCACCGATTGCAGCCAGTAAGCCCATTACGGTGCCTAATCTTGTGGGCATGAGTGCCGTCAAAGCGGCTCAGAATCTGTCAACGCTTGGATTACAGTCACGTATCGTGGCAGAGCGCCCGGATGCAAAGGCGACTGAGGCGATAGTGGTTGAGCAACAACCTGCAGCCGGCGCGCTGGTGTTCGCCTCAAGTTCGGTGGAGCTTGTGGTAAGTAAACTCGTTCAGTCGCAACCCGTGCCGGGTGAGTTGATAGGACAGATGATGACTGATGAACTTAGCCGGACTCTTAAAACCGTGGGATGGACTGTGGCGCTGGCAGAACAGTATAGTCTGCAGCCTGAAGGCACAATCATTGCGTTGAATCCTCCGGCAGGCACGCAACTATCTTTGAGTGATACTTTGCGGCTGACCCTTAGTTCTGGCGGGCGTGTTGACCTGAATGTGGATATGCAACCTATTGTGCTCGATTACGTCCGTTTCGGGCAGGATCAGTATAATCCGGGCCAATCGTTTCAATTTAGTGTGCAATGGCGCGCTACGGGCGCTGTCGGGCGTGATTATCGCGTGTTTGTGCATGTCCTGAAGCAGAATGGCACTCCTGTTGACGGTGTGCGTGCCAATGGTGATCGAATACCCATGAATAATGGCATAGCAGCGCCGACGGCTGGATGGACAAATGGCACTATCGTGAATGACACCTTTGAAGTGACATTACCCGCCAATATGCCAGCGGGTAACTACCGTATTGAAATCGGTATGTATGACGATCAGGGTCGATTGCATGTCAATAACTACGGCTTCACGCCGGCTCAGCCAAATGGTGTCAACAGCATCTTGTTGCGCACTATTCGAGTTGGATAAAACACTTGTTACATCGCTGTTTCGCTAATGACGCTCCTATCGCTCGATGCGAGGATTGATCCAGCAGATAGCGGCCTGGGTTGTTGTGGGAATTCCTACGGCTTCAATGGTGAAAATTCCGGTCTGACCGACGTAACGGGAAAGGTTAATGTTCCAGTCAAGCAGCGTGCCATCGTAAACCTTGGCCTTTTCTGCTATGACAGTGTTATTGAAAAATACCCGCAATGTGACGGAACCGGCGGTAGCACCTTTTAGGAAGCCAATACGCGTGAGTAATTGGTCGCCACTCTTTAACTCGACTGGAACAGAGAAGTCACCGTATATTGCTCCAGAGGCTTCGAGGCGCGGATGAGTCTCAATGACTTTCAGTTGTAAACTGCTATCCTCCAGTGTTAGTCCATCGCGGCTGGTGGCATAACCGAGTGCTTTGGACTCAGATCCACCGAAAAATATCAATTCATTCGAGTCGTTGTACCAGTGCGCCGATGATGCGTTATCGGCGAAGGAATAGATGAGTTCGCCTGGTGTGACGTCGATGACGATGACGCGCGACGTGTTGCTGCCATCATTCGAGTTGACGGAAAGTGTGTAGGTTGTAACTTCGGTAGGACATACATCTTTCTGCGAAACCGATGATACGGCAACGTCGCTGAGGAAGACACCCGCCACCTCGGTGGTTGCCCAATGCAGGACGGTGCAACTGCCGCGTGAAATTGATGTGGTAGCGGCGCTGAATTCAATGGGCTGGGTTGGCGTTAAGGTTGGCGGTACAGTCGGCAGAGGCGTTGGCGCAGGCAACGCGATGACGACTGTTAAGGCATTACCGAAAATGACATTGTTCGGCGCGGCGAAGCGCCATTCTGCACTGATCTCTCCGCTGCCGGACGAGGGCGCCTGCAATGGCACACTGATGTCAATAACTTCATTTGGTTTGGCAATGCCCACGGGAACCGATGCTGGTCCACCCAGTTGATTTCCTGACCCGAATATAAGCTTGTAGCTGCTATCCCACGTGCATGTTCCGGTATTGCGCACGCGCCATATCTTTGTGAAGCTGCTCTGTAAAGGTATTGCAGTACCATCCGGCACTGTGACATCGGCGATGAATTGAACGTTAAGCGTGCAACCATCAAGTCCAAGTGCCCCGTCCAGTGTTGTTGACGTACCTGCAGGCGGGGTAGGTGTGCTGCCGTAAGGTGAGTTTGGAGTGTTTACAAGCCTGACTGGATCGGGTGCTGATGTCTGATGACTTGAAAGCAGCGTTATCCCAACCGGTATGCTTGAGGCATCATTTTTATCATAGGCGCGCGCGATGAGATTGAGAGGGCCATCGATCAACGGTGTATAGTAAATGATAGTCTGATAGGAATCGGTTTCCTGCGTGTTATTGCTGACAGCCACCAGAGTGCCATTGACACTGAGTTCCACTCGCGCCACACCAGCCGGGGCTGTTGCTGATACCAGTACCTGGATTGACTTGCCATAGGACACTGTTGTGTTGTTCTCCGGCGCCGATACCGTCACAGTCACCGGTGCTGTAGCGGGTCCGCCTATTCGACAAGCTATTAATAAACTACAGCAGCACACTGCCGCAAACAAGCGGGCTTCTATTTTCATAGGTCTCCTTTTACGAAAGGTAGTGTGATGTTTGGGAAGAATGTCGGATAGTAAGTCGCTATTGTAAGCGCTAAGGAAAATTGAAAAAGCTACTTGTAAGTAGAGATAACGTGCACGTGAAATCCATGCAACGTGTGCGAGGTTGATACAATACCCCACCAGCATGAACAAGCCTAAGATATTGATACCGACGCCTATTCAGTTCAACACCCCCCGATCTTTCAGCACAGGTCAGGGATATATCAACTCTCTCGTCAAAGCGGGAGGCGTTCCGATCATGGCGCCGGTAACGATCGATGAGCATGAACTCCGTTCACTGTTCAATATGGCTGATGGCGTGTTGCTTTCGGGAGGCGGTGATGTTGATCCAGGCGCTTATGGAGAAACTGCTCATGAAAAGACGGACTATATCGATAAGTCCCGCGATCTGACTGAGTTTCTGCTGACACGGTGGGCTGTTGCTGAAGACAAACCCATTTTCGGTATTTGTCGCGGTATCCAGGCGATGAACGTGGCTCTCGGTGGATCGCTTGTTCAGGATATTCCCTCGCAATGGGATGCTCCCGTGAAACACAACGGGCGATATGAGAATGCCACCCGCGATGAAGTGCTGCATCATGTCTCGGTTGAGGGTGGTTCGCGTATCGAGAAAATCGTTGAGAATCGGCATGTTGGGGTGAATAGTTTCCATCATCAAGCCGTAAAGCGTCTTGCGGATGGATTCGTTATCACCTCCAGGGCTCCAGATGGTATTGTCGAAGGCATGGAAATGCCAGATAAACGTTTTGTTGTCAGTGTGCAATGGCACCCTGAAGAAATGACCACTGTAAGGGCTGATATGCTCAACTTGTTTGTGAAGTTCGTAGCTGCATCTGTTGTCGCCTAGCGCAGCTTCTGGCTGCAATGTGGAGTGATTTGCCATGAGATAGGGCTTGACTTAAAATGACCGGACAGGACAAATAGCATTACTGATCTTTAACCAGATGGAATCGTTACAATGATCGACAATCCAAACCTTTTATTTGCTGTGGTTTTTATCTCTTTTCTTGTTGCAGTGGTCGTCATGGGCGCGATTGGCGCTGTGGTCGCCAGAATAGTGAGTAGTTTCTTTGAGAAGAACGTACCCACTGATGCTGCCATGAAGGCGTTTGAGACGGCGCAGGCTGCAGCTCTCAACAGTCCTCAAAAAGCGATGATGATTACACCCCAGGCTGAGCCATTTGTCATAGCGGGTGTCGGCTTTATTGTGGTGTTTATACTCACGAGTATTTTCGTCACACCGACATCGATCAAGAGTGAGACCGTGGCGCCACCCGTCGCCAAGGTTGCTGGTTTGGCAATAAGTGGTGATTTCACCAAAATCATTGCGGATTTGCCAAAAGGGAATGCGGACAACGGTACCAAGCTATATAACTCCGGTGGGTGTGTCGGGTGCCACAGTCTGGAGAAGGACAAGCGCCTGGTCGGGCCTTCGTTCTATGGGGCGTTTGTGAGGGCTGCAACCCGCAAGCCTAACGTGGGCGCCAAAGAGTATACCTATGAAAGCATTGTGTCACCCAATGCCTTTGTCGTCGATGGCTATCAGTCTGGCTTGATGCCTCCGACATTTGCCAAGACGCTCAGTGCTCAGGATATGGCCGATCTACTCGCATGGTTTGAGCGCGACCACAACCAGCAATAACCATGAGTGAATCCGCTTCCAGCAAAATGAATAAGCAAAAGCTGATCAGTAATCTTGAGGCTACTCAGGCTGCGATCGAGTCAGTAATTACGCTTCTTGAACCAGAGAAACTAACTCAAGCGAACACGATAGGCGAGTGGTCGGCGAAAGATGCATTGGCGCATATCACGGCATGGACAGCACGGTGCATCACCGTGCTCTACCAGGCCGAGAATCAGCAGGTTCCAGAAGACATCGATCGCATGTTTGATGATGGGGATGCGCTTAATGCAGAAGATTACGAACTTCAAAAAGACCGCCCCGCCGAGTTTGTGTTCCGAGATTTGCGCGGCGCACATCGTCAGTTGATAAAGCGCTTAAGCAGCTGGAAAGAAAGCGAGTTGTTTGATAGCCAGCACTTTGAATGGCTGCGCGGTCAGTCAGTCGGGCAGTTTATCGATGCGGTCATCGTTCAGCACGCTGTGGAGCATGTCCAACAAATTAAATCGCTGGCGTCATAATTGGCTGATATGATCGAAGCCGGACTTCATTGAGAAGTCCGGCTTTTTTTGTTGTAAGAGGAATGTGTGCTTGATGTTTATTGTTCCATTAACTGAAGTCTTCTCTTTGATTCGTGTGCGCGGGGCAAACCGAGTCGACTTTCTGCACCGTATGTCTACTGGCAATCTGCTGAAAATCCAACCTGGCACTGGCAGAACGACCGTTTTTACCACGCCAATAGGCCGCATGGTAGATCATGCCGTGGTTCTGGCATTTCCAGATACGCTTCTGCTAATATCCGGCGGTTATGGTCATAGTTCTCTCATGCGTTGGCTGCGCAAGTACATATTCTTCAACGATGATGTGCAGATGACTGATGAGACACACCAAAATACCCATTACGGTGTCTTTGGCGATGGCGCCAGCGAGTTCATCGAGTCATATGCTGCTGGCGCAGCACGTTTGTCATTGCACTGTCATCAGAATATAGATAATACTTTGATTGTGGCGACAGCGCCATTAGCAGGACCGGCCTATTTTCTGATCAACCCACCATCCAGCCTGATGATGTCGCAGCAAGTTGACGATAGAGCACGATACGATGACCATAGAATCGCTGCCGGTTATCCTGCATTTCCGAACGAGATCAATACCGACTATATTCCTCTTGAGGCAGGTTTGATTGATGCGATTAGTTTTACCAAAGGGTGTTACATTGGTCAGGAGATCATCGCTCGGATGGAATCGCGCGGGCAACTGGCCAGGCGTCTTGTTCGGCTCGATGTTGAGGGTGCAACGATGGCAGGTTCGGAATTACGAGTTGATGCAACAGCGGCAGGAAAAGTCACCAGTGTGAGTTCAGATGGTCGCCATGCACTCGGCTATGTGCGCAGTGCCTTTGTCGCGCATGGTCAACGGTTGGTGAGTGGTGATGATGCCGTTTTGTATATTCACAATCCAGACTAAATATGGTAAGATGAACAAGCTGAAATAAGTACAAATTTCGGCGCCTGAGTAGCTTGACAAACTACCGATATTCGGTAAAATTTTGTTGCTCAAGGCAGGCAGAGAATTGCCGACGTAGCTCAGTTGGTAGAGCACACGACTGAAAATCGTGGGGTCAACAGTCCGAGCCTGTTCGTCGGCACTTCACGATAAAACGTGATTAGGTAAATGCGGGTGTGGCTCAGTGGTAGAGCGTCTCCTTGCCAAG
>CAIQQO010000161.1 GCA_903873965.1 uncultured bacterium
GCACGATCATCGCCAGTGGCCTGTTCGGCGATCACATCGAACACCTCGGCGCGCACCTGAATCCTCGCGCGGGGCTGAGCGGTCAAGTTGAAATACCAGCCCGGGTGTTGCGGCTTACCGCCATTCGATGCCGTGATCACGTAAGCCGCGCCATCCGTGGTGTAGGCCAGCGGCATCGTGCGCTGCTCACCGCTCTTGCGGCCCGTCGTCGTTAATAACAGAATATCGTTGCCCGCCAGCCTGCCCATCATCTTCCCGCCCGACGAGCGGTAAATGGACACATGCAGACCTAAAAACCACTGTTGAATTGTCATATGGGTGTTTTTGAACCTCTATTTCACGCGTCGCAAAATCATTAATGGTATTTCGCGCGTCGTCAGTGTACTATACCGCGCATACTGCGGATGTTCCGCCACCAGTTTCGCCCAGATGCGCGCACGATCATCGCCAGTGGCCTGTTCGGCGATCACATCGAACACCTCGGCGCGCACCTGAATCCTCGCGCGGGGCTGAGCGGTCAAGTTGAAATACCAGCCCGGGTGTTGATGAACTCGCTGCCATTGTCCCATTGTAAACTGAAGCGACGCCCTTCCCTCATCAACCTATGCTTATGACGGCAGTCATGGTTCCTCTCCCAAAATAGGCGGGATATCACCATTGCGTGTGCACAAAATCATGCTATGAATGGATCAAAGGTGATTGCAGGTACTGGGCTATGGAAACAGTTCGCTTTACACTCACAGCGAGATGGCCCACTTCAGCAATTCTGTCTGAAAGCACCTTCTCGATCATGGCAGAAAAGGACAAATAACCGTGTCTAAATCCAAGGTAATACTCTTCGCGCTGCTTCTCACCAGTATGGTGACGGGTCAACCGGGCACTGTGGCCGCCACGCCAGTGCATCAACTGGACGGGCCAACGGCGCAACGGGCGCAGACGACGCTGGACAAAATGCTGTTCCTCCCGTTTGCGGCAAAATCGCAGCAATCCGTCCCGGGGCCGGGTTCGTATACCATCTCCATGACCCTCGCCGATGGCGGGCAGAAAGCCACCATCGCCTTCGACGGTCTGGCCTTCCTGACCGGCAACCTCGGTGCGGATTCGTTCTTTCCGCCGGGAAAAGTGGCCGACTTCTGGGGGTTTCAGTACTTGCGCGACAATGACCCCAGCGAGATGGGACATAACACCGACTTCCTCACGCGCGCCTCGCTCAATATGTTCACCATCCTCACTTCCGACCAGAAATCGCAATTGATCAGCCTGGCGCAAAGCCAGGTCGCTGCGATCAATGCTTACGGCTACAAGCGCTTTGTGCTCATGACGGCCTTTCGCCGGCTGCTGGCAGGCGACTTGCCGCCCAATACCGACCAACTGGATGAGGATGCCGTGCGCGCTTTCTCCGGCGAACTGTATCGCCTCGACGGCGAAATCAGCTACCAACGGGCGCAGGTGATGGGTCCCATTCTGGCTAACCTGAATGCCGAGCAGAAAGCGTATCTCGCCACCATGGTGGGGCAAGGCATGACATCGTGGCCCGACGTGCCAGAACCACCCGAGATGAACGGGTATGGCAATGACGTCAAGACAGCCATCATGACTTACGCCGGCGACTTGTTCAGCTGGTACGCCGGCAACCTCGAATCCGATGTGTACTTCTGCCCCGAAAGGCAAGGCACCTACTTCGGCTCGTTCTACATGAAAGATGCACCCGCCGTCGGCAATCCTGGTTATAGCATCAGCACCAGCCTCACGGCCGACATGGGTACGGCGTTCATTCACGCGCTGACCCCGGCACAGGCGACGCTCATCACGAACCTTGTCGACGACCAACGCGCTTCTCTCTACGGCATCGTGGATGTGCGCACGCTGGTAGCGACCCAGTTGCGCCAGTTCATGAACGGCCAGACACCCCTGTCGAGCACCGTGCAGAGCCTGATGCAGCAATACGGCGAATTGGATGGCTCAATCGTGTATCACTACGCCACCAACTTCACCAAAGTGGGCCAGACTCTCACTGAGACGCAGCGCGCCGTATTACAGGACTTGCGCGTCCAGACTCTCGGCACGTTCACACCCACCGCCGCCTTCCTGTATGCCACGGTGATCAGCTACCCGGTCGTCCAGAACACCGACTTCTTGTTCAGCCTCGCGCCGACACGATCTTTGACGGTGACCGACATGGTCGCCAACATGATCCTCGGACGCCCCACGGCTACATCGATCACGGTCAACACGCTCCCGATCACGGCGACGACGTTCTACTACGAGTACGGCGTGACCCCAGGTGTGTATATCAGCCACACCACGCCGCAGACTACGACAGCCAACTTGCCGGTGGAAACGCTGATTGACGGGCTGGCTGCGAACACCCGTTACTACTACCGCCAGCGCATCGGGAGCGCCGGCGCCATTCTCGGCGCTGAGCACACTTTCATGACGCAACGCGCCCCCGGCGCAACGTTCACCTTCGATCTGCAGGGTGATTCGCACCCCGAACGCGTCAATCAGCAATTCAGCGCCGGGCTGTATACGCGCACCCTGCTCTCCGCGGCGTCAGATCAACCCGATTTCTACATCACGATCGGCGATGACTTCAGCGTCGACCAGTTCGTCAGCTCGACGCTGACCGCCAATATCGTCGCCGGGCTATATATCAACCAGCGCAGCTATCTGGGGCTGGTAGGCGCGCCACTGTTCCTGGTTAACGGCAACCACGAACAAGCCTCACTGGTAAACCTGAACGGCCCGACCATCAACGCCAACGTCGCAACCTGGGCGCAAACGGCGCGCAATGCCTACTACCCGCAACCCGCGCCAGATGCGTTCTACTCAGGCGACACGGTGCCGGTGACGAACGTCGGGCTGTTACGCGACTATTACGCCTTCACGTGGGGAGATGCGCTCTTCGTCGTCATTGACCCATACTGGCATTCGAATGTGGTGGTGGACAATCCATTTGGTCTGCCCCAGGGGATCACCTATACGCACGCATCGTGGGGCATCACCCTGGGTGAAGCACAGTACCAGTGGTTCAAGGATACACTCGCCAACAGCACGGCCACCTATAAATTTGTCTTTGCGCATCACATCAACGGCGGCGGGCGCGGCGGCATCGAAGAAGCCGGTAGATGGGAATGGGGCGACACCTCAAAGAAGTTCCAGGATAACCGCCCGGGCTGGACGAAGACCATCCACCAATTGATGGTCGACAACCATGTCACCATCTTCTTTCAAGGGCACGACCACATCTTTGCTCATCAGGAACTCGATGGCGTGGTGTATCAGACGCTGCCCGAACCGGCCAATCCCAACTACTCGTGGGAGAACCAAAGCGCCTTTCTGAGCGGTGACCTGTATCCCAACAGCGGTCATGTGCGCGTCACCGTTGCGCCTGTCAGCGTCACGGTCAGCTACGTGCGCTCCTATCTGGAAAAACCTGATGAACTCGCCTTCACCTACACGAAGTGACATCAACCCATACCCATGCTACACATAAAACAAGTCATTGTCATTAGCTTGCTTCTGGCAACCAGCCTGTCGTGCGCGCCCCTCAACGTGGGAGATGGCACCCTCATCACCCCGTCCGTCTCCCGTATCACCCTGTCCGCCACACCGCCAGCGCCGAAAGCGCGCCCGGCCAAAGGGCAACCCACACCGCAGGCCTACCTGCCCCTGATGTCGGGCCCGTCCGCCGCGCCATACGACCTCATCCTTGGCCGTCCGACAACCGACACGATTGCCGCCAGTTTGTACGCGACGACAGATATCACCGTGGCGATCAGTTATGGCCCCGAATCCAGCCTGTCACAGACGCAGACCGCCCCATTAAGCCTCAAAGCCTACGCGCCGCAAACCATCACCCTGACGCAACTGCTTCCCGACACGGCCTATCGCTATCGCGTCATCACCGCTGACAGTCAGGCTCTATCAGACGCGATTCTGATCGCGCATCGCTTTCACACCTCACGCGCACCCGGCTCAACGTTCACCTTCACCATCGACGCTGACCCACATCATCGCGACCCCAACTTCAACGGCGAACTGTATATCGATACGCTGACCAACACGCGCAACGACCAACCCGATTTCCACATCAACCTCGGCGACACGTTCATGACCGAGAAAGTGTTGACCTCGCCGCGCACCTACACCGCCGCGGTCAGCACCTTCACCGATATGCGCCCGTACTTCAGCCTGATCGGCGCGGATGCGCCCCTGTTCCTGGTCAACGGCAACCACGAAGGCGAGTTGGGCTGGTTCTTCGGCAGCCGCAACGACAGCAGCATGCCGGTCTGGTCAACCCAGTTGCGCCAGTTGTACTATCCCAACCCCACACCCAACGGCTTTTACAGTGGCGCAACGACGCCCGACCCTGCCCTCGGCGCTGCGCGCGATGGCTACTATGCGTGGACGTGGGGCGACGCCCAGTTGATTGTCCTCGATCCGTTCTGGTACACCTCCACCAAGCCACAACCCACCGACCTGACCCAAGGGAACTGGAATTGGACGTTGGGCAAGGCACAGTACGACTGGCTGAAGGCCACACTCGAAAGCAGCACCGCGACTTTCAAATTCGTCTTCATCCACCACCTTGTGGGCGGGAGCCAGGATGCGCGCGGCGGCATCGAGTTCGCACCGTATTACGAGTGGGGCGGCAAGAACCTCGACGGCTCCGATGGTTTCGCCGCGCACCGCCCCGGCTGGGACAAACCCATCCACCAACTACTGGTCGACAATAAGGTCAACGCCGTCTTTCACGGACACGACCATGTCTTTGTCAAACAAGACCTTGACGGCATCGTGTACCAGGAAATGCCCCAACCCAACATCACGAACTACAACAACACCAGTCTGGCGGCTGAATATGGTTATGTAAACGGCGAGGTGCGCAGCAGTTCCGGGCACCTGCGTGTCATTGTCTCCCCCACCCAGGTGACAGTCGACTATGTGCGCGCCTACCTGCTCAAGGATATCCGTCCGACGCGCCAGAACGGCCAAGTCGATTTCAGTTATGCAATACTGCCGTGACTCAGCGAATCAAATGGCATCATTGCCGGCGTCCTGCGCTCAGAGTAACCTTACTCAACCAGGCGCAGAAACACATCCACCACCGCAGGGTCAAAATGGTTTCCAATGCGCTGTTTGATATGGGCAATCGTCTGTTCCTTACTCCATCCCGGCCGGTACGGGCGATCGGACCTCAGTGCATCATACACATCCACAACAGCAAAAATGCGCGCCGCCAGCGGGATCTGCTCACCCTTCAGCCTGCGCGGGTAGCCTTCACCGTCCCAGCGTTCGTGGTGACAGTAGGGGATATCGAGCGAGCGGTGCAAGTATGGGATCGGGATCAGGAGCTCATACGCGCGTTCAGGATGGGTGCGCATGATTACCCATTCTTCCGGCGTTAACGGCCCTGGCTTCAGCAGAACCGCATCGGGAATGCCAATCTTGCCCATATCGTGAAGCAGTGCGCCGCGCCGGATGTGTTCCAGTTCGTCATCGGCCACATGCATCATGCGCGCCAGTTGCACGCTCATCTCGGTGACGCGCTCGGAATGTCCTTCCGTCTCTTTATCGCGCATATCCAGCGCGCGCGACCAGCCTTTGAGTGTCATGTCATAGGTCATGATCAACTCCTGGTTGGATCGCTGCAGGTTGTTGTACGTCAGTATGCTGCTGATGGCTATGGAAGCCTGGCTGGCCAACGCCGCTAGAAAATCGAGCCACTCGGCGCTCAGTTTGACAGCGGTTCGCGAATAAATCTCCAGTACCCCTTCCAGCATGCCCTTGACGATCAACGGTGTTCCATAATAGAACACAAACTTTTCAGCATGGATCAATGGCGCGTAGACATTCTGATCCTTGTCCGCTGACCCCTGTCCCCTGTCGCCCATTCCGTGCTGACCGTAGATCGGATCAGACACACTCGCCGGCAAATCGGGAATGTGCACGATGCGCCGTTCGAAAGCAGCCAGCCCGGCGTAACCCTCATTTAATCGGAGGTGCAACTGATCCACTTGGGTGGTATGAAACCCTTTGCCTGCTGCGTAGTCCAGCGTCTGCGTGGAGGAATTCAAAAGCAGAATGGCGGCTGCATCGACGTGGAGGTGCTGCAAAACGTTCTTGAGGAATACGTCGAGCGTAGAGCGCAGGTCGAAACTCGCCGCAATCACGGTATCCGTCTCATGCAATGCGCGCGCCCGATGCAATTGCTGTTCCGTTTTCTCATTCAACCGCATGCGCTGGACGGCGATGCCCACAATCTCCGCGAGGATATCCAGCACGCGTTTCTCGCTGGATAGCAGCTTGCGCGGATCGGGAAAGGCGATCAGCATGACCGCGGCCACAGCCTGCGCCGACCGAATCGGCACCAGCACACATTCATGATCGGGTGGAAAACGGCGATCAGAATCGCTTCGGCGATCAGAATCGCTCCGGTGATCAGATTCGCTGCCGGCATTATCACGCGCCAGCACCGTTGTCCCTGTGGAGAAAGCCACATCGTAGAAACCTTGATTGCTGAAGCGATGGTGATCGCCGACCTGCTTGAACCACCCACGACTGCATGCATGGTGCAATTCCTCGTCTTCTGAATCACGGCGATCAGAATCGCTGTGGCGATCAGAATCGCTGTGGCGATCAGAATCGCTGTGGCGATCAGAATCGCTGCGGCGATCAGAATCGCTATGCAGCCAGATAATGCCCGACTGCGCGTTCAGCAGCGTCAGGGTCTGGTCAAGAAACTCCAGCAACATCGCGTCGAGTGATTCAGCGACGCGCAACGCGTTGGATATCTTGTTGACCGCCTCCGACTCAGCCAGCCGGTAGCGCGTTTCGAGGAACAGGCGCGCGTTCTCCAACGCACCCGCTACCTGCGATGCCAGCGTGGTAATCAGCCAGTGGTCGGTTTCCACAAAGGCGCGCGGCAATTCGCTCTCAACGCTGATACAGCCAATCGTGTGCTCGCCCACCTTGAGCGGCACATACATGGCCGACTGTATCCCCACGCCGATAGGCACATAGCGCGCATCCTCACTCACGTCGTCACAAAAGACCGGCTGGCCATGCCTTCCAACCCAGTTGACAATGCCCTGGCCGGTCTGGGCAATTTTCGCCTTGTAATAGTTCTCAAAGTCGATCTTGTCGGTATCGAGCGTCAGGCCGGGAATATTGTATGCCAGTAGCTCGATCACGCCGCTTTCAGGATTAAAGTAGTGAATGGCCACGGTTCGCCATTTCAACTTCCTTGATAAAATCTCGATCACTCTCTGCGCAATTTCCCTGGGTTGCACGTAGGATGACTGGCTGATGGTCAAACTGCTCGAGTAGAGCACTTCCAATTCACCCAATCGACGCCGGATTTCTTCCTCGGCTTGTTTGCGTTCTCTAACCTCGGCGGAGAGCGCCGCTGTGCGTTGATCCACCTGATCTTCCAGGTGCTCGTTGAGCAAATTCAACGCGTCCTGCGTCTGCACCAATTCACTATTGCGCTGGATTGCCGCCTCGTAGGTTGCCAGCAGCAGATTCAGCATGCGCTGCGGCTCCACGATAATGACGTGATTGCCGCCTCGCACCGGAATGCGCACTTCGACGCCCGTAAACCGCCCGGCCAACCGCGCGCGCTGATTCAGCGTTTCCTCAACATGCTTCAGCAGATATTCTTTGCTATAGGGTTTGCTGATAAAGCTGTCCGTGCCGCACGCCAGCCCATCGATCACATCCTGTTTGTCAGAAAGCGAGGTCAGTAGAATCACGGGGACGTCACGGGTGGCCGGGTTTGCCTTAATGCGCCGGCACAGTTCATAGCCGTTCATCACGGGCATGACGATATCGGTAATGACCAGATCGGGCTTCTTTTCCTTCAAGCAGGCTAGCGCCTGCACGCCATCTTTGGCGTGGATGACCTTGTAATCCTGTTGCTCCAGCACATACTTCAGCTGTTCAGCCTGCGTGGGGCTGTCTTCCGCAATCAGGATTTCTATGCGAGTGTGTGTTGGTTGTGGAAGGCCTGTCATACCCCTGCTCTCTTTTTCATCTGCTTCTGTGCGTACATGTCAGCATCAGCCTGCTTAATCAAGTCGCTTATCGATATGGGGCTGCCCGGCTGATAGTGGGCAAACCCCAGGCTGGCCGATAGTGAATAGAGGTTCTTCTCCTCGATGTTGATCCTCTGCAGTGTTGTATGGAATCGGCGGGAGACGGACTGGGCCACATTGATATCTGCGCCAATCATCAAGACGCAAAACTCATCACCGCCGACGCGCGCAATGATGTCGGATTCACGAAAAATCTGCTCAATGGCGTGCGAAAACCGCCGCAACGCGGCATCACCCTGCGCATGGCCATAGGTATCATTGATATACTTGAGTTTGTCCAGATCTGCGTAAAACACAACGAATTGTTGCCCGGTGCTGCGCGCCAGTCGCCAATGCTGTTCCGCCAGCGTCCAAAAGCCGCGGCGGTTGTGCAATCCGGACAGTTCATCCTTCAGCGAAAGCTCACGCAGCTCGTTCTGCAGCCGTTCGCGCGCGGTGATTTCAGAAGTCAGCGCCGCAGTACGTTCCTCAACGAGTTCCTCCAGCCGTTCATTCAACTGGTTCAGTTCGTCCTGCGTCCGCAATAATTCATGGTTGCGCTGGCTTGCCGCTTCGTAAGTCGACAGGAGCAGATTCAGCATGTGTTGTGGATCGATCATGATCATCTGATCCTGACCAGACAGTCGTAATTCCACCTTGCAGCGCCTCGCTTCCCTGTCCCCTGCTCCCGTGTCAGGCTGACTCACTCGATTACTTAACATTTTCTGGACATGCTTAAGCAGGTACTCGGAACTGTAAGGTTTAGTAATAAAGCTGTCCGTGCCGCACTCCAGGCCGCGCGCAACATCCGTAATATCGGCGAGTGACGTCAGTAGAATGACGGGGATGTGCCGCGTTAACTCATCGGATTTGATATGCCGACACAGCTCGTAGCCATCCAGGTACGGCATCATAATGTCGCTGATCACCATATCGGGATGCAGTTCGATCACCTGATCAAGCGCTTTTCTGCCGTCGTTAGCCACAGTGACTTGAAAGTGCTCTTCCTCCAGGATATAGCGCAGGTGCTCTGCCTGCGTGGGGCTGTCTTCCGCAACCAGGATATGATACCCATTGGCATTCGTATCCTTCTCCCCTGATCCCTGTCTCCCACTCGTCACTTCGCACCACCCGATTTTCGAACCAGCGAAGCCAGGGAGCTGGCCATCAGATCAGACGGCAGGATATAGGTCGCCGCGCCCAGTTTAATCGCTTCGCCCGGCATGCCATGCACCACGGAAGTGGCTTCATCCTGCGCAATGGTGATGGCGCCCGACTGGCGCATCAGCTTCAAACCCGCAGCGCCATCGCTGCCCATGCCGGTCAACAGCACCCCAATGGCCTGCGCACCCAGTACCTGGGCCACGGAGCGAAAGAGATACGAAACCGAAGGCTGCAACCCGTTTTCCGGGGCGCTGGTGTTGAGCGCAATGCGCAAGCTACTGTCTATACCCATGTGCCGCTTATCAGGCGCTACATAAGCATGGCCCGGCAGAGCTGGCTGGCCATGCACGGCAACATGCACAGGGAAACGCGTCGTGTTGCACAGCCACTCCACAAAACCGTTAACGAAACCCGGCGTGATGTGCTGAACAATCAGCACGGGCACGGACAAGTCTGCGGGCAACTCAAATAGTATTTTTTCGAGCACAGGCGGCCCGCCGGTGGACGCGCCGATGGCGATGACGCGATAGACTTTTGCCGATTTTTCAGCCGTCGAGCGCTGCGCGTCGCCTCGGCGGGTCTGCTCTGCTAGCGCCGTGTTCGCGGCTCTGTTGCGATTCTGGTCGTCCTGGCCTCTGTCCCCTGCTTTCAAATCCCTGGCTGCGCGCGTGAAGCGTCGAATCACCTTGATCTCAGACATCATCTTGACCGTCTGAATCAGCTCGCGGGCAGCGCCTGGGTGTTCGTGACTCCCGATACCCGGCGGGCGCAACACGACTGCGAGGGCGCCGGCATCCATGGCGCGGAAGGTGGAAGCGACCTCCTTGATGCTGGTGCTGGCGCTGACGATGACGATAGGGGTCGGGGCTTGCTCCATGATCGCACGGGTGGCCTCAAACCCATCCATCTTGCGCATGTGCAAATCCATCGTAATGACATCCGGATGCAACTCCTTCGCAGCGGCAAGCGCCTCGCCACCATCTCCCGCGAAACCAGCCACCTCGATTCCGGGATCTGATGACAGGATATGCGCCACAAATTCCTGCGCCACGCGCGAATCGTCGACGATCAGCACTCGGATCATATAACGTTCCAGTATTTCTGTTTCAATGAGTGGTTCATGTTTGTTACAGCAGTCTACGGATCACTTCCAGCAGATTACTCTGGTCGAAACTACGCTTAATGATATAGGCATTTGCTCCGACTTCAATACCTCGTTCGCGATCCTGGCGCGAATCCAGCGCCGTTACCAGAATCACCGGCAGTTCGCTCATTTTCTTGTCGGCACGTATTTTAGTCGTTAATTCGAAACCGCTCAGGCGTGGCATGTCCACATCCGAAACCACCAGGTCAAACTCAGCGACGCGCAGCTGCGAAAAGGCATCCGCGCCATCTACCGCCGTTGTGACCTGATACCCGTTGCTCTCCAGAATATTCTTCAGCAACGTACGCGCCGTGATCGAATCCTCGGCCACCATAATACGGCCAATGCGCTCCGTGGCGCTGCTAACCGGCGCTTTCAACGTGCCCCCTGTCTTCAGCGCCGATGCCATCAGATCGAACACGTTGAGCACCGGCGCTACTTTGCCCGTTCCCAGCACCGTGGCGCCGGCAATGTTGCGCACGCGGCTCAACTGCAACCCCAGGCTTTTCAGCAGAATCTCCTCTTCGGCCAGCACTTCATCTACCTGAACCGCAATACGCCTATCAGAAAAAATCAGCACCAGCACGGGCACATACAACACTTCGCCGTCAAGGAACGTCGGCGTCCCACCGCGCGCCGCCGCATCCTTGCGATACAGCGCCTCATTACGCGCCGGCATACCCAGCACATCAGACAGTTTGGCCAGGGCAAGAATTCTGCCATCAATCTGTATCGACTCGCGGTTTTCAACCGTTCGAATATCATCCCGGCTGACCCTGACCACATGCTCGATATTGGACGTGGGAATGACAAACACCTGCCCGTGCACCAGCACCTGCACGCCGCGGAAGTTGGCCAGCCGCATCGGCAGCAACAGGCGGAAAGTGGTTCCCACTCCCAGGCTTGATTCCACCACGACCTGACCGCCGAGACTTTCCACTTTTTCGCGCACGATGGCCAGGCCCAGTCCACGCCCCGAAATATCGGTAATCATGTCACTGGTGGATAGGCCTGACTGGAAAATCAACGCCATCGTCTCCTGCGGCGTCAGGCGCTGCGCTGCATCAGGGGTAATTGCACCAGAGCGGATGCCGGCTTCGCGCACGCGGTCGGCATTGATGCCGGCGCCATCATCCGAAATGACAATTTCCACCTGGCGGCTCTGCAGTGCATTAACGATGATCATGATCAAGCCACGTTCGGTTTTGCCGGCTGCGACGCGCACTTCGGGCTGTTCGATGCCATGATCCACACTGTTGCGCAGCAGGTGAATGAGCGGGTCTTTCAATTCCTCAAGAATGCGTTTATCAATTTCGATTTCTGCGCCGCGCAGCACCAGCTCCACTTCCTTGCCCTGATCGTGCGCCACATCGCGCACCAGGCGCGGCAGAACGGCCAGCATCGTTGACGCCGGCAGCATGAGAATCTGCTTCAATGCTTCCAGATGATCATCGACCATGTGGCTTAGCGTGCGTTCATCCTGTTCGAGCGCATGGCTGACGGCCGTCACCTTGCCCGCCAGGGCGTCGAATAACAGCGCAGCCCATTCCGGCAGGTCGTTTGACGGCCCGGCGCCACCCACAGACGTCATTGCACGGCGGCCTTTCCAGCGCTCTGCTTCCGTTTTCCACGAGTCACACAGAAGCTGGATATCACGCATTTCGGTATTGCGCTGGCTGGTCGCCAGCTTCACCTGAATCAACTCCTCTGCCTGCAACAGCAGCGGGTCCAGCTTCGTAATCGGGATTCGCACCGTCTCCACCGCCAGTGGCAGCGGTTGGGGGGTTGACCGCCGCTCCACCGTCGGCTTCCTGGCAGTCGACACGCCAGTGACCGGCTCCGCGTTGATATTTGGCGCCGGATGTTGGCTCTCGACCGTCGGCGCTGCAGACACTGGCCATGGTTCAGGCAGTGCGCTGGTGGTTGCAAGCGTTGAGGATACTCGCGGCGCTACCAAAATCTCTGACGAGTCCGCAAGTACCGGTGGGGCGGGTTCATGTGTCGCGATGGTGTTCTGAGACGCCTCCGTCAACCGGCGGCTCAACTCACGCAGGCGGATTCTGTCGGCTGACGTGCGGTCCGCGCCCATCGTCGCCAC
>CAIQQO010000162.1 GCA_903873965.1 uncultured bacterium
CGGTTGACGGGCGCGCCGTTGTGTTGGCGGTTTACTTCGATTGAGCCGGCGAAGGGGCAGGCGGCGGCGTTTGATTTGCAGCAGAAGAAGCTGTATAACGGCGTGATCGACATCAATGTGATGCGCCAGGCGGAAGGGCAGGAGCCGATCCCGGACGCGCAGCCGTTTATCGTGATCGGGAATCAGGTGATTCTGCTGAAGGATTTGTTCGCGCCGAAACCGCCTCTACAGCAGGTTCCACCACCCATAAGTAGCTCAGTGCAGCAACTGGCAGACCAGAAGCCTGACCAGGGCGCGACGGTTGCGCCGCCGCCGAGCCGTCAAGTGTTGGATGCGGTTGTGCCTGCAGAGCATGCCTCTGTCGTTAAGCTGGCGCTGGCGGATTGGCAGCAAAAGGTGTTGCGGCGCGTGAAGGATGGCAAGTCGCACGTATGCGATCCGACGGCGCTGGCGAAGGCGGTGTTGCCGGATGCGCTGGTAACAGCGGTTAAGCAGCAATTGGAGCATGTCACACGTGACCGAGCCGCGGAGGTGTTCGGTGGTTTTTTAGCCTCAGCCCCACAGGGGGCTACAAGCAGCCTGCAGAAGGGCACTCAGCCTCCGAGCCGTCAGAGCATCGAGACGGCGCTGCAACAGGACATCGAGGAGACATTTACAACACTGGTCAGCGATATTCCTATCAGCGATGCGGCTCAGGCGCAGGCGTTGCTCAATCCGGCAGCGAAGTTCTGGGGCGAGTTCAAGACGAGGCTGAGTGATGTACTGGCCGCACACATGGCGCATGCAGCGCAGCATGGGGTTGGCGAGGTGCGCGATGGGACGCATGGCGTCGGTTTTGCGAAAGCGGCATCTGCCTCAGTTGGGGTGGAATGGGATGTGCTGAACCAGGATGCGGTGGTGTGGGCGCGCAACTATGCGGCGACGCTGGCAGGCGGGCTGGCCGACACGACGCTACAGGATATTCGGGATGCGCTGGCGGGGTGGATCGAGTCGGGTGATGCGTTCCCCGACTTGGTCAAGGCCATCAACGAGATCGTGGATGACAAGACGCGCGCAGAGGCCATCGCTGCCACTGAGGCGACCCGGGCGTTCGCCGAAGGCAACACGTTAGCCTGGAAGGCACAGGGCGTAGAGGGGCGCAGGTGGTATACAGCCAACGACGAACGGGTGTGCGACACCTGCGCCGGCCTGCATGGCCAGGTGGCAGCGATGGACGAGCCATTCGAGTCCGATGACGGCGAGGAAATCGACAACCCACCCGGGCACGTGCGCTGCCGTTGTTATATCCAGCCGGTGGAGAAGATGGACGCCGAAGATTTGCCGGACGGCTTAGCTGCGCCATCAGCGCTAGAGCCGGAGACACCGGATGCCGATCGTGGCAGCGGAAGTAATCCCGAGCCGTTCAAGCTGGGCAGTGTCAGCGGCGACATTGAAACCGACCTGCGTAATCTTGAACGCGAGAATGGATTGGCGGCGCGTGAAGCAATCTATGTATTTGATACTGACGGCAACCCGATAGTTTCAAACGTAGGCACGCCTGCTAATGTCACTCTCTCGTCCGATGACTGGATTCAGACTGCCGGCAATCTAGTGACACATAATCACCCGGGTCCGGGAGGTTCATTCTCTGATACTGATGTGTTCACAATGATTCGTAATGCGATCGGGGAGCTGCATGCATCTGATCATGCAGGAATATATCGCTTGGTTATAGGCGACAATGTTACGGAAAGTCTTGTCGCGCAGACGATTCGCGATGTTAGAGACGAGGCGGACATGATTGCGTATATTCAGATGATCGAATCCGGCGAACTGACGGAAGCTGAAGCGGAAGCCCAATTCAGCCGCAGACTATGGCCATTGGTCATGCGCGAACTGCGACGTCAGGGATACCAGTTCGATTATGAAGCGGAGATGGGGAAGTGAATAAAGCACCAGGCGGACTAGACGACGGATATCACTTCTTAAGCGCTAGATGCATGGGATGTGCGCACTGGAACAACAAGAAGCACTATCGAGGATGCGACGCATTCCCTGGTGAAGACACGATTCCA
>CAIQQO010000163.1 GCA_903873965.1 uncultured bacterium
TTGCGCGAAGCCGCCCAACGCGCCGGTGTGTCGAAACAAACCATGCTATCCTGGTGCAGAACTGGTAAAGTCACCGCTGAGAAACGCGGGAATCGGTGGTGGGTGTCAAAACCTACTTAGCCGGTACATCATTATAGTCAAAGGGGACAATAAGCTGATTGTCATCATTTCATTCCCGCACTCAGGCAAAATTTAGGTATAATGCGTAGAATCTTACGCCGAAGGAAACACACCTGAGTATGGAGAGCCGAGAAGTCCCCGGGAATGAAGTGCCCACTGAATCCAAAGGGGATGACAATTTTGCTGCTTCGCTAAGCGACTATTTGACGCGTAGCGAGCGCTATGATCCGCCGAAGAAGAACCAGCTGATTTCGGGCAAAATCGCCGCGATTACCGATCGCGAGATCTTGATCGATCTTGGGGCTAAGTCCGAAGGAATAGTCACAGGCAAGGAAATGGAAGCCCTGCCCAAAGATTTTAGAACGACTCTTGAAGTCGGTCAGGAAATCTATGCCTATGTGATTACGCCAGAAGATAAGAACGGAAACGTTGTGCTGTCGCTGGCGAAAGCCATCAACGAGCGCGACTGGCGAACTGCTGAGGAATTATTCCAAAAGCAGGATGCGATGGAGAGCCACATCGCCGGGTTTAATAAAGGCGGTGTCATCGTCAAGATCGGACGATTGCGTGGCTTTGTCCCCGCGTCCCAGCTTAGCCTGACACACCAGCGCATGATGGGCGACGAAAGTCTGCCGCCTGAGCAGCGCTACCAGAAACTGGTCGGTCAGAAGACCTACGTCAAGGTCATCGAAATCGATCGTGAACGCAACCGCTTGATTCTGAGCGAGCGCGCAGCCTCGAAAGAGGCGCGAGCGGCGCAGAAAGACAAGTTGCTCAGCGAGATTGACATTGGTTCAATCGTTGAAGGCGAAGTCAGCAGCGTCAAAGACTTTGGTGTGTTTGTTGATCTTGGCGGAGCTGACGGCATGATTCACCTGTCTGAATTGTCGTACCAGCGCGTCAAGCACCCTAGCGAGGTAGTGCGCGAGGGCGATCACGTCAAGGTGAAGGTCATCAGTGTTGATAAGGACAGCGGTCGCATTGGTCTAAGCCTGAAGTCGCTGCAGACCGATCCGTGGTCTGAACTTGACAAACGCTATCGCCCCGGCCAACTGGTTGAGGCTGAGATCATCAAGATTCACCCCAAGCATGGCGCTTTTGCGCGGCTGAAGGATGATGAGGCGATCGAAGGCCTGATCCCGCTGTCTGAGTTGAGCGACAAGATGATCACCAATCCGCGTGAAGTGCTCAAGGAAAACCAGATCGTTACCTTGCGCGTGATGCGTGTGGAGCCTGAGCAAAAGCGCATTGCATTGAGCTTGAAGCGCGTAAGCTGGGCTGAGTATGCCGATCTGGACTGGCAGTCTGAACTGACCACCGGAACTGAAATCATATCTAGCGCAGAGTAAGCCTTAAAGCGCGCAAACAGCGGGCCGGCGTCAGCCGCTAACCTGTCTTGCATCTGCCACGAAGCGGCGCTCCATCATCAAAGATGGGGCGTCGTTCTTTTTCCTCGAAGTTAATTCATCGGGCGGTGCTCATGTAGTTCTAACATCATCCCGTTAAAACACACTGGAAGAGTGGCGTGTTCCGGTTAAATCCTCTACAGTGAAATGCACGCGGGGGGATCAGCCGCAGCCAATAGGCGCAAATGAGATGTGGTGTTTTTTACTGGTGTATGATAATTCTCGATGGTGGCAAAGGGTTCTGTTGCAATACCGCGATTGACCGTGCCTTCAATATTTGAAGGCCTTTTGTCATCTGATATAAGGAGTGGTGCGTTGTGGCGAATAAACTAGAACGATTTACACAGCGGGCGAGACGTGTTTTGACGCTGGCGCAGGAAGAGGCGGAGCGTCTCTCGCACAATTACATTGGAACCGAGCATTTGCTGCTGGGTTTAATCCGTGAGGAAAATGGCGTCGCCGGACGGGTTTTGCGCGATCTTGGCGCCAAGCCTGAGCGCGTGGCCGAGATGGTCGAACGCATGACGGGCGCCGGGCGCCGCACACCGGCAGGCAAGCTTGACCTGACGCCGCGCACCAAGCAGGTGATCGAGTATGCTGTTGATGAGGCTCGCAAACTGGGTCACAGTTATATCGGCACCGAGCACTTATTGCTAGGGCTGATCCGTCAGGGCGATGGTGTGGCGATTGACGTCATGCATCAGCTTGGTTTGACCACCGAGCGCATCCGCCGCGAGACATTGCGCGCGGTTCAACAGGAACAGCCCGAAACTGGCAAGACGACCGGCGGTGCTGCCGCTCCTGCCACGCAGAAGAAAGAACGCGGCAAAACCCCGGCACTCGATCAGTTGGCAACTGACCTGACCGCGCTGGCTGAACAAGGCAAGCTTGATCCTGTCATCGGGCGCCAGACTGAGATTGAACGCGTGATCCAGATTCTGTCGCGCCGCACCAAGAACAACCCGGCGCTGATTGGTGAGCCCGGCGTGGGCAAGACAGCCATCGTCGAAGGACTGGCGCAACGCATCGTGGAAGGACAAACGCCGGAGCCGCTGTTGAACAAGCGCGTGATGCAACTCGATGTTGGTTCACTCGTAGCCGGCACCATGTATCGCGGCCAGTTTGAAGAGCGCTTGAAAAAAGTCATCGAAGAGGTCAAGTCGAGTGACACGATTCTCTTTATCGACGAAGTGCATATGTTGGTCGGCGCAGGCGCTGCAGGAAGCAGTGTCGATGCTGCCAACATTCTTAAGCCGGCGCTGGCGCGCGGCGAATTGCAGTGCATCGGAGCTACCACGCTCAATGAGTATCGCAAGCATATTGAGAGCGATGCAGCACTGGAGCGTCGTTTCCAGCCCGTATATGTGGATGAGCCCACCCCTGACCAGGCTATAGAAATCCTGAAGGGTGTGAAGGGCGCCTATGAGGCGCACCATAAGCTGCGCATCTCGCAGGAAGCCGTCGTCGCCGCAGTGACGTTTTCGTCGCGCTACGTGCCCGACCGCTTTCTGCCCGATAAGGCTATCGACCTGATCGACGAGACGGCGGCGCGCGTGCGCATGTACAAATCGCCACAATCGGTCAACCTGCAACGTGCGTTTAGAGAACTGCGGCAGGTACAGAAAGATCGCAACGTGGCGATGGAGCAGGCGCGCTATGATGACGCTGCTACCTTGCGCGAGCGCGAGCGTGTGACGCTTGAAGAGATCGAGTCACTGCGCTCCAACTTTGATCCCAACATCGATGGCCCCATAGTCAGTCCTGAGGATATCGCCGAAGTGGTGTCAATGTGGACCGGAGTGCCAGTGACGCGCATCGCGGGTACTGAGAGTGAACGTTTGCTGCACCTCGAGGAAGCGATTCATGAGCGCATCATCGGGCAGGAAGAGGCGATTGTCGCTATCAGCAAGGCGGTTCGCCGCTCGCGTGTGGGGTTGAAGGACCCGAAGCGCCCGATGGGATCGTTCATCTTTCTCGGTCCCACAGGCGTAGGTAAAACCGAATTGACCAAAGCGCTGGCCGAATTTCTGTTTGGCAGCGAGGATGCGTTACTGGTGCTTGACATGAGCGAGTTCATGGAGCGCCATACGGTTAGCAGGCTGGTGGGCGCGCCTCCGGGATATGTCGGTTACGACGATGCCGGTCAGTTGACGGAAACTGTGCGCCGTCGCCCCTACACCATTGTGGTCTTCGATGAAATCGAGAAAGCGCACCCCGAAGTCTTCAACATGCTGCTGCAGATTATGGAAGAAGGACGCCTGACCGATGCGCGCGGGCGTAAGGTAGACTTTCGCAATACCTGCATCATCATGACATCGAACGTCGGCGCAGAAATGATTAAGCGCGAAACGAAGCTTGGCTTTGCCACGGCGAAGGACGAGATCAAGGAAGGCGATCGGCGCTTTGCGGAGATCAAGGACAAGCTGATGAGCCAGTTGAAGCGTTTGTTCAGGCCCGAGTTCCTGAACCGTGTGGATGGTACGATCGTGTTCCACCCGCTCTCGCGCGAAAACATTGGTCAAATCGTTTCGTTGGAACTGAACAAGGTGCAAAAGCGCCTGTCGGATCACAACATCAAGATCGATGTGACCGACGCAGCAAAGGACTATCTGGCGACAAAGGGCTATGACGCCGACTATGGCGCCCGCCCGCTGCGCCGCGTGATCCAGAGTGAGGTAGAGGACCCGTTGTCGGACGCGCTCCTGTCCGGGAAGTTTTCTGACAACAGCAGAATTTTGATCGGACTGGTGGACGGCAAACTGGACTTTTCAATGGTCGAGGTTCTACAGGGAACCACGGTCAATGTGGAGATCACACCAGTCAGTACAACACTGCCGGGCAAGATCGAGAGCTCCGGCGGCGGTCCGCTGTTTGAGCAGATGATGCACGGCTAGAAATCACTTGAACAAAAAGGGGCTTGAAAAAGCCCTTTTTTTGTTTTTCGATTTACCCACGCATTGCCGGCAAAATGACGCGAAATAGCATGTGGCCATTGAGCGCAATAAACGCCAGCAGTAACGCCAGCCACAGCCAACTCTGCACACGGAGCGCAAGCCTATTGCGCGAGAGGGCAAAGTGCCAGCCCAGCGATAGCGCCATGCCGGTCGGAATCAGTCCGGAGTACAGGTAGCGGCCTTGGTGCTGTACAAATTGCAGGTTGTACCAGATGAATCCAGCTAGTGCGCCGAGTGCCAGCACCGCCAGCAGATCAAGCGCCAGTGTCTGTTCGCGCGTCAACACCAGCCAGGGTGTGTAAATGGTGTCGCCGGTGCGGGTTTGGGTCTTGTCCTTCAACCGCCGAATGGCCGACTGACCATGCAACCACCACGCCAGGAAGAGCGCAGTTGAGATCGCCGTAATCCCCAGAAACAAGATGTAGAAGCGCTGGTCAATCACGATGCTCATCCAGCCAAACTGTCCCCAGAATGACTGGAAAGTGAACTGTCCCATGCGGCTGAGCAAACCGCCCCAGCCATACTGCGCAATCCACTCAGTCGTGGTTGGTTGGCCAGCCACGACCAGATTATGGCGCTGCAACCCCAGCACGTCGCCGCCGCCATACACTTGCAAGCCGTGAATCCACCACGGCGCCCCAATCACGCCGGCAATGCCAATCAATACAAGAAGTGATATCAGCACGCGCCCCAGGGGCTGTTTCTGATACCCGCTGGCCAACACGGCAAACATAGCCACCGGCAATGCCAGATACGCTTGTGCCTTGGTAAGGAAAGCAAGCCCTACTATCGCAGAGAGGAGGAGAAGAGGTGCTGAGATGCTGAGGAGCAAAAAAGATCGGAGATTCATATCTCCTCCGCTCCTCATGATGAGGCGAACCGACAGATATACGGTGATCGCGATCAATGCCTCGGAGAGCGAGTCGTTGTTGAAACCAGCCATCATGTGTAGATGCTGTGGCAGCAGTGCCACAAACACGGCAGCCATCGCAGCGATGAAAGAATGCGCCGGGAAAATGGTGCGCACGGCCAACCATGTAAACACTACCACCAGGGCGCCGATGAGCAATGAAAACAACCGTAACGGAATCAGAGCGCCTTTAAAGACCAGAAACACCGGCACGGCCAGTGTGTAGAACAGGGGGGGTTGATGATCTTCGTACTGCACGGCATCCAGCGATATCGCCGGGCGCGCAGTAGGTGGCGCGATCTGGTTGCCGATCAAGTCCTGGCTGTAATCACCCATTGCGATCACCGGATAGGCGCCAGTCTGCGCCAGTTGCCGCACGTAGTTGTAATGCGCAGGCTCATCGGGAACCTGCCACGGCGGGATGAGAACGGCAAACAAACCGCCAAGGACGAAGTAGACGGCCAGTATCGGGATGAGAGACCATTCAAGCAAGCGTGTGCGAATAATGGGTGTATGTGCCATTGATTATCGATTGTTATAAATCAGAAAGATGGTTTTATGTGGATTACTCTGCCAATAGCTGCTCTACTACTGGATCAGTGTTGCCAGGTGTGTGCTTCAATTTTGCGACATATGTCCTTGTTCCTTGTTTCATTGATGCCAAGTATGATAATTCATCATTGCATCAGCCACAATGCCCTTGATAGTCTCAGTGTGCAAATGCACAAAAACTGCCTGTCAATGCCACAATGCGTGTGATATCATCTCGAGTTGCCAGTGCCCCAAGCTGCGGCACAATGATGAGGAGTCTAATAGAACATGAAACTGCGCCCCGAAACTGCGCTGACATTTGACGATGTGTTGCTCGTTCCTAAGAAATCGGCGATCCGCTCTCGCCACGCTGTTAATACCCGGACATGGTTTAGCCGGCATATTCCCCTGGCTGCGCCGGTCGTGTCATCTAATATGGACACGGTGACCGAATGGAGCATGGCGCGCATGATGGCGCGGCTGGGCGGTATCGGCGTGATTCATCGCTTTATGACGATTGAACGCCAGGCAGCAGAAGTGCAACGCGTCAAACGCACCGAGGGTTTTATGGTGGAACGCCCCTATAACCTGTCCGCAACGGCAACGGTGCAGCAAGCCCGCGACCGTATGGACGAGTTGCATATCGGTGGACTGGTTGTCACCAATGATAGCGAGGACGTGCTTGGATTGGTGACTGCACGTGACCTGATGTTTGAACGCAACGCTGCGCGCCCGGTTACCGAAGTCATGACACCGCGCGCCAAATTGGTGACTGTTAACGCCGGCACGACGATGGAGCAGGCGCGAGACATTCTGCACGAGCACCGCATCGAGAAGTTGCCGGTGGTCGATGCAGACGGACGCTTGCAGGGACTAATTACCGCCAAGGATATTGACAAGCAGGATGCCTGGCCTGATGCCACCAAGGACAACCGTGGACGATTGCGGGTAGCGGCGGCTGTCGGCGTGCGACCTTCTGACCTGGATCGCGCCGATGCTTGCGTCAACGCCGGAGTGGATGCGCTTGTCGTTGATATCGCCCATGGACATTCAGACCTTGCGCTTAACATGGTGCGCAAGCTGAAGGAGCGCTTCTCACATGTGGATATCGTGGGTGGCAATGTGGCAAGCGCTGAAGGCGTACGTGACATGGTGGACGCCGGGGCGGATGCTGTAAAAGTCGGCGTGGGCGCAGGATCGATCTGTATCACGCGCATCGTGACTGGATTCGGCGTACCGCAACTCACTGCAGTAGACGAATGTGCGCAGGTTGGGCGCGAACTGAGCGTGCCGATCATCGCCGACGGTGGGATACGCACTAGCGGCGACATCACCAAGGCGCTTGCGGCAGGTTCCAGCACGGTTATGCTCGGCAGCCTGCTGGCCGGCACCGATGAAAGCCCGGGTGCCAGTGTCGTGCGCAATGGTCAGCGATTCAAGGTGGTGCGCGGTATGGCGTCATTGACAGCCAACATCGAACGAAAGGAGATCGAGATCGGGCGCGAGGCGGAAGATGACGACTGGGAGCGTGTTGTACCCGAAGGCGTCGAGGCCATGGTGCCGGCGCGCGGCCCGGTGAAAGACATCGTGTACCAACTCATCGGCGGATTGCGCTCCGGACTCAGCTACGCCGGTGCGACCAGCATTGCAGAGCTTTGGGATAACGCTGAATTTGTGCGCATCACGTCAGCCGGCAAGGCCGAGAGCGGCGCGCATGATGTGCAGACGCGCTAGCCCGTTTATGGCCGCATTCCAATTCGTTTTCTGATCCAGCTCAATGCAGTTGATGTCCGGATTATCCAGAATGGTTTGATGAATGAGCGAGACGTACTGCGGACTGACATCGTCATCATCATCAATAAAGGCTACGAACTTTCCCGTAGCTCGCCGGACCAAGTCATTGCGTTTGAAGCCAATGCTGTTTTCGCGATTGTCGAGGTAGGTAAGAATCTCAACCCGCTGTTCCAGCCCGTGCTCTGTGATTTGACGATCGAGGTTCCAGCGCAGCCTCTGGTATGCTACTTCCCGCTCTGTGAGTGTTGGAATGAGAATGCTGATGTTCACGCAGTGTTTCTACATGAATTAACGGTACCCTATGGCCTGTTTCCTAAGCGATTAGGGTGCTTGCAGGTAGGCGCGCGCGGTACGGATCATCCAGACCGATTTGCTGCGCAGGAAATAACTGGCGCTGTGCCAAGTCTGATTTACAAGAAACTTACGGCTGATACTAGGTTGGTACTCTGTTTCGTCGAGGACTTCGATCAGCCGTATGGCGGCGCGACGCCAGCTAAAGTCTTCGCGGATGCGCGATGACGCCAGCGCCCCACGATGAGTATCGGGGTGCTTGATCGCATTGATGATAGCGTCGCACGTGGCGTCCTCGTCAGGTTCCCACCACTCTGACCCGACGAAAAACTGTTCGAGGTTGTCATTGCGCGTAAAAACAGCCGGGACTGCGTGTGCGGGAATGAGGTTGGCAATGCGATCATCCAAGTAAGCAGTATATGCCGAGTGACGTGGGGCGATGAGACCCAACCCCATTGCGCCGGCCTGCATCATTGGAAGGTCCCAGCCTTCGCCGCACGACATGCTCAGGTAATGAGTAGCCATGGCGAAGAGGGACGGCATCTCGGAGTCAGAAAATTTCGTATTGGTGATGAATATGATCGGCGCAGCCATCTTGCGTTTTCTGCCGATTGAACATTCGAGAGCTGTGATTTCGCTCATGAATGTTTGCAGCCATAGTCTATCGCCGTTCAACTTCAGGATCAGCACGGCGTCATCGGTGGATTGAGTGGCCTTTAGCCAGCACCGGACTAGTCCTACGACGTTTTTGCGTGGCGAGAGGTCCGAAATATTGAGAAAACGCGCATGACGATGCTGCATGTCGCTTGGCACCATATGGCCGATATCCAGCGGCGCGACCCCTGGTTTATACGCATCGGGGTCCACTCCCAGCGGGCACAATCGCAATCGCTCATCTGCGTAACCGCCATTTAGCCATGCCTGGCGGGATGATTCGGTTGGAACGATGACCTGGTCATGCCATTGATTGAATGTGAGCCATAGCTTTGGGATACGTGTCGATTCAAACATGGTGAAATTGATGTTGCGCCGGCGTGGGTCGATACGCACCTGGCAGGGTACGCCGAAGTGCAGCGCCGTGTTTGCATCGACTGGGTTGCTCAGGCGATCGAAAAATGGATCACGCGACCTGGGCGGGAGTTTACCCGATGTCCAGTAGTGCATAGGGATCAGTTGTATCTGCACACCCATCTGGCACAATTCGCGAACAAAGGCGCGTACGAGGTTGGCATAGCCACTGGTGTCGCGATACATTCCGACAATTTTGAGTGCTTTCATGACAATTCACTGTAGGTTGTGATGGACGACTTCGATGCTGGGCTGTTCCCGGCACTCATAATCCATATCGCGCGCCACATGATCGCCATCGCCCGTTCTGATAAAACGTGCCTACCAGATCAGTAGCATTGATTTTGGGTGTCAGGTTTTGGATACGGGGAATATTATCCATTTGTCCTATCATCGTATAGATTCTGATACAGATGCTCAAGACGCTGCCCGATATGGGTCCAGTTGTAATGAGTTTGCACCATGGCACGCGCCTGACGCGAGATCTGCTGCCGCAATGCGCTATCCTGAAGCGCTCGCACAACCTGATCAGCAAGCGCTCTCGGTGTATCTGCTGAGAGTAGATGCTCGCCTGCAATGGCATGCTCTATCCCTTCATACCCCTTGGCCGTGGATACCACGACGCGCCCGAGCGCCATGGATTCGAGAATTTTCAGTCGCGTGCCGCCGCCGGCGCGCAGCGGTACGATACTCAGCATTGAGCGGGCGTAATAGGGCAACATATCTGGCACAGACCCGGTTACCGTCACATTGGGGTGTTCGGCCAAACGGCGCACTTCTGGTACGGGACTGCGCCCTGCAATGGTCAACTTGATATCCGGAATGCGTTGCCGAACCAACGGTAAAATCTCGCGGCAAAAGTACAGCATGGCGTCGACATTGGGCGTATAGGCCATGCTCCCGGCGAATAGTAGCTCAGTGCTATGGGCTGGTTCGGGCAGCGGCTGCAAGAGATCGGTGTCTGTGCCATTGTCGATAACCGATATCGGAATCCCGGGGATGTGGGTCGCCAGTAGCCTGCCATCCAGCGGGGAAACAGCCAGACAGTGATCAAATTGCCTTGCCCACGCGCTTTCCCAGCGCCACATGGAAAACCACTTCAACAGGGCGATGAACCACTCCCCAGCGCTGATCCGCGTATGCAACAGGCTACGAAACTGTTCAAAGCCGATGTTGTGAAAGGTGAGTACCTTGGTGACGTTGCTGCGCCTGTCTGCTGGGATAGCGGTCACATACGGGGCTAGAAACGAGTGCTCAAATTCGACGATATCCACGCGCCGGTTCTGCATGATTTCGTGGATACGCGCGGCCAGTTCGGGGTGGTAATAGGGATGTGTAGCCAATGGCCGTCCGGCGGCCACGCCGCGCGCGACGGCCACTATCTTCTCGGAAAATGGCCGTGGGCGCGCCAGTACTACATCGCCCCAGCGCGCTATCTGAGAGACAGCACTCGACGCGAACTGTTCTTCTTGTGAATGCGTCAGCGATAAGCACAGCACCTCATGCCGTTGCGCCAGTGCCCGTATCATGTAGTAGTCGCGCAGCGATGTACCGCCGGCATTCAGTTGCGGCAAGCCATTGGTGACAAACAAAATTACCATTGTGGTGTGCAACAGGGCTATTGCATACAACTGCCAAAATCAGTGTTCGGTATCGACCAGATGGCTTTGTCTCGCGCGGTGAGACAGCAACTCACCAATGCGCTCGCGCAAAAAAATGACGACGCCTGCTACCAGACCATATCCGCTGTAAATGTAAGTAAACCAGTTCATGATGATGGTTTGCAGCATGAATGCCAGCGACCGATATCGGCGCACATAACGGTAGAAGCCGGTGTTCAAACTCACAAACGCAAGAGCGAGCGCAGCAAAAACAACCAGCGCATACGGCGTATACAGCGCCGCAGCCAGAGTCATGGGCAACAGAAAGGCCAACGGCACACTGAACACATTGTTGGTTTTGGTGTTCAAGTCATTCTGGAATTTATGCTTGCTGAGCATCAGCCGTGTCCAAGGAATTGCGCGCCCATGCACATCGGACCGGATCAGACTTACAAAGGTGTAGCGCTTCAGGTGGGTGACTTGAATCGCCTTATTGAGCATAATGAGATGTCCAGCCTGATTCAAACGGTAGCCCATCTCGATATCTTCAAGATAGAGATAGTCCACATTAAAACCGCCCATGCGCGCAAACACGCTGCGTTTGATGGCGCCAAACCCACCGCAAAAAGTGGTTGCTATTTCGTGGGAGGTTTGATGGGTGTAATGATGAATCAGATTCTTGTACTGCGAGAAAAAATTATGCGCCGGCGTATCATGCTGGTAACTGCAAAACAACCCGCTGATCTCCGGCCGATCGTCAAATGTCTGCGCGATCTTCGCCAGTGTATCAGGCTCGATCGTAATATCAGCGTCGAGAAAGAACAGGATATCGCCGGAAGCTGTTCCGGCGCCGTGGTTCCGTGCGGCTGACGGACCCGACTTGCGCGGCATCTGGAGGACATGACATGGGCGTTTGGCGGCTAACTCACCCGATCCATCTGTGGAGCCATCATCCACGACGATCACTTCATAATCCTTGTAACTCGAGGCGAACACCGCATCGAGGCAGTGGAGAATGACCTGAACTCCATTGTAAACAGGGATAATGACGGAAATCGTCGAGTTCATTTGCAATCACGATTGTACATGGCTTCAAGAGCGCCATGAAATCATTGCACCAAGGTCAACAAGGGCGCGAATACTGGTATCGTTATCAAAATGATGCAGAGTCAGGGCAACCACGACATCAAAGATCAAATGCAAAGGCAGGCCATCACGCATATCCGTCCGGCGGCCCGCCTGATGCCGATTCATCTGGGCGAGTTATGGGAGTACAGCGATCTACTGTTACTTCTCATCTGGCGCGATATGAAGGTGCGCTACAAACAGACCATCATCGGCGCCGTGTGGGCTATCCTTCAGCCGCTGCTCATGATGGGCGTGCTCAGTGTGGTCATCGGCTGGTTCTCGGGCATCAAGACCGGGAATATTCCGTACCCCGTCTTTACTTATAGTGCGCTTGTGCCGTGGAACTTTTTCACCAATGTACTGGTGCAATCTAATTACACGATTCTGAACAATTCGGGGCTGGTCACGCGCGTGTATTTTCCGCGGTTGATCTTGCCCATGGTGACCGCCGGCATCGGGCTGGTCGATCTTGCCATTGCGCTGTTGATCCTGTTCGTGCTCATTGCCCTCTACGGCATCACATTGACGTGGACGATACTGTTGCTGCCGGTCTTCATCCTGATGGCGTTGCTTACAGCGCTTGGGTTCGGTCTGTGGCTATCAGCCCTGAACGTGGAATTTCGCGATTTCGGCCAGATCGTGCCGTTTATCGTGCAGGTGTGGTTCTTTGCGACGCCGATTGCCTATCCCATGAGTCTTGTGCCTGATGCGTTACGTGGCATCTATAGTCTGAACCCGATGGTGGGCGTCGTCGAGGGCATGCGCTGGGCGCTGCTGGGCAATGCGCCGCCTGCTATGGATCAGATGTTGATATCGGTCGTGATCGTTTTCGTAGTACTCATTGGCGGTATCTTCTTTTTTCGATACAAGGAAGTTCTCTTCGTGGACGTTATTTGAGATGGAAGATTTTGCCATACGCGTTGAAGGCATCAGTAAACAATTCCATATTGGTGGCCTGAACACATCCCGCAGCCTGCGCAGCTTTCTGGAGAACCTGACGCGCCACTCGATTGGTGCCGTGCGGCATCCTGACCGCGTGTATAACGAGCAGGTCGATAAAACCGGGCACTTCTGGGCACTGCGCAATATCAGTTTCACCATTCAACCGGGTGAGGTTGTCGGATTGCTCGGGCACAACGGCGCCGGTAAATCGGTGCTGCTCAAAATCCTGTCGCGCGTGACGCTCCCGACCGAAGGTCACGCCATGATCCGCGGGCGCGTCAATTCGATGCTTGAAGCAGGTGTGGGGTTTCACCCCGAGCTGACCGGGCGCGAGAATATTCTGCTCTCCGGCGCCATCCAGCGCCGCAAGTGGCCTTACATCAAGCGCATGCTGGATGAGATCACGGCATTCTCCGGGGTAGAAACTTTTCTGGAAACGCCGATCAAGCGTTATTCAAGCGGCATGCGCATCCGGCTGGGTTTTGCGATTGCCTTTCACATGGAACCGCAAATTCTGATCGTTGACGAAGCATTTACGGTCGAGGATTCGGAATTTGGAGCGCGCTGTCAAACGAAGATACAGGAGATGGCGCGCAATGGATCGACGATTCTGATCGTCAGCCACAATCCTGCGCCAATCCGCGAGATGTGCAGCAGGGCACTCTTGCTCGATCACGGCCACCTCGTCTTTGACGGTGCGCCAGACGCAACACTGGTGGAATACCAGACACACGCGCGCTGATACTTTGGCGCAATATAAGGGTTCTGCAGCAATACAGCTGCTGCAGAACTCTTGGAACCTATTCGGCTGCTTTGACCTCGATCCCGAGCAATTGCACGATGGCAACTGCCTGCACCGGCTCGATGATGACGCCCTTGAGATCGGCCGCATTGATGCGCAAGCCATCGAGGGTGCAAGTGCGCAGATCAACGCCGGCCAACGTCGCGCCGCGCAGGTCGGCGCCGTTCAAATCGCAGCGCGCAAACACGACAGAGGCCATGTTCGCTTCTGTAAACGACACATTGGTCAGGTTGCAGCCCTCGAAGCGCACCGCATTGAAGCTCGCGCCGGCGAATACGGCGTTTTCGGCATTGCATTCCTCGAAACGCACATCATCAAACATCGCCTTGTACAGATTGGCGCCCCACATGCGACAGCCTGCCATTTCGACGCGACGCACATGGGCTTGTTCCCAGTTCACTGTCGTCAGGTCGCAACCTTCCATGCGCAGGTCGCTGAGGCGCAAACGCGTGACGCGCATGCGCATAAAGTTGATGCGTCGTAAACGCGCCTGATCGATGATCAGGCTTTCGGCAGTGAGGTTCTCCAGCAGTCCATCGGTGATGGCGACGCCGTTATACTCATCTTGCAACGGCGCGCCGATCTGAGCTGCCGGAAGATGTCTGGCGACTTGCGGCGGTTGAATGCCTTGGCGTGGTCTGGTCTTCATCGTATTGTGATCAGGCTTTCAGGCACAAATAGGCTGCCTTCGGTGGTGCCTTCCGGCGCCAGTGGCTTCAATCGCCGCCCCAGATCGCGAGCGCTCAGGTTGCCCTCAATCGCTTCAGCCCATGCGTGGCTGACCTGCTCCACCTGGTCGGCGGTTTCATGCGCGAACTCGATGCGGAAATGGTAGATACCCGCGCGCAGCCATGCGTCGAGATGGCGACTAGCCTCCTGCGCCTGCGCGCCGAAGACTGTGTTGCGGCAACCGACATCAGCCATGACCGGGTGTGCGCGACCGTTGACATCACGCAAAGCCACACGGTGAGTCTCGCACGGATGCCCGCAGTCCTTGTAACTCGTCCCTTGCGACAGGAAACGACAGAACACGCAGTGCTCGGTGTGGAAGACCGGCAAATGCTGGTAGGCGATCACTTCCAGTTTGTCCGGGCTGATACCCGCAGCCAGCGCCGCAATCTGCGCTGCGTTCAGGTCGTGCGTCGGCGTCAGGCGCTTCAGGCCAAGGTTGAGAAATGTCTCCGCCGTTATCACGTTAGCGGTATTCAGGCTGAAATCGCCGATGAGGTCAGCTCGCGCACCGCTATCAAGCAAGGCGGACAGCAACCCGGTTGAGCGCACGAGAATCTCACAGTTCAGGCGCAGCAAGAACTGAACAAGGCGCTGTTCGTTGGGTTTGAGGATGCGTGGGCTGGCGGCACGCGCCGTGATGCCAGCGTCCTGCACCTTTTCCACGGCGGGGCGCAAGCCGTACAACTCAAGATAATCCAGTGTAATACTGGCTGGACGCTGGGCAATGGCGGCGGCGAGTTGCTCAGGCGTGCGCACCAGAATGTGCAACTGCGGTGCCGGCATTTGAGGTTGTGCCACTGCCGGAGCCGGCTTGGCTGCCAACACTTCGGAAAGCGTCGCCAACGGGTCGTGAATCGTCATTGCCTGAACGCGTCCTTGCAGTTCGGTCAACTGCTCAACGGCCTGACGGCGCAACTGGTTGAGCAGCGAATTCGACACGAAGGGACGCCCGTGCATTTCCACACTGACACCGGCTAATTCATACGGTGTGTTGCCGAGGCGCCCCAGTTGCTCATGAAGCAACTTGTCCGTCACCGATTGGTTTTGCGCGGCGGCTAGTGGTTCAGGTGAGGATACAGAAATGCGCATCTCAGGATGGCCGGTCAGCGACCATTCTGTGAGTAACGGGACGCCCACATGCGCTGTGACATGTACGTCTAATGGCTGCTTGTGCACGGGCGACTTGGCCTGCGTGAATGGCCGCGCCGCTTTTTCCAGTTCAGGATCATCACTGCGCCACACGAGATCGCCCGGGCGAATGCGATTAAACTGCACTACCCCTGTGCCAAAGCGTAACTCGATCTGCCCGCGCCGGAGCGCTGTCACCTCATACACGCGCCCGCCTTCTTCGGCTTCCTGCGGGCTGCGCCAGTCAGCAGCGTCAAAGACCAGCCCATCGCCGGGTTTGATGGGCGCTACTTCCTGCGCCATCACACCGGCATCTGTTCGTTCCGGTGTGATCATTACGGCATCTGCCGTCGTGCGCGCCACGCGCCCGATCAACACGCCACGATGGCGCGGTGAACGCCCTTTCACGACTGTCTGGTGGTTGGTGCCGTTGACGAAGTAGGGGCCTAGCCCGCGCGAGTACACCTGTTCCAGTTGCAGTTTCTCGACCGGTGTAATGCTCAAAGGCAATCCGGCCCACGCCTCATCGACCGCTTTGCGATAAGCCGCCGTGGTCAACGCGACATAGTTGGCATCTTTATAGCGCCCCTCGATCTTGAGCGCGCTTATGCCGCACTGGATGATGTCGGGGATCTGCTGCAATGCATACAGGTCGCCGGGTGAGAGCAAGTAGCGCGCGTCGCCGGTTGGTTGGAAGTGGCCATCAACCATGAGCTCATACGGAAGGCGGCACGCCTGCGCGCATTGCCCGCGGTTGGCGCTGCGCCCGCCCCATGCCTCCGACGAGAAGCACTGGCCGGAGTACGACACGCACAATGCGCCGTGGACGAACATCTCAAGTTCGCACTCGGTGGCGGCGCGAACGGCGCGAATCTCATCAAGCGACAGTTCACGTGCCAGCACGACGCGGCTGATCCCGAATCCCTGTGCCAGATTGATGCCCTCGGCGCTGGTCAGGCTCATCTGTGTGCTGCCGTGCACGGTTGTGTCCGGGCTGATCTGCTTGACTAGCCGCGCGATGCCGACATCCTGCACGATCATCGCATCGACATTAGTGCGGGCAATCGCCTCGATCTGGCGCGCGGCTTCTTTCAGCTCTTCGTCAAAGACGAGTGTGTTGAAGGTGATATAGCCCTTCACCCCGCGCCGGTGCAAGGTGCGCATCACGCCGGGCAACTCTTCGAGCGAAAAGCCCACCTTCGCGCGCGCCGTGAAGTGGTGCAGCCCGAAATAAACGGCATCGGCGCCGGCTTCGACGGCGGCATTGAGTTGCGGCCAGTATCCGGCCGGACTCATCACTTCGGGTTTGGGCATCTCGTGTTGTTGATTCATACTATTAAACCGCCGGCTGATTCAACAGATCGATGTAAGCCACATCGATCAGATCCGCATCGGCAATACCGAGCTTGTCCTTCAGGACACGTGCAATAGTGTGACCTTCAGCATCGCTCTGATCGGGCTGCATCACGACTTCCAATTCCATAAACGCGCCCAGACCTTCGACATCATCAAGGTGGATGCGCGTCTGGCCGGCCAGATACAACCGGCGTACCTTCTTCACCACGCCCCGGATGCCCCATGCTGCGGCGAGCACAGCTTTCAGTGTATCAGGGTCACTCGTGCGGAAAATCGAATAGTCTGAGCGCTTCGGGCCGTTGGCGTTCTCACGAGTGTAATAGATGAGTTCGCCACGATCGGGCGCAAGCACGCGCAGCTTCAAACGTCCCTGCGGAGTGTTGAAGAAGATATCTTCCTGCGAGAGGATTTCGCAAGGCGTATCACTGAGTGACTCAGCGCGTTGTTGCAGAACGCCCGGATGACTGACGCGGGCTTTAATCTCGATATTGCTGGCCATAGGATATGACTGATGATACTTGATGAGGCTATTCGTATGAATCAACGAAAGGGTGTGCGTGACCAGATCTGACTCCCTTCGGCATCCAGTTCTCGACTGATTGCTGTCACCACGTGATCCACCATCGCGCGATGCTCCGGCAGAATAGCGTTATCCACCATGCGCGCCGTTTCGACGTACAACGTAAGTCCGCCAACGATCTGGTCTTCGAGCGCAATCGGTGAACCGTCGGGCTTACAGATGCCAAACGCAGCATCGCGCAGGGTTGCCCAACCCGGACTCACATGCTCGGTCAACTCTGCTTGAATGCCATTGTCACTGCGCATGAGAATACCGAGGTAGACTTGCGCCACGCGGCTCAGCCCCCATGAGAAGCCATGCCGCGCATTGAGCATGCGGCCGATGTCGTGTCGGCGTAACCCTTCCAGCCCTTTGTACGCTTCTTCAATCCAGCCTACCATCTCGGCGCTGACCCATGCGTTGGCTCTTGCCTGCGTCGCGGCATCGCGCACATACGCCCGCGCGCGTTGTTGCACCTGCGCGCAAAGACCGTCCGGGTCATACAGGATACGCCCATCGCGCACACCCTGAATAGCAGTCACGCTGATGGCGGGATTGGTAAACCACTCCTCGACCTCGTCGGGCGATGTACCACTGACCGTCACCAGCAACCCGTCGACCAAGTGACTCGCCAATCCGCTGAGTGCGGCACCTGCGCGCAACAACAGCCTCAGGTCGATATCGCTGAACTCGCCGGCGTCGCCGCGCGCGTGGCTACCCATGAGCAGCACCGCGCGCACATCGGGCGTGATAAACGGTCGCGCCAGCGCGAGATAGTCGATTGTGGTCACAAGAAACATGCCTCAATCCATGAACTGTTCTTTCGGCTCAGTCTGCGCGGCCAGCAGAATGCGGTTGGCGACATGCTCGGCGCTATCTGCTGGGGGACGCGGCGCTGCGGGAGCGCCGGTGCGCTGTTGCTGGCGCATGCGCTCATCACCCAGCGAGTTGCGCCCAAAGTTGGTGGTGGTGAGACGTGGGTAAACGGTGATCACGCGGATGTTGTCGGGCGCGAGTTCGCCGCGTGCGGTGTCGGACAGCATGTTGAGCGCCGCCTTGGTCGAAGCATATGTTCCCAGCCCCGGGATGCTCATCTTCGACACCATCGAGCTGACGTTGATGATCAGCCCGCCACCACTCTGGCGCATCTTCGGAACAACGGCCTGAATCGCGTGCAAGGGGCCGAACAAGTTCAGTTCAATGATTTGCTGATAGTGCTCTGGATTCACCGTGGCCACCTGGCCGGCAGCCGCCTGACCTGCATTGTTGATCAGAATATCGATACGTCCGAAATGGTCGAATGCCTTTACTACCATCGCGTGGATGGCATCACGGTTACGCATGTCGGTGGGGATCACCAGCGGTTCATGGCCCTGCGCACGCAGTTCATTCGCGAGCGCCTCCAGCTTGTCCACCGAGCGCGCCACCAGCGCCAGCTTTGCTCCGGCTTGTGCAAACACGCGTGCTGTTGATAGCCCGATGCCCATCGACGCGCCGGTGATGATTGTCACATTACCCGATAATTCCATTCTGTTGAATTCCTTACTCTGTCTTTGACCACAAGCGTACCACCAACACCGATGGTCTTGCATATACTCTATCTATGACAATGCGCATCAAGCAACCCTCAACACCAGCCGGACGGCTGTTGCGATTTGCATTCAGGCTGCTTTATACGCGCATGGCATGGATGTATGACCATGTAGCTGCTGCCGTGTCATTTGGCGAATGGAAACAGTGGGGACGCATTGTGATTCCCTTTCTGCCAGCCAATACTCGTTTGCTTGAAATCGGGCATGGTCCCGGGCATCTCCACCTGGCGTTGCGCCAGCAACGGCGCGCCGTTGTAGGTGTCGATCTTTCACCGCAAATGAGCGCGCTGGCAAGCTCACGGCTGGCGCATGCCGGCATGGCAAGCAGCGTGGCGCAGGCAAGCGTCTACCAGTTACCGTTCCCTGCTGTTGCATTCGGGGCGGTCATCAGCACATTCCCAACGGAGTTCATCTTCTCACCCGTCATGCTGGCTGAGGCGCACCGTGTGTTGCAACCCGCAGGCGTGCTGCTGGTGGTGCCGAATGCCCCGTTGCGCACCGCGGGTGTGACCGGTCTGCTCGGCTGGTTTATTAGGACGTGGTACCGGGCCGGTCGATTAGAGAATGAGGAGTTGCCCGATGTTCATGCACTGTTGGCGCAAAACGGGTTTAGATGGAAGGAACACCGTATTCCAACACCACATGCCCATGTGATCGTGTGGGTGTGTGAGAAAATGGAGTGAGAGGCAAAATATGAAGCGTCAGCGTGCATTATTTGGAATCATCATCGGCGTGGCGATAGTGGTCGTAGCCATAACCATCTGTGTCCGGTCTGCCGGTACGTTGCTCAACCGCGCGACAGGCGATTTCAGCAAACCAGCCAATGCCATAGAAGTGTCGTTGATCTATGCTCCCGAAGAAGACCTGTACATCCGGGATGTGATTACGGACTTCAATAAATCGTTTGCGCAGGGACGCAATCCGGTGACGGGCAAGGACCTGGTCAGTGGCGAGAAACCCATCTGGGTAACAGGCAAGAACGCCTCATCGGGAACAGTGGCGCAGGGCATCATCAATGCCTATGTCGCGCCCAACAATGCCAACGTGGAACGCCCGATCATCTTCTCGCCCTCGGTGCGGCACTGGCTTGCGCTGATCAACTATCAAACCGGTCAACAGATTTTTGATGTCAACGGTGCGCCGGCCACAGCCATTGCGCCGGTGGTCATCGCCATCTGGCAGTCGCGGCTGGATGCTTTGAAGGCCAAGAATCCCGGCAAGGAAATTGGCTGGCAGGAGTTATTCGGCGTCTTCACTTCTCCGGATGGTTGGCGCTCGTATGGGTTGACCGGGCGCGAGTCAGTCTATTACGGACACACCGATCCGTTTGTGTCATCGACGGCGCTTTCGACGCTGATGGCCGAGTTTTATGCCAGTGCGCGCTTCGCGGGCAGCAACACAAATGGTTCGCCATTGACGCTTGATCAGGTTAACGATGCGAAGGTGCAGGATGGCGTGCGCCAGATCGAGAAGCTGATTAAGCACTATTCGACGCGGACGACGGAATTCAAGGAATACATAGCGCAAGGGCCAGACTATCTGGACTTCGTGGCATTGGAAGAAAATGACCTGATCTACATCAATCAGGGCAAGACACAATACAAGCCGCCGGAGAAGCTGGTCGCGTTGTATCCCAAAGAGGGTACTTTCCTGCACGATCACCCGTTTGCTGTACCTAATGCGGCATGGGTGAGTGATGAACAACGCGCGGCTGCCAAGGTCTTCACTGACTTTGTTCTCACCAAAGACAATCAGCAAAAGGTGATGGAGAGCGGGTTCCGCCCAGCTAACAAGGATGTGCCGCTGGCCAGTCCGATCAGCACCGATCTGGGCGTCGATCCAAGCCAGCCCAAAACGCTCCTGCCCGTGCCAGACCCATCCACGCTGGCAGCCGTGCAACAGTCGTGGCAACTGGTGAAAAAGCAGGCCGATGTGATGATCCTGGTCGACACATCTGGTTCGATGCGCGATAACGATAAGATCGGTCAGGTCAAAGCCGCAATCAAGATTTTCCTGGATGATCAGGCTGGTAAGAACAATGTCGGCTTGATGCGCTTTAGCACGAATGTGCAGACGGTTGTGCCACTCGGTAACCTAGAAAGCCAACGCGCCGATATCGAGGCGCAGGTTGATTCTCTTTCGGCCAGCGGTAACACGTCACTTTATGATGCTGTCATCGCAGCGATGAAACAACTGTCGTTATCGTCGGACGTTTCGCGTATTCAGGCAATCGTGCTATTGTCTGATGGTCAGGATACTTCGAGCACCGCATCAGTCAATGATGCCGTGCGTGCCATCAGCGTCGCGCGCAACGGGCGCACGCCGGTACTGGTGATTCCGGTGGCTTATGGAGGCGATGCGGATATTAATTCACTCAGTTCGATCGCGCGCGCCTCGGATACCAAGGTGCAGTCAGGCGACCCGAAGGATATCAAGAATTTGCTGCAAATCATCGGGAGTTATTTTTAATCCCATGGCTATTTACAGAACTTTTATCGCCATTGAACTGGACGAAGCTGTGAAAATGGCATTCGCATCGGTACAGCGCCGCCTGCGCGCGGAACCGATCAGTGGTTTCGTCCGCTGGGTAGCGCCCGAGGGCATTCACCTCACACTCAAATTTCTTGGTGATATCGACTCTGAACGCGTGCCGGAGGTGCTGGCTGCCATGCAGATGGCGTGCGCCGGCATGGCGCCGTTTGAACTGGCCGTGCGGGGCGCCGGGTGCTTCCCGAATTTCGAACGCCCTAATGTGATCTGGGCCGGCATTGTGGGCGATATCAAGGAGGCCGGGCGCTTGGCGCTACGGCTGGAAGCCGAGTGCAAGAAACTCGGTTTCCCGGCAGAAGAGCGTCCGTTTTCTCCGCATTTCACACTCGGGCGCATTGCCCGCGAGGCTGGGCTAAAGCAACGCACCCAACTGGGTGAGATCGTGCGTCGTTTCGACCTTGGGCCGGTGGGCGCCATCAATGCCGACGCGATCCACTTGATGCGCAGCGAACTGAGGCCGAACGGTTCTGTGTATATGTCACTTGGTAATGTCAAGTTAGGATAGGACTATGGCAATCTCAACTCTGGATGAACTCGCGCGTTTCGTACGCGCTTCCGTCGATCGACAACCGATCACCGATATGCACACGCACCTGTACTCGCCCAACATGCGTGACGAGCGTGGGCAGGGATTGCTGCTGTGGGGCGTGGACGCGCTGCTGACCTATCACTACCTGGTAGCCGAAGTGATGCGCTGGTCCGATGTGGCGCCAGAAACGTTTTTCGGATGGCCAGTCGAACAACAGTCGGCGCTGATCTGGCAAAAGCTATTCGTCGAGCACTCGCCAGTCAGTGAGGCCGAGCGCGGCGTGTTGACCTCGTTCAAGGCGCTGGGGTTGAATCTTGCGAGTCGTGATCTGCCGGCCTATCGCGCAGCGTTTGCGGGCGTGTCACCCGAGGCACAGGTGCAACGAGCCCTGCAACTGGCTAACATCGCGCATGTGGTGATGACCAACGACCCATTCGACGACGCCGAGCGGCCGTTCTGGCTGAATGGCGGCACGATTCAGCCGGAATTCCATGCAGCCTTGCGCATCGATCCGCTGTTGCGCGGCTGGGCCGAAGCCTGGCCGCGGTTGCAGGGCTGGGGCTACCAGGTTGATGCTGATCTGGGCGGTAATTCCGTCGCTGAAGTGCAACGCTTCCTGCGCGAGTGGGCGGCGCGAACAAACCCACTCTATCTGGCTGTATCGTTACCGCCTGATTTCACATGGCCGGATGGCGTAGATGCTAGCGACCCGCGGGCAAGTATTACGGTGGCCAGTCGAATGCTGGCCGAGTGCATCCTGCCAGTGTGCCGCGCTGTGGACATTCCCTTTGCGATGATGATCGGTTCGGAGCGCGCCGTCAACCCCGGATTACGGCTTGCGGGTGACGCTCTGGGACGATCGCAATTAGCCTTCGTCGCACGGCTGGCGCGCGAGTTCCCGGGCAACCGCTTCTTCGTCACGGTACTCTCGCGCGAGAATCAACACGAGCTGATCGTCCTCGGGCGCAAGTTTCGCAACCTGATGGTGTTCGGCTGCTGGTGGTTCATGAATAATCCGGTCATCATAGAAGACATGACGCGCATGCGGATGGAAATGCTGGGCACGAGTTTTATCCCGCAGCACTCGGATGCGCGTGTGCTGGAACAGGTCATTTATAAATGGACGCACTCGCGCGGCATCATCGCCAAAGTGCTCATCGACAAGTATGCCGATGTGATGGCGACTGGCTGGCAACTGGAACCCACCGAGATCGAGCGCGATATCGCCGATTTACTGCACGACAACTTCTGGCGATTCTGCAAACGCACTCCCGGAGTTTAAGAAATTCCGGGAGTGTCCTTGTCGTCATTGCGTGGCGATCAGTGGTCGCTGCCGCGTGAGAAGGCTTCGATTTCGCCTTTGCTTTCGATGATCTGCGCGACCTTGCCATCGGTCATGCGTATGACTTTGTCAACCCAACGGGTCATGCGCAGGTCGTGCGTCACCATGATGCCGGCGCGTTTCTGCGCATGGATGAGCGTGCCAAGGGTTTGCACCACCTGGTAGGCGCGCTCGGTGTCAAGGCTGGCGGTGGGTTCATCGGCCAGCACCACGGCAGGCTCATGCACCAGCGCGCGCGCAATCGCCACACGCTGCTGCTGGCCCCCCGACATTTGTGAGGGCAGGTTGGCCATGCGGTCTTTCAGCCCCAGTTGATCGAGCAGTTCCATTGCCCAGTCGCGCCCAGGCTTGTCGAGGCGTCCATTCAGCTTGAGCATCAACTCGACATTTTCGAGCGCGCTCAAGTACGGCACAAGGTTGCTGGACTGAAAAATAAATCCGATCTTCTCTGAGCGGAACTTCGTGCGCTCACGGTCACTCATCTTCCACAGCGGATGACCGTCGATGTTGATGCTGCCATTGCTGGGGCGCAACAACCCGGCCAACAGCGCCAACAGCGTCGTCTTGCCCGATCCACTCGGCCCGATAAGCGCCACAAACTCGCCGGGTTTGACGTTGATCGTGACCTTGTCGACGGCAAAAATGGTCTGCCCCGCATTTTCATACTGCTTGGTGACAAGTTGTGTTTCTAGTGAATTTGCCATTACTTTTTCCCTCGTATTACGATGCCAGCCCGAGCGCCCGTAATGGCTCAGCCTTGAGTAGAACCTGAATCGACGCCAATCCTCCGAGCGGTCCGATCACGAGCAACGACGCCACCGATGAGATCACGGCACTGCCGACAAACCGAATGGGCACGGCGGATGGCAAACCGGCAGCCAGGCCAAACGTCATAATAGCACCTAGAAGGACGCCGAAGGAATTTATCGTGAGAATCTGCATGATCGACGAGACAGCAACAGAAGCGCTGGAGGTGCCAATTGCCTTAAGCACGCCGATCTGCGCCACCTTCTGCATCGTCTGGATGCGAAAGAAACCGCCAATCACCAGCAAACCGATCAACAGGGTAAAGACGCGCATCAGCCCAAGCGTGCTTTGTTGCGCGCTATAGCCAGGGGTGTTTTCGTAAGCCGTTTGCAGGTTCACCGCCACGATTTCTTTCACCTTGGCATTGATGATCTTGCTCACCGCAGGCGCATCGGACGGGTTCTTCAGTCTTACAGCAGCCACGTTGAACGATACATCAGGATCCTGTCCGGTCTCTAGTGTGGACAGTGGCTGCGGTCGCACCTTGTCCCATGTGATATAGGGGACGAAGATCGAAGGGGCAATGAAATACTGGCTGCTGGGCGCAATCCCCACAATGCGTAGATCGTAGAGTTGTTCCTTGCTGCCCAATGTCGAGCGGACAGTCAGCATATCGCCAACCTTCAGCCCGGTACGTGATGCGACGCCGGCATCGATCACAGTTTCATCGGCGCGCTTGCTGCGCAGCGCGCGCCCCTGCGTCACATCCGGTTCACCTGGTTCACCGGGCAGTACGCCGATCAGCGAAACCTTCAGCGGTGCTTTGCCGCCGGGAAGCGGAATGCTGACATTGGAGAAGGCTACCGCGCCGACCGCCTCGACACCATCCACCTGGCGCAACTGGCGCACCGTGGCCTGTGACATACGGCTGGTGGGAATCGAAAGATCCGCCTTGTCCTGATATACCACCAGTTGGGCATTCAGGTTTTCGATATATTCGCGGTTACCCTGACCCAGGCCTTCGGTAAGTCCTGCAATAAACAAGACAAGCAACGTGATGAGCGCAACGACTGAGCTGATCAAAAAAAACCGCCCTTTGTTGCGCCATACTTCTTTTAGTGCCAGGTGAATTGGCACTGGCAGGCCGAGTTGGGTGCGATACCGTCTGGATTTCCCTGATACTGGTCGCACACCAGTTTGAATTGTGTCCGTTACCACTTACAAACCTCCCACATCATCAATGGGCGTCAGTATACCACAAAGACTACGCATACGTTGCGCAAATATTACACCAGAAGCGCAAAGGGGCGCTCAATCAGCGATTTGATACGTTGCAGGAACTTCGATGCCGGCGCGCCATCGACGACGCGGTGGTCGAACGACAAGCTGAGTGTCATCATCTGGCGCACCACAACCTGCTCGCCGCGCGCGACAGGTTTAGGCACGATGCGCCCGACGCCGAGGATGGCAGCCTGTGGTTGATTGATGATCGGTGTAAAGGCGTCAATCTCGTACATGCCGAGGTTGGTGATAGTGAATGTGCCAGCGGCAAAATCGTCTCCGCTGACGTTGCCCGCAAGCGTGCGCGACAGCAGTTCTCTCAGGTCACGATGCAACTGGATGAGGGGGCGCATGGCGTCACGTACAACAGGCACGTACAGCCCGCGCGGCGTATCGACCGCAACGCCAATGTTGATGGACTGATACAACGCCACGCTGCCATCTGCCCAGCGCGCATTCAGTTGGGGGTGTTCACGCAACGCCCGGGCAACGATGGCGATCAGCAATGCGTTGTATGACACCTTCTCATCCAACTCGGCGTTCAACTGTTCGCGCGCACTGACCAGAGCCGTTGCGTCGGCCTCGGTCGTCACCGTGACGTGAGGCGCATTGCGGGCGCTATCGGCGGTGCGTTGTGCCGTAATACGCCGCGCCACTGTGAGGGATTGCAACGTCGTTGGGGCATCCGGGCTACCAACCGTCTTGAGGGTAGCTATGCCAGATGCGTCTGAGCGGTCGTGAGGGATATCAGCCACGGCATCCCCTGTCTTCTGATCGCTGCCATCTGACAGTTGACCTATCGCCTCCACGTCCTCTTTCGTAATCAGGCTATCTCGGCCGGTGCCGTGAATGGTAGCGAGGTCGATGCCAAGTTCAGCCGCCATGCGCTCGGCCACGGGTGTTGCACGTGCCATAGCGGGCTGTGGTTTCTGGAATGCCAGCACATCCCGCTCCAGTACAATGCCACCCGGTCCGCTGCCACTTACGGCATGTATATCGATCGCCTTCTCACGCGCGCGCAGCCGGGCGCGCGGGGAAGAAAGATAAGAGATTGGAGATTGGGGATTGGAGGCTGATGATTGGATCGTAGCGTGTTTCGCATTTTCCTCAGCCGGCTTCTGACCTCTGACTTCTGACGTCTGACCACCACTCGCTATCTCTTTCCCAATCGCCGCGACCGGCATCAGGCACGGCGTCACCTGACCGGCCGGGACGAGGATGCTGGTTAGTATGCCTTCATAAGGCGACTCGTAGTCGAGTGTGGATTTCTCCGTTTCGAATGTAAAGATCAGTTCGCCCTTCCGAACGAAATCGCCGGGGCGCTTGTGCCATTGCACGATTGAGCCCTCGGTCATCGTCAAACCCACTTTTGGCATTACTATGTCCATGTTGTCAACCTCTCAATAGCGTTCCAGGGAATTCTTCACGGATTATATAAAATACGCACATGCATACGCGCGCCGGTTCCACATCTGTTCACGCCGCTTCACACAGGCCTGTCGTGTTGTCTCTTCTGTTTACTCTGGTATTGCTCGCTGCGTGCTCGCGCAGCGAATCGTCGGGTAAACCCCTCGACGCCACGGCCGCGGTATTGGCAGATGAAATGAGCGCGACAGCTGGCGTGGTGCGGATGGCTGCTCCTGGCATGCCGGTACTCGATGTGGCGCCGGAACGTCCACAATACACGATGAATATCACGCTGGATTATGCGGGCAACAACGTGCATGCACAGGAGAAAGTCGAGTTTCAGAACCCGACCGGTGCTCCCACTCGTGAGATCAAATTCAACGTGGCGCTCAACCATCGCGCTGGCGTCATCAAGGTGAGTGACGCACGCATCTTTGGCCAGCCTGCTTCGCTGGCTTTTGTGATCAGCAACACGGTACTCACAGTGCAATTGCCCGGCGAACTCGGCCGCGATGATGCCATTGCGCTCAGTTTCGACTTCGTAATCCAGATACCGGTGCAAGAGTCAATCAGCGGCATCGGAGGTGACGATTCTTCGCACAGTGCGGGTAGCCTGACGGGCGGACACTGGTACATCATGCTCGCTCCCTACTTCAGCGATGGCTGGGACACGCCGTCCTATGTGCCCGTCGGCGACCCGTATGCCGATGGGCTGGCCGACTACCAGGTCAGCTTTCTGGCGCCCGAGAACATTGTCATTGCCGGCGCCGGCGATGAAGAGCATGAAGGACGCCTGTGGCGATTTACACTGAAACAGGCGCGCGTTTTTGCCTTCTCGGCCAGCGACCAATACCATGTGAACACACTCAACCAGGATGGCGTGACGTTCGTCACTTACAGCTACCCGCAGCACGAGAAGTTTTCCGACGATATCCTGATTACGGCAGCACGCGCTGTCAAGTTGTATTCGCGGATTTACGGCCCCTATCCGTACAAGACGTTGCGCATCGTGGAAACCGGGCGCGCGCAGGGGCAGGAATACAGCGGCATGGTCGGGCTGGGCACATCGTTGTATGCAGGATATCGCGGCAGTGGATCACGGCATGACTTGATCGCCACGACCGCGCATGAAGTGGCGCATGAGTGGTGGTTCCAGCAGGTGGGCAACCGCCAGACGCAAACGCCGTGGCTGGATGAAACCTTTGCACGGCTATCCGAGATGCGGTTCTACGAGGAGTACTATCCTAATGACGCCGACTGGTGGTACAAGTATTACATCACCACGACGCGCGCGCCACGCAGCATGCTCGATATCGACTTGTCGATCTACGACTACCCCGATGCGCGCACCTACATCGAGGCCGTCTACAGGCGAGGTCTGATGTTTCTGCGCGACGTGCGCGGCAAGGCCGGTGCGACCGACTTCGACGCTGCTATGCAGGACTATTACAATGCTGAACTGTACAAAGTGACGACGTCGGACGCCTTCTTCGATGCGCTGGCAAGGCACACCTCAGCCGATATCAGCGCACTGGTGAAGAAGTATTTCGCCGTGGATGTAGCGTTGCCGTGCGGCATCAGCAGCAACGCCGACGGGTGCAGAAAATAACTGGCTTACAATCGCGGTGAGGAATTGTGAATATGTCTATAGGTTTAGTGATTGGACTGTTAACGACGATTGTATCGGGTGTGATGGCGGCATTGTTACTCAACCGTTACCGCTTGCGTGGAGGAGCGCATCAGTTGCTGTGGGGACTAGGGTTAGTGTTGTATTTCGTCAGCGGTTTGTCTGAAGTGGTACTCGCGTTTGGCTGGAGCGACATCGCGTTTCGCATGTGGTATTGGTCGGGCGCCTTACTTGTGCCGCCAGTACTTGGTCAGGGCACGTTGCACCTGCTCGTGCGCAAGGGTAGCGTCGCGACGATCTTCAGCATCGTGGTTGGCGTGGTGGCTGTGGCCAGCCTGGTGTGGATTTTCTCGATCCCGCTTGACGCGTCGAAGTTTTTGCCGGGCAACGACATCGGCAAGTTCCTCACCGGAAGCTATCGTGACATCCTGCCCCAATCCGCCGTGCGACGCATCCTGCCCCCTCTCATGAACGGCTATGGCACGCTGTTGCTTGCGGGTGGCGCAGTTTATTCGGCGTGGTTGTTCCTGCGCAAATCTATTCTGCCCAACCGAGTACTGGGCAATGTGTTCATTGCGGCTGGCGGGTTGCTGCCTGCGGCTGGTGGCGCGTTGATCAAGCTAGCCGAAACCGTCCCGGCATTGAGCGATTCGGCTTCGATCTTCAAGTACATCGGCATTCTGGGCGGTGTCGTCCTTCTGTTCATTGGCTTCCAACTGGCGGTATCCGGCGCACCATCACCGGCGCAGGGCTAAAACTACACGCCGCGACGAGGATGAATGGCGAACAGCGTTACTGATATGACGCTAGCGGCAACATAACTGTGCATGGAGAGCTCTCTGGGGGAACCGTGTATTGGATTCAAGGCGACCATCTCCGCAGCGCCAGCCTGATGACCGACATCAATGGGCAGGTCACTGGCAAGAATGGGATTTGAAACGAACAGATGCCCAGCTACCTGTGATCGCGGAGAGAGCCGAGAAACCGATCGCAGACAGCCGGGCATCTGCCCGTCGCAGAACCGGCGGGCCGTCACACCGCCAGTTCTGCACACTCACTATGAAAACCATTCACAGTCATCATGCTACCCAGCGTTGATGACAACCACATGACACCGCTTTTTCCGGCTGGTAGAATAGAAATAGTCGGGGTAAGTGGTGCGCAACGGCTGTTTTGGCATCGCGGCTCAAACGTCCTTTATATGTGAGTGTGATATACCTTCTATTCTGAATTATATGGACAGGTTGTGATGTCTATAGAAACAGTTTGGCAAGATGGGAGTTGTGTAGTCATAGACCAATGTGTGAATAGCGTTATGCAGCAAACTTTTGATCCCCTGCCCGTGGGCTGGCCGATAGATTATGCCGAGCCTGCGCCGTCCGAGCCGCTCGAAGACGTGCGCGGCGCGGTTGATTATGCATTGGGTCACCCGCTGTCATCGTTGGCGATTGCGGATCTGTGCGGCATAGGCACGCGTGTTACGGTGGTCGTCGCCATCGCTGGACATGAGCGCGCTGCCGCTGCCAGTATCCTGGCGCCTGTGTTGCTGCGTCAGTTGGCAGATGCCGGCGTGTGCGATGAAGACATTACGATTCTGATTCCCAATGCACTACGTGCACCCAGCACCGTGGCCGAGAAGCTTCACAGCCTGGGTCAGGCCATCGTTGATCGCTACACGATTGTCGATCACGACCCGACCGATTTGGCCGAGTTGAATGACCTTGGCAGGGTTCAGGGTATTCCACTGCAGATGAACTACCGTGCTGCCGAAGCCGATCTGCTCATTGCGGTCGATCTGGTCGAGCCGCACTATGTTGCGGGATTCTCGGGTGGGGACAAAACGGTGTCGATGGGGTGCGTGGGCGAAGCGACCCTGAAAGAAATGCGCGCTGTGCGGTTCCTTGATGATATGGTAATTCATCCTGCGGGTAGCCAAGCCGCCGACAGTCTGGCGATGATCGTCGAACGTGAGGTCGGGCGCCGCGCCGGGCTGATGTTTGTGTTGAACGCCGTCGTCGATCTTGAGTGCCACATCGTAGCCGTCAGTGCGGGTGCGCCCAATGTGGTGCGCAATGTGTTGATCCAGTTTGCGCGCAGCGTATATGAAATCGATGTGCCGCATAACGATTACAACATCGTCATCACGGGCAACCATGCCGGCGCCGGCAACGGTCGCGCGAAGAAGGATTCGCTCTATCATGCCAGCCGCGCCGCCATTGCCATCGGCTTATCGCCAGAGCGGGTGCTAGCGAAGGGCGGTGTGATTATCCTGCCCGTTTACTGCGGCAACAGCGGCTGGGGTGAGTTGGATGTGCGCGAACAGCATTTCTATGAGGCGTTGCTGAGCGCCAATGATATGGACACCGTGATGCAGCAGATCACCCAGCGCGGCGTGCGCATGGGCGAACAGCGCGCTTACATGCTGGCACACACGATTCAGGTTGAAGGGTACCACGTCATTGTGGAAGGCGCCGATTGCATCGATCTGGCGCGCGATTGCGGATTGATTCCGGCGCACAATATGCTTGAAGCCGCCAATCTGGCCGAGACCATCGTTGGCAAGCGCCCGCGCGTTCTCATGCTGCCACGCGCGACGCACTCGCTGTGCGTGCCGATCAACCGCTGGCATACCCGCGATACGTCTTCCGAAATTGCTGAGCAGGATGGTATTTACATCCGATCGATAATCAGTGACAATTAAACACCTGCCGCCCCCAGGCGGCGAACAATATCTCATACGGACGTTATAATCATGAAAGTTTCCTGCCTGCAAGAGAACTTGGTTAAAGGACTCAACTACGTCAGCAGAGCCGTCGCGGCGCGCACGGCGACGTTGCCTGTGCTGACACATGTGTTGCTGGCGACAGACGGCGGACGCCTGAAGATAGCGGCAACCAATCTTGAACTTGGCATCAACTGCTGGATTGGCGCGAAGGTGGAAGACGAAGGTTCGATCACAGTCCCGGCGCGCCCGTTCTCAGAACTGGTTGGGCTGTTGCCGACCGATCGCGTCGAACTGGATTTGAATATCCGCACTCAGACTTTGCGCATCCAGTGTGGGCGTACCGACAACAATATCAAGGGCATTGACGCGCAGGAGTTTCCGATCATCCCGGCCTTCGATCCTGCCGGCGCGGCGTTTATCGATGCCGGTGTGTTGAAGAAGATGATTGGCAAGGTGGTGTTTGCCGCCGCGACCGATGAAAGTCGCCCGATGCTGACGGGCGTTCTGACCAAACTGGAAGACGATAACATCACCATGGCTGCCGCCGATGGTTTCCGCCTGAGCGTATGCAACGGCAAGTTGAAGGAACCAGTGGCCGATCCACGCTCGATTCTGATTCCAGCCAAAGCCGTGGCTGAAGTGGCGCGCATTCTGGGCGATCAGGAAGAACCGGTAGCGATTAGCGTCACACCGTCGCGTGGGCAGGTGCTCTTCCACATGCAGAACGTGGACGTGGTAGCACAACTGATCGATCAGCGTTTTCCCGATTACCAGCCCATCATCCCCAAACGCTATGACACACGCACCATTGTCAGCACCGCGGACTTGCTCAAAGCCTGCCGTCAGGCCAGTATTTTTGCGCGCGAGTCGTCCGACACGATGCGATTGAAGATTACGCCGAATGATGATGCCGAACCCGGCAAGGTAACCATTACGGCGCGCGCCGATGAAACCGGCGACAACGAAAGCCAGCTTGAGGCTAATGCCGTCGGCATCGGGGTCGAGATTGCGTTCAACGTCAAGTTTCTGATCGATGTACTATCGATCATTGACGCACCGCAGGTTGCCCTCGAAACCACCGCGGCCAAGAGCCCTGGTCTGCTGCGCCCCGTCGGCGACGAGAGCTTCCTGCATGTCGTCATGCCGATGCATCTGCCGAGGTAAGAAAGTAAAACGCAGGGGATAGGATGTGCCTGTCCCCTGATCTCTGATCCCTGCTTAAACGCGCGTAATGTACTCGTTAGTGCGGGTGTCGATGCGCAATGTATCGTTGAGGTTGACGAAGAGCGGGGCAGTGACTTTCAGCCCGGTTTCCATCGTCACCACTTTGGTGCCGCCGCCGGCAGCTGTGTCGCCCGCAATGGCCATCGGTGAATCAACCACCTTCATTTCCACGTTGGGCGGCAGGTCGATGTCAATCGGGTCATTCTCGTAGGTCACCAACTGCAGTTCCATGTTTTCACGCAGGTACCACTTGCGATCACCAACCATATCCTCGCTGAGCGCGATTTGCTCGTAGGTGGTGTTGTTCATAAAGTTGTAGAAGTCGCCGTCGTGGTACAGGTACTGTACGTTGACGAGTTCGAGTTCGATATCCTGTACTCGCGCGCCTGACTGGAAGGTGCGTTCGAACTGCGCGCCACTGTGCAGATTGACCACCTTGACGCGAATGGTCGCGTTGCCGCGCCCCGGTTTGTTGTGCGAGTATTCGAGAACCTTAAAGAGATCGCCGTCCAGCTCGAAAGCCGAGCCGCGGCGCAAGTCGTTTACATCTATCATGTTTTGGGTTTTAGGGAACTGAGAGTTAAATTGGCGCTATTCTAGCCGATGTGAATTCATAGGTACCATTTCCGTGTGAAGGGATGCCTATTTCAGGCACTGACGCAGCCGGATAATCGCCCCGGCGGGATCGACATCTGACGGACATACAGCAGTGCATTGGTACGATGACCGGCACGACCAGATGCCGGCAGTCGAATCCACCAGTTGCAGCAGCGACCCGACATCAGCGCCACGCGGCTCCTGTACGATCCGCTCCGCTGCTGCCAGCGCGGCCGGGCCGAGGAAAGCTGGATTTGCCATGGCCGGGCAGGCCGATACGCATAATCCGCATTCGATGCAGTTCTCGAAACGCATGTCACGCCGGTTGTCCAATGCCACGCCAGTTGTTGTTTGAATGGTCTCATCGACGCGCGTCATCGGCATGCCCACTGCCTGCATGCGTTCGAAGAATGGACCAAAGTCCACGACCAGGTCGCCGATGCGCGGCAGATGCGCCAGCGGCTGTAGGGTGATCGGCTTGCCGGCAGGATACTCCGACAGCGGCGTCACGCAGGGGAGTTTCTCTACGCCATTAACGCGTACGCCACATGAGCCACATGAGGCGTGATGGCACGCATGCCGCCACACCAGCCCGGCATCTGGCTGCGCAAAGACGCGCTCAATGGCGTCAATGACAGTGCTGCCATCGGGAACACTCATGGTGTAATCGGTAAAGACGTTGCTGGTTCGCCATATGCGTAGTGTGACTGTCCTCATTATTATTGGGATTGTACTAAACTAGTAAAACTATAGTGAGGAAGTGAAACTCGCATGACTACTGCTCTAGATCCAAACGATGTCAGGATATTCAGCGGCCGGTCGCACCCTGCGCTGGCCGCTGGTATTGCTGCGCATCTCTCCTGCCCGCTCGATCCCGCCAAATTCTCCCGGTTTAGCAACGATAACCTGTATGTGCAACTCGGGGTGCCAGTGCGCGGGCGCACTGTGTTCATTGTGCAGTCACTCATCCCGCCCGTCAGCGATAACCTGATGGAGTTGATGATGATGCTCGACATCGCACGCGGCGCCGCGGCCCGCGAGGTGCACGCCGTCATCCCTTATTTTTCTTACGCGCGCTCGGATAAAAAAGATGCGCCGCGTATTTCGATCACCGCCCGTTTAGTGGCCGACCTGCTGAAGACGGCCGGGGCAACCCATGTGCTGACGATGACATTGCATTCGCCACAGGTGCAGGGGTTCTTTGGCATTCCGAATGACCCACTTACATCGCGCCCGACGTTTGTGAAGTATTTTCGTGAGTTGGATTACAGTAAGCACGATACGATCGTCGTTTCGCCAGACTTGGGGCGCGCCAAGCCCACAGCCCGGTTTGCGGCTGAATTAGGGCTGAACGTTGCCACTGCCGACAAAGTGCGCATTTCTGACAGCGAAGTGATTATCCGTGGCATGGTGGGCGAGGATGTCGAGGGCTTTCACCGCGCTTTGATCTATGATGATGAAATTGCTACCGGCGGTTCGGTCGTGGAACTGTCGAAGCTGTTACTGTCGAGGGGCATCCACGAAATCACCGTTATCTGCACGCATGGCTTGTTCACTGGGCGCGCCATTGAACGGCTGGCGGAGATTCAACAGATCACGTCCATCGTTACTACCGATACGGTACCGATCCCGCCGGAGAAACGCCTGTCGTGCATGACGGTGCTTTCGGTTGCACCTGTTTTTGGCGAGGCCATTGTGCGCAACTACACGCGCGAGTCATTAAGCGGGTTATTCGCCTACGCAGAGGATTGATCTGTCGGAATAAAAACGCCTTGCGATGGCGCTCTGTATCACTTTGGGGATGCTTCGCAAGGTTGAGGTTGTAAGGTCGCCAGGATGGCGAATGGCACTGGGGCGGCATCGAAAGCGCCAGCTTTTTGCTTAATAGAGCGCTGCTTTACCGGGAGCGCGACAACACCGCGAGGCGCCCGTCTGTCATTGGGGTAGCCGCCAGTTGCAAAAGCATGCAACAATGGAGGTGAGGTTCTCTGAGTAGAATCGTATATTTTTCCTATTGAAAAAATACACCTGTTGTCTTATAAACAGAGTTGACGTAATATTTCTAAGTGGCAAACCCGTAGTGTTGGATCCATCCTAATGACACTGCTAGCAGGCGACATCATTCTTGGTAAGTACCGCGTTGTAGAACAGATCGGTCAGGGCGGGCGCTCGTTGACCGGAGTTTATCGCGCGTTGCACACTGACCTGATGGTGTATCGGGCGGTTAAGGTGCTGCATACGAATATGGCGCATCCCTTTGGCAGCGCCATAGGCGATGACACCGGGCTGGATGCGGCTAATCAGATCGAACTGCAACAGTGCTTCCGCGCTGGCGCGCAATATGCCGCGCGCCTGAACCATTCGCACATAATCCAGATTTACGATTTTGGCCAGTATGGCACTCAATTGGCGTTGGTGATGGAGTTGGCGCAGGGCGGTAGTCTGGCGGACCGGTTGCAGGCGATTCGTGAGAGCGAGCGGTTGATGTCGGTGAGTGAATGCGTACGGGTGGCGCGTGAAGTGGCGGAGGGTATGGCTGCCATTCATGCCATCGATGTCGTACATCGCGACTTGAAACCCAGTAACATCCTGTTTGATGCGCAGGGTAGGGTCAAAATTGGTGATCTCGGGTTGGCGCAAGTACCCGATGGCATGGCTATGTTGTCACAAGTAGGACAGGTGGGCATCGTTCATCCAGGCACGCTCTTGTATATGAGCCCGGAGCAGAAGGACAGTTCTGATTACCTCAGCCCGGCATCAGATGTGTATGCACTGGGTGTTATCCTCTTTGAGATGCTCACCGGGCGTCATTACCGTAACATTCGGCCCGGCACACGCACATCCAGTCTGCGATCATTAACACCCCCGTGGCTGGATCACCTGATCCTGCGCATGCTGGCGGAATCACCACACGATCGGCCATGGGATGGGACTGAGGTGGCGACAGCGTTGCGACAAGAAATCGCGCCACAGATTCCGTGTCCACAAGACCCAATCAGTAACGAATCGTTGCAGCAACAGGAAGAAACAGCGCCGCCAGTGGCTCAGTATCCCTCTGGGGTTGAGACAGTCGTGCCGCAACGTCGATCACAACCTGCACCGCAGGTAGTTCAACCCGTGTCAATGCTTCCAGCCACACCTCCAAAGATGCATAGCCCTATTCCCCCCAATGGCACTACACCCCTCAGGTGTGGAACCACGCCGGAACATGCCAGCGGAATGGCTGACACTGAGCCAGCGTCTCCGGCAATTGCTGTAATGGTCATGCCACTAGTGGCTCAGCAACCCCCTGGGATTGAACACGCCGCGCCCGAATCGCCTGTGGAGATCGGAGGCCAGCTTATCCGCATAGCGGGTGGGCCATTCCTGATGGGCAGTACCGGTCTGGATGCAATGGCCACTGACGATGAAAAACCGCAGCATGAAGTCATACTAATGACATACCGCATCGGCAAATACCCCGTTACCTGCGCCAACTATCTCCGCTTTGTCACGTCTACCGGGCACACATGGCGTTGCAACGAGGCGCGCAAGCCCGAACGGGCCAACCACCCGGCCGTGGTGGTGAATTGGTTTGACGCGCGCGCCTATTGTGAGTGGTTGACAATGGTGTGGAGAACCGAGAAACGCATCGCAGAAAATGAGGTGGTGCGGCTTCCCACTGAACCTGAATGGGAGAAAGCTTGCCGTGGGATTGATGGGCGCATCTGGCCAAGCGGCATTTTTCCTCTTGGGACCGAGTATGCTTCCCACATGAATATTGGCAATACTGACACTATGGCGGTTGATGCGCACTGTCCGCTTGGGAATAGCCCGTATGGCGTTGCTGATATGGCCGGCAATGTGTGGGAGTGGACCAGTACGGCATGGGGCAACGCCTCGCACGGCCACTATCCATACCCCTATACCATGAACGATGGACGAGAGAATCCTGATACCTCTGATGATGTTCAGCGTGTATTGCGGGGCGGTTCGTTTTACAATACACTTTCGGTCGTGCGCTGTGCCACGCGGTACCGATTTAATCCCGGATACGACAGCAGAGGTGTCGGATTCAGAATTGTTGTGGCGCCTGTCGCACCGGGACCATCGAATTAATGTAGAGCCATATGATCAATACGGCCAGTATGCCACTTCAGCCCGGGCAATCGCTCTTCATGGGCAAATACCAGATCGACGCTGTGATCGGAACAAGCGTCTATACCCGTCTGTATCGCACCAGGGGGACAACGTCTGTGCCAGTTCATATGCTGCGTGTGGTGCAGCGCGAGGCCACCGAGATCGGCGCCGCGGTTTTCAGCGAGTACCGGCGGCGCTTTCAGACCGAAGTGAAACTGTCCAAGTTGCTCAACCACCCTAATATTTTGAGAGTGCATGAAACGAACAGAGATGGCGATACCCTCGTGCTGGTGATGGAGTATGCATCCGGCGGCAGCCTGGCCGAACGCCTGCAGGCGCTCAGCCAGATTGGGAAACAGATGCCGATTGATGACTGCGTCCACATCATGCTAGAAGTCACTGATGCACTCGCGGCGATTCATGCTGAGAATATTGTGCATCGCAATTTGAAGCCAAGCAAGGTCCTGTTTAGCGAAGAGGGACGAGTCAAGCTATCTGATCTCGGTCTGGCACAAGTTCCCGGCGAACCCGTTTCGCGCTTGAAACTGCGCCAGTCACAGATGCCGCATCCCGGAACACCTGCCTACATGAGCCCGGAGCAGAAGACCATTTCGGATTACATCAGTCCCGCGTCTGATGTGTATTCGCTTGGACTGATTCTGTTTGAGATGATTACAGGGCACGTTCACCGCAATATGCGCCCAGGCAGCCAGGCGTCAAAGCTGCGCCACGATATCCCGGCGTGGCTTGATCAATTGTTACTGCGCATGCTGGATGAGAACGCAAACCAACGCCCCATAGATGCAGCCGAAGTGGGCAAACTCCTGCGTGATCACGCAGCCACCAGGCCAGCCTTTCCGCGCGTCGTTGGCGCACCCGCGGCTATTGCTCTGCATCCTTTTGAGTCAGCACCCGAAGCGGCCCCTGTGCGATCCGCACAACCAATAGCGCTTGCTCAGCGTCCCTTTGGGAAGGCTACCCACCCGAAACGTCGTATGCGCAAATCAACAACACTGCGGCATGGAGGCAGCAGCTCGGCGAGTATGGCTCTGCAGCCCAGTGGGAGCGTTCCCCCGCCGCCACGAGACGCGCAGTCATCCGGTGAATCCGGGGCGCCACGCCCACACCCAAACAAATCGTGGCTGGCTGTATTCGTCATCGTGTTATTGTGCGTCGCGCTTGGCGTGGGCTCGGCCGTGTTGGTTTCACAGCCAGGGCTGAACCTGAACCCCTTTACGGCGATGACCAGCGCAGCCGGCACAGCTGAGTTTTTGTCGCGCACGGTCGAACCGACTCGCCCGCGCCTCAAGGTCACGCCAAGCCAGACGCCTGCTCCGGCAACTGAAACACCAGTCGAGTCAGCAGTCGGGACTACACGCGCTGTGTCTCCTACGCTCGTAGCGCCTGCGCTGGTACTCACACCGGCTCTGGGTATCTCCATCGAATTTGCTCGAGTGCCGGAAGGCGATTTCGTGATGGGCAGCAGTGATTCCGATCCACAATCAGTTCCCATTGAGAAACCGCAGCACAGAATTAACCTGCCCGAGTTCTACATCGCTAAGTTCGAGGTGACGAACGAACAGTTTGCAGTGTTTTTGCAATCAACCGGGTATACGCCAACAGCATGGCTGACTACGACCATGTCAGGCAAGCCAAACCGTCCGGCCTCGCCAATCAGTTGGGCCGACGCCAATGCGTTCTGCGAGTGGATGAGCATGGAGACAGGGCGCGTCATCCAACTACCCACCGAAGCACAATGGGAGAAAGCTGCGCGCGGCACGGATGGAAGGCTGTACCCGTGGGGCAATCAGCCGCCATCGGGTGCCTTGCTGAACTACGACCTGCTGGTTAAAGACACTTCGCCCATTGGGCAATACAGCCCTCGCGGTGACAGTCCGTATGGCATTGCCGATATGGCAGGCAATGTGTGGGAATGGACGAACACCCTGTTCAACGACGCGCAGGGGCAGGCTTACGCCTACCCTTATGACTCGCGCGACGGTCGCGAACTGTTGCCCGCGTATTCCCCCGCCTACCGCGTGTTGCGCGGTGGTTCTTATTTGAATGACGGCAGCTATGTGCGTGACGCAGCGCGCGGGGCTGATGATCAGACACAGGCGCATAAGGGCTACGGTTTCAGGATCGTTTTGATGCCCTGATCCGCGCGATACATGCTGGAATGCGGGGGACGTCCGCGGCGTGGTTTAATTGTTCGCATGTTGACCTTATCGATTACGACGGACTTTGCGCGCGACTCCGGCAGCCCGGAACCTTACCTGAAACAGATTGCCGAAGCTGGATTTACGCATGTTCACTGGTGCCATCATTGGAACACTGACTTCATGTATCTGAAGAGCGAAGTTGATCAGATTGGCTCATGGCTGGACCGTTATGGCCTGAAATTGTTGGATATCCACGCCTCGGATGGCAACGAGAAGGCCTGGGCATCGCATCGTGAGTATGAACGCTTGGCGGGCGTAGAACTGGTCAAGAATCGCATCGATATGGCCGCGGCATTGGGTAGTGATGTCATTGTGATGCACATCCCGGCAAATCTGGATGAACCTATTGAGAAGGACACCGGGTGGCTGCAACTATGCCAGTCATTGGACGCATTGGAGCCGTATGCGAAGTCGAAAGGCGTGCGGATCGCGATTGAGAACACCACGTTTGACAGCCTGCGTGGCATCCACCGCTTGTTTGCTTTGTATGACAGTGCATACTTGGGATTGTGCTTCGATTGCGGGCACAGCAACCTGATGGACGATGGTCTCGATCAGCTGGATCAACTGAAGCATCGCCTGCTCGCTGTGCATCTGCACGATAACGATGGCAGCGGCGACCAGCACAACATCCCCTTCACCGGATCAGTGGATTGGCCGCGCCTCGCGCGCCTGCTGGCTGCATCTTCATACAAGAAATGCGTGAGCATGGAGTCCAATATGCACCGCTCTGGCATCAGCAACGAACGCGATTTTCTAGCAAAGGCCTTTGCCGCAGGAAGCAGACTGACAGAGATGGTGGCCCTGAATTCCTTTGCGGTTGCGACGGCGTAGAGGAGAGAAGTCAGAGGTCAGAAACCAGACATGACATCTGACTTCCAATCTTTTTGACAAGCTGCCACAGTGTTTCGTCGTCACCGAAGCCGCCGGCTTTGGTGATGACGTGCAGTCCGACATGGGGGCCATCCGCAAGGCGACCCAATGCGATGCCGGGATGTAATTCGTCAAGTAGTTCGATCGCGTGCGCATTCAGCGCCGTGCAAACGGCTGTGGCAACATCACCGCCAGTGAGGAGTATGACGCCAGGCGCCGTGCGCTCAACTGCATCGGCAGCCAGCAGCCCCAGATGTTGCGCGATAACATGCTTGCCCAATGGCGAATCGTCCAGCCTGGCTGTCGTGATGATCAGGTGGCTCTCATTTCGACCAGGATCGGAATCGTCCAGCCTGGCTCCGGATTCCTTGAGGAAGGACGATCTCGACCATGAGGTTTGCCCGAATTCCGGAGGGACATCCATCACTGCCACGCCACGCGCTCGCGCTACCTCGATTTGTCGCAGCGTCGCCGGGTGGCGGCTGCCCGCAATCATCAGCAATGGCCCGCCCAGCCGGTATGCTTCGCTGCTGTGCAAGGCTTTACATCCCTTTGGGACAGGCGCCAATAAGCTATGCGCGAGCCCGGCTGACCCGCATAACACTTGTATGCCGCACGCTTGTGCTGCCGTTGCCAAAAGCTGCAGATCGTCATCGAACTCAGCGTCAGCGATGATGATGCCATCTTGTTCCGCCATGTGTTGAGCGAGGCCATCCTTGTCGCCACGAACGTCCTCCAGACTGATGGCGTGCACGGGGTAGCCATGTCCACCAAATAGAGAGCGCAGATCACCACTCGCTACTTCAGATGCAAATGGCGTCTGGGCAAGGGGGTGACCATTCACCAGCACTTGACCATCGATCGTGGTGCGTCTCTGCGCCGGGAACGCTGGCACTATCAGCGCGCATGTGACGCCGAGTGCGCGCATTAAGGCCGCCAGCTCTTCGCCAGGATGTCCGCGCAGGGTGGAATCGATTTTCTTGTACACCAGGTGGGGAGGAGAAATAGGACGCTGCATCCCTTTGGGAAGGTTGGCCACTACGCCGGCAACGGCGCGGGCGGCTTGGTCCACAGGTAAGTAGCGGCTATCAGTGTTGTACACGATCACATCCGCCCATGGCGCATCAACGTTCTGTGACCGCTGCACATCAAGGATGACCATGGTGCGGAGGCCGGCGAGGACGCCAGCACACCCGGTGTCACATGCGCCGGTCAGGTCGTCTGCGATGACAGATAGCTTTGGCATGGCTTTGCATCCCTTTGGGTTTACATCAGCGGCAGAATTTCGGGCGCGTGAGTAAGCACGCTGATCGTGGCGTCGAACCCTTGCCTGCACATGGCGGCTGCCAGTGCATCCTCGACACTGTCGAATGGCGTAAAACCGAGCGCCAACGCGTCCTCGCGCGGAATACCGCTACTCACCAGGCTTACCGGTGCGTGTTCGCGCACTTTGGCCCATGCCAGCGCCACAGCCGCGGAGACGACATCGGCCATGGCGCCCTGCTGGATCAATGCATCGATACGCTCGGAATGCAGCGCTGCTATCTGCAAAATCGTATCCTGATGCATCACCGACACGCCCTCGGGACACGGTGTGACGACGATGATCTCACCTCCGGGTTTAACGGCTATCTCGGCAGGATACAGTGATTTGTGCGCCTGCCAAAACTCGATGTCGCACGGGTGCGAACCGGCGATCACTATATCGGCGATACCGGGTGCATGCACTCCGTAGACTTGTTGAGCGCGACGCACACCAGCGCGATGTGCTTGTATATAGTCGCCATAAAACGCTTCAACCAGTCGCCCGGCATGATCTAGAACCGTGTTTAAAATACACTTCAAGCCTATTTGCCCGGCTATGTGCTCAAGTTCAGCGCGCACCGGGTTCTCAACCGTGCCTAGATATGAACGCGGCGCGCGCGTGCTGAGGTAATGCGTCGCGCCGGTTGTCACTGCGCCACACACACCGGGCTGGATGATCTTCGCGCCGGCGGAGTACCCGGGGATATGATGCGGGACGATACTGCCCAATCCGATCAAGAAGTCGGCTTCAAGTGCAATACGACTGACCTGCACAGGCGTACCATTCGGCGTCATGCCCATATCAACCAGTTGCGACGCATCCTGCCACGGGTTGTTGATGACCTGTACGCGCGCTGTGACATCGACGCCAAAGTGCGACTCGATCTCGGCCGGCGTCATGTAGCGATGCGTGCCAAGCGCGATTAGCACCGTCACCTGTTCGTCACTCACGCCGGCGCGATTCAGTTCATCCAGCAAGACAGGAATGATGACGCGCACAGGCGTCTGGCGTGTCAGATCATCTGCGGCAATGACAACCCGCTGGCAGCCACGAGCCGCGTCAGCCAGATGCGAATAAGCAATCGGATGATCGAGCGCGCGTCGAATCTCGGACGCCACGTCCGCACAAATTGGCGTATCACGTGGTGACAATACCGCTAACAAGTTGCGAGATGGAATGGCGAGGTTGAGAACCTCGTCGCCATAGGGAAGTGGAATTGTGGGCATGGTGATCGGGGGTAGATGTTATGCGTGCCGGGCTGCAACCATTTGGATAGCGACCGTGATGGCGGCGAGAAGGGAGTCTTCGCGCGCGATGCCCTTGCCGGCGATGTCGAACGCGGTGCCGTGATCGACCGACGTGCGGATGATGGGCAGTCCCATGCTGACATTGACGCCATCGTCAAAGGCCAGCAGCTTCATCGGGATATGGCCTTGATCGTGATACATCGCAACGACAATATCAAATTCGCCTTTGATCGCGCGCAGGAATACGGTATCGGGTGGTTGCGGATCGGACACGTTCAACCCGCGCGCGCGGGCTGCCTGAACAGCGGGGACGATACCCGTCTCTTCCTGACGGCCAAACAAGCCGCCCTCACCCGCGTGCGGATTCAGTCCTGCCACAGCGATGCGCGGCTCTGGAATACCCAGCGCCTGACATGAGCGATATGCCAGATCGATCACTTCGCCGACGCGTTCCGGCGTGACGCGGCGGATGGCTTCTTCCAGCGAAACGTGGGTGCTGACATGCACGACGCGCAGTTTCGGGCCGACCAACAACATGCTGATCTTGCCCGCATGTGTGCGCTCAGCCAGCAATTCGGTGTGGCCGGCATAGTGAAAACCGGCCAGATTCATCGCGGCCTTGTTGAGCGGCGCAGTCACGATGGCATCAACATTCGCGGCCAGAGCGAGATCGCAGGCGGCAAAGACATACTCAACGGCTGCCTTGCCCGCAGCGGCGCTGATCTGCCCGATGGGACAGGCATCCGGCGCGGCGTTGGCGAGATCGAGCAGCGTCACCTCGTCAGGTTGATAGCGCCCCTCGGCAGGATGCGCCACGGTTTGAATCTTTAACGGCGCAACGCCCACCCACTCGGCGGCGCGCGCCAGCATGCGCCGGTCGCCGATCACCAAAGGGCGGCAGACGTCGTAGATGGCCGCGTGCCGCAACGCTTTCACCGTGATCTCCGGCCCAACGCCGGCGGGATCGCCTAGCGTCAGCGCCAGAATCGGTCGGTCGGGATTGGCTAAGGGTTTTGCATTAAACATAAATCGCTTCCTGTAATCCGAGTTGCTTCATCTTAATTCTACGGGGATTACAAAAAGCAATTCCGGGGAAATCAAAAATGCGCGAGATTGTCCGTCCCGCGCATCTCAACCAGCCGATTTAGAGACTACTTATCGAGAACTTCTCGGGCAAAGACTTTGGCGATGATAAACACCACGGTCATGACAATCACGAAGTTGATGATAACGCTGATGAAATTGCCATAGCGCAAGGCATTCTCAATGACCTTGCCATCCGCAGTTTTGATCGTGCCCAGCACAATTTTGGCGCTTGCAAGATCGACATTGGCCAGTAACAATCCGATGAGCGGGTTGAGGATGTCGTTGACCAGCGAGTTTACCACCTGACCAGACGCCGCGCCAATAATGACGCCAATGGCCAACGCCATAGCATTGGTCTTGGTCAGAAACTTCTGGAATTCGCCAAACACGCCAGGGGGCTGCGGGATTTTAGGGACTTTCATATTCATAGCGTTCTCCTATACAAACAATGCAACTAAACAAACGGGATTATACGATAGTGCATTTGCCGCAGTTTCACACTTTAGAACTCAGGCGCGTCACTGGCAGAACTGGCATCGCCGCGCAGCAACACGATCATCGGGCGGCGCGATTTGCGCCAGAAAGTCATCGCCGACTTCAGAATATCCAGTGCTACCGCCCAGTCCTGCAGATGCGCTTTGGCAAAGCGATCCACATCGTGATACAAGATCAGGATGCCTTTGGCCTGTTCTGGATGCTCCCACGATAAATCGCGCAGGCACTCCTCGAGCGCATCCCAGTTGTGGCTAAAATAGGCCGGGAAATGCAAGGACGTTGCCACGGCGCTCAGGAACGCGGCCTTGTCTTTGACGGTAGCGCCATCGATGTGATAGCACAGCCAGCCGGCCTTGCTCGCCTCGGCGCACAGGCTATCGGTGCTGGTATGTGAACTGAAGCGGTACACGCCAGACTTGACCTTGCCTGCCCATAGCTGCGACGTTTTCTCGCTCATCGGATCACCCGCATAAAGGTAACGTAGTGGTCATCAGTGTAATAGATCTCACCCTTTGAACCTGCGATGAGACGCCTTGCCCCGCGATCAGCCGATCCCGGCGTCACGACCGTGTATTCGTGATAGTAACTCGCGCTCTTGTTCGGCAGAATCCCCTCACGGTTCTGGAACACGATGCCATCACGCGAATAGGGGAATGGGCCACCGCTGTCGATTAACGCCAGCGTCTGTTGTGCTTCGGGGGGCAGGTTAACGGGTGAGATCGTTTTCAATCCATCAACCGTGCTGGGAACGACCGTGGGCGTGCGCGTCGGTTTGGCGGATTTGGCAGTTGGTGTTGTGACGCGGTTTGTGGCGGCTGGTGTAGCCGTGGAACGAGGTCGGCGCGTTGCTGTCTTCGTCACGGAGACATTACCTGTCTCATTCTCAGCAGGCGCGTTGGTCACTGCGATGACGGTGCTTTGCACCTCATTTGGCGTAGCAGTTACGATATTGACCAGCCCGCTGCAGCCCGTCAGCAATAGACTGACTATAGTAAGAACAAGCAGCCGAAGCACGTTGGTATAGGGTTGGCGATGGGTGTTCACACGGCGCATTCTAATACAATCATCACATCAAGAAGCCTGTGGAACACTGACGGCGAGTTTATCTGGTATCAGTCTGTCCCGTTACCGGACCGAAGATGGCTGACATTGATTGACCCGCCAATCAGAATCACGCGCGCCAGCTGGTCTTTCAGGTCGTCGAGGCTACTGATCAACAAAAGCCTGCGCGCGAAATCGGATCCCTCTGCCTCGTCGATCTTGTTGACAAACAGTTCATAGAGCCCCAGCCCGAATAGCACAAACATAGCGAAGAGCAGATAACCATGCACATGCTTCATTTTACCTTCTGTTCATCGACACTCCCTAGACTTTGAGTTAAGTTACTCATGTGCAGGTGACAAACAAGTTTTATGACTAACCAGAAACCCACGGCTCCAAAAGACTTTGCATACATGGTACGCAAGTATCTGATCTCGGCATTTGTTGTAGCAAGTTTTGCTGCCTATGCACTGCACGACAAGAGCAGTGATCCTAATGGAGCGTCTGGATTAGTTGTACCGCCGCAAGGGGCTGCGCAAGATGCGCAAACAGCACAGAATCAACAGGCGGCGCCAGTTGTGACAATCTCCCCGACCTCGACGAGTGGGAGTCAAGCCGTGACAGCAGTCCCGACTGCAAGCAGTACCGCTGCGCCTATTGGTCCAATAGCCCCGACACGGACACCGGTGCAAAACGCCCTGAAACAAGCAACTCCAACCCACCCAGTCCAACCATCGCCAACAGCGCCACCTGTACCCACGCCAACAGCGATCACTGTGGCAACAGGCTATAAGGATGGCCAGTACATGGGCAAGGTTGCTAACGCGTATTATGGGAATTTACAGGTCAAAGTCGTGATTCAGAATGGGCGGATCGTTGATATTCAGTTCGTTGACTATCCCCATGATCGCCGTCGTTCTCAGATGATTAACGATCAAGTCATGCCGTGGCTGCACGATGAGGCGATCAGCGTGCAGAACGCGCAGGTGGATGTGATCTCCGGCGCAACACTGACCAGTCAGGCCTTTATTCAATCGGTACAGTCAGCACTGGATACGGCCAAAGCCAAGGCATGAGGGAAACTCGGCTGATGATGGGTATGCCCATCACGATTGAGGTCGTCAGTGAAGGTGTTGAACAGCAACACATGGACGACACCTTTGCTTTCTTTCAGTGGGTTGATGACACTTTCAGCACATTTAAAGAAGATAGCGAGGTTTCGCGCATCAACCAGAAGAAACTGACGCTGGCAGAAGCCAGCGGTCCGATGCAGACGATCTTCTCTCTATGCGAGGAGACGAAA